>CALIZK010000001.1:0-9514 GCA_938028635.1 uncultured Atopobium sp.
GCAAACTTCCTCTTTGTTGATAAAGAGGGAACCCTGGTTATTCCACAGTCTTACACAGATTCCATTTTGCCTTCTATTACCCGTCGCTCTCTGGCAACGGTTGCTAAAGACCTGCTTGGTATGAAGGTTGTTGAGCGTCCTGTCCGCTTTGACGAGCTTGACCAGTTTGTTGAGTGCGGCATGTGCGGTACCGCTGCTGTTATTTCTCCTGTTGGCAAAGTTGTTGACGGCCAGAAAGAGATTGTCTTTGGCGCTGGTATGGAGGCTGTTGGACCAGTTATGTCTAAGCTCCGCAACACGCTGACCAGCATTCAGTCTGGCGAGATTGAGGCTCCAGAAGCAGATTGGATTTGCAAGATTTGCTAAGGCTTGCGTTTTCAACAACGCTTTGCTTTTAATACAAAGGCGAGAAGACCAATCGATCTTCTCGCCTTGTTTTTATCTGCAAAAGCAGGATACGTGTGACGGCTATGCCTTGACGCTTATGCCTTGTGGGAAGAACCCAGGTTATCCATGTGGCTTGCAACAATCTGAGTGATTGCTTCCATACCAGGAACGGAAGGCTTCTTTGGATCAAAGTTGCCAGGGTTTTCTGACATGTACTTCATGAAGGCTGCGGTAAAGACCTGGCGGAGCTCGGTTGCGTAGTTGACCTTGCAAATACCGTTCTGAATTGCCTCTGCTACCTGGTCATCTGGAACACCAGAAGTACCGTGAAGAACCAGAGGAATATCAAGGCGCTGACGGATTGCCTTGAGGACGCCCTGCTCAATGTGAGGTGTGCCGTGGTAGACGCCGTGAGCGGTACCAACGCCAACTGCAAGAGAAGTGCAGTTAGTGCGTGCAACAAACTCTTCAGCCTGGTCTGGATCAGTGTAGGGGTTCTCGCCCTCAACAGCTGGGCCGTCGTCCTCTTTGCCGCCAACTTTGCCAAGCTCAGCCTCAACAGGAAGGTTGATAGGACCAGCAAACTTGGTTACGGATGCGGTAAGTGCAATGTTGTCCTCAAATGGAACGTGAGAGCCGTCAATCATGACAGAAGTGTAACCGGCGCGAGCTGCCTGGATGCAGCGGTCAAAGCCGTCACCGTGATCTAGGTGAAGAGCAACAGGAACTGTTGCCTCTTCAGCAGCGCAACGAACCATGGCAGCAAAGTAATCAAGGCTTGCGTACTTGATGGTGCCAGGAGTGGTCTGAAGAATAACAGGGGAGCGGCGCTCTTCTGCTGCCCTAACAACAGCCATTACAAACTCAAGGTTCTCAACGTTAAAGGCGCCAACAGCATAATGGCCAGCCTGTGCGTCAAGAAGCATCTGCTTAGTAGTAACGAACATCTATTGCTCCTTTCGCCCCAAAGGGCTCTTTGATTGACTGAAAAAATTGTAACGTTTCTCTTACTCTGTTACGTAAGTTTTCTAGAAATAGTTTTGTCTTTGTAACCTTTGGCGAGAAACCCGTCTTGCTGCATATTATTCAGCAATCTTTTTGATTGTGACCTGCTTCTGAATCTTAGTTGCAACATCTTGATCAAAGCGACCGGTACCTGCAGATAAACAACTTGCGGTAGCACATGAAAGCGCAAAGGTAAGACACTCTGAAGTTGGTTTTTGCTGAGCAAGTGCAACAGCAAATGAGCCAACAAGGGTATCTCCTGCACCAACAGGATTTATAGCTTCAATTTTTGGAGGATTTGCTCTAAAGGTTCCTTCATCAGAAACCATGAGCGCACCTTTTGCACCAAGCGAGACAACTACAATTTTAATGCCGCGTTTGTGCAGCTCCTGAGCTGCCTCAATGACCTGGTCTTCTGTAGTTACTTCTCTTCCTAGAAGTTGACCGATTTCATCGGTGTTTGGTTTGATCATGGTAGGAAGGGCATCAATACAGGAGGTGAGCAGTGCACCGGATGCGTCTACAATGCAAGGCACGCCCGCAGCCATGGTCTCTTCAATAAGTTCTTTGTAATTTTCGGCAGAAATGCCCTTGGGAACACTGCCATTAAAGGTAACAACTTCGGCTTCGTTGGTAAGCTGCACAAGTTTTGCCTTGAAAGCAAGGAATTCTTCAGGAAGTACAGGCTGTCCAGGCTCTAAGAATTCAGTTGATTGTCCGCTTGGCTCCAGGATATTAATGCATGAGCGGGTTTCTTGCTCAGTATAAATAAAATCGCTGGTAATACCATCTTTATGAGCCAGCTCAACAAGGTATCTTCCGTTATTACCGCCTACAAATCCTGTGGCACAAACGGGGTAGTTAAGAGTGGTAATGGCTCGTGAGGCGTTAAGACCCTTGCCGCCCGCACTGTTATCTACTACCGAGACTCTGTGTACCGTTCCATCTACAACAGGAGAGTCCAGGTAGTACGCTTTATCAATGGATGCATTGAGTGTTACGGTAACAATCACGCATATCACCTCGTCTAAAAGACAGTGCACACAAAGTGCTCAGAGGAAAGCAGGGGCGAGAAACACTATGGAACAGCGCCACTGCAAATGAAATTGAGTTGAATCTATTTAACCAAAGCGCCATCAAGAAACTATTCTTTAGATGTTCTAAAAAAAGATACCAGTACATAATTTCTTAATACCAATTTTATTTTCTCATCATATTTGAGCAGGATTTTAGGGTTGTTTACTACATTTATTACGTATAAAGGTGCGTTATAAGAACTTCTCATTTTTCAAGGATAGCTCTAAATTTTTTAGTGCATCGTCACAATTTATCCATATATCTACCTGCGAAAATAACAACGTGTGTACCGTTTACGGTAAAAATAGTACCGTTAAGCCGTCGATTGTTAACGTACACATCTCAAGATGCTCACTAGACTATACCTATGTTAGGTTGTTATCTGGTATCTACCACTTAGAGAGAAGCTTCAACACCCCTAGTTTTCCGCGTAGCTCCCCAGATAGTTTCCAACTCTTTGAAAGGAGTTTGACATGGTAGGTTGCGTTTTAACTGGTCATGGAACTTTTGCAAACGGACTTGCTGATGCTTTAAAGATGATTGCTGGTGAGCAAGAAGCTTTTGTTCCCGTTCCTTTTATTGAAGCCGGTGCTGCAACATACCCAGAAACTCTTTCTGCAACAATTTCAGATCTTCTTGACACTACTGACGGCGTGCTGGTTTTCTGCGATCTGCTTGGCGGAACACCTTTTAATCAGGCAATGATTATTGCTCAGAGTTATTCAAACGTAGAAGTTGTTACCGGCACAAACCTTCCTATGCTTCTTGAAACACTTGGTAGCCGCATGGCAGATACCTCTCTTGAAGAGCTGGTTGATACTGCTGTTTTAGCTGGTAGCCAGGGAGTTGTCCATAAGCGTCTTGAGCTTGAGGTTGAGCCAGAAGATGACATCTTCGGAGACGATGGTATTTAAGTAGCGTTTTGTTGTTGAGTTAAGGAGATGCACATGGCAAATCTAGCAGAGAACATTCTTGCTTCATCCATTGTTCTTCTCGCGTTCTTGGTAATTTTGGGCCTTGTTTATTCCTTCTTTGTTTGGAGAGCCTCTTCTAAAAAGGCGGGAACAACTTCAGAGTTTCTGAAGAATCTTCATGCAGGTCAGAAAGTTAAGACTAACAGCGGAATGTATGGCGTAGTTAAAAACGTCAAAAAAGAAACAGTAGATGTTGAGTTTGCTCCAAATGTGGTCATCACGTTGGATCGTTGGGCGTTAATCAGCGTTTCCAACAATAAATAAATTTGCAGTAAAACACGCAGCGCAAGTTGCGAGTAGTGCGATGAAAATCGCAGATAGCACGCACAAGTGTGCGTGCAAAGAGAGGAGAACTTGTTATGGGAGAACCAGATATCAAGCTTGCTCGAATCGATAATCGTTTGATTCATGGTCAGGTTGCTACTCAGTGGAACGGCACCCTTGGAACTAACCTCATCCTTGTTGCTAATGATGAGGTTGCAGGAAATAAGATGCGCCAGGGCCTCATGGATATGGCTGCTCCAAGTGGCGTTGCAACCAGGTACTTTACGCTTCAGAAGACTATTGAGGTAATTCATAAGGCTTCTGCAAGCCAGCACATTTTCTTAGTTGCCGAGAATCCAGAGGATGTCCTCACTCTGGTCAAGGGCGGTGTTCCAATCAAAAAGGTGAACATCGGCAATATGCACATGGCTGAGGGAAAGCGACAGGTCGCCACAAGTGTGGCGGTAGACGATAAGGACGTCGCTGCCTTCCGTGAGCTTCAGGAATTGGGGGTGACTCTAGAGATTAGGCGTGTTCCTACGACCCCGGTCGAGGATATCTCAAAGCTATTCGAGTAAGTTTTGCGCGCAACTTCCTGGTAGAGATTACAAAAAGTTGCAATGGTGCAACGTTTCTAGCAGGTTGGCAAAGGTATTCGGATAGTCTGCCGATCATCGTCATCGGTAGTTATGGTGTGTTTGAAAGGAGGAGTTAAGATGGATGTTAGCCCTATTCAGGTGTTATTAATTTTCATCGTTGCGTTTATCGCTGGCATCGATCAGTTTAGTTTCCTCGAGTCTCTTTACCAGCCAATCGTAACTGGTTTTTTGGTTGGTTTGATTCTTGGTGACGTTCAGACTGGTCTCATTGTTGGTGGTACTTATCAGCTTATGACCATCGGCAACATGCCTGTTGGTGGTGCTCAGCCACCTAACGCTGTTATCGGCGGCATTATGTCTGCAGTCTTTGCAATCACTACTAAGCTTGAGCCAATGGCCGCTGTAGCTGCAGCAATTCCATTCTCTCTGCTTGGTCAGTATGCAGTAACCATCATCTTTACCATTATGTCCCCTGTAATGGCAACTGCTGATGCATACGCCGAGAAGGCCGATCCTAAGGGAATTGCTCGTATCAACTATGGTGCAATGGCTGCTCTTGGTCTCTTCTTTGGTGTCATTGTTACCCTGTTCTTCCTGGGTGGCGCTGCATTTGGAACTCAGATCACCACGGCGATTCCAAAGTGGCTCATGAATGCACTGTCCGTCGCTGGTGGCATGATGCGCTTCGTCGGCTTTGCAATCCTGCTGAAGGTTATGGTTTCTCGCGAGCTTTGGGGCTTCTTCCTCATGGGCTTTGCAGCTGCAATCGTATTTATCAGCATTCCTGAGCTCTCTGGTCCAGCACTTCTGCTTCTTGCTCTCATCGGCTTTGGTATCGCATTCTGGGATTACCAGCTCCAGACCAAGATGAAGAATGCTGCTCCTGCTGTTGTTGCTGGAGGTGACTTCGAAGATGGCATTTAATATTCCTGATACCTATCAGAACACCACTCCTGCTGAGCCACTTGATCAGAAGACGCTCAACAAGATGGTATGGCGCTCCCTGTTCCTGCAGGCTTCCTTCAACTACGAGAGAATGCAGGCAGCTGGTTGGCTCTACGGTATCCTCCCTGGTCTTGAGAAGATTCACGGCGACAACAAGGATGACCTTGCTGCTTCCATGAGTCACAACCTTGAGTTCTACAATACCCACCCATTCTTGGTCACTTTTGTTATGGGTATTGTTCTCTCCCTCGAGCAGAACAAGCTGGATATCCCAACCATTCGTGCAGTCCGCGTTTCTGCAATGGGTCCTCTGGGCGGCATTGGTGACGCACTGTTCTGGTTCACCCTTGTTCCAATTACTGCTGGTATTACCTCTAACATGGCAATTTCCGGCAATGTCTTTGCACCATTCTTGTTCCTTATCATCTTCAACATCGCACAGTTCGCTGTACGTTATTGGCTGATGAACCTTTCTTACAAGATGGGCACTGACGCAATTACCCTGCTCACCGAGAACGCAAAAGAGTTCACTCGTGCTGCTTCTATCCTGGGCGTCTTTGTTGTTGGCTGCCTGGTTGTCTGCTACGGTGGAACCAAGCTTGGCGCTGGCGCAAACATCCCTAACGGTGAGACACACAGCGTTGTTCTTTCTCAGGTAACTCTTTCTGACGAGCAGCTTGCTTCTGGTCAGTATGACAAGGCTCTCTTTGCTGAGGGTTCCTATGCTGACTACAAGAAGAATCCTGAGTCCGTTAAGTTCATCGGCGGCAAGACTGCTGACGGCAAGGACGGCACTACTGCTATTGCTCCAGTCGGCAACGGTGTTAACCTGGTAACTGTTGGCGAGGAAGTTACTTCTCCTGTCTCCATTGACATCCAGAAGATCCTCGACGGCGTTTGCCCAAAGCTTATCCCATTGGCTCTTACCCTTTGCCTGTACTATCTCATGGCAAAGCGTAACTGGACTCCAATTATGTGCATCTGCCTGCTTCTGGTAATTGCACTTCTTGGTTCTGGCTTTGGCGTTCTCCCATATATTTGGGGTTAAGTAAGTGCGACGGGTGTCCACTTAGTGGGCACCCGTCTTTTATAGGAGAGTTTTGATGACAGCGTTTATGGGAAGACAGCCACTCTACGAACAGCTAGCAAACATGCTGCGCTATCGTATTGAGAACGAGATGGATCCAGACGATCCACTTCCTTCTGAGCGTGAGCTCTCCGATTCCTATGGACTTTCTCGCACCACGGTAAGACTTGCCCTGCAAGAGCTTGAACACATGGGACTCATTTATCGCCAGCGTGGCCGCGGTACCTTTGTTGCAGACGTCTCTGAACGTGCAACAGACCTTATGGGAGGCTATAGCTTTACTGACCAGCAGCGTCAGTTAGGTCGAGTCCCTAAGACAACTATTCTGGAGTTTGACACTATTGAGGCTAATAAGTTCTTAGCCCAGCATATGCACGTTATTCTTGGCGAGAAACTCTTCCGCATCAAACGTTTAAGAAGTGCCGATGACGTGCCTATGATGCTGGAAGTAACGTATCTTCCAGTTTCACAGTTTTTCTCGCTTACTGCTCATGATGTTGAGCAAAAATCTCTCTACCAAAATTTTGAAGAAGACTACAACATAAAGATTGGCGTAGCAGAAGAGGAGTTCAAGGCTTCAATTGCTCGCTCAGATGACGCCACTTTATTGCAAATTTCTGAAGGCTCGCCTGTTTTGAGTCTCACACGCACAACCTACAACGACAGAAATATCATTGTTGAGTTCACACTAAGCGTGGCTCGTGCGGATCAGTTTAGATACAAGATTGTACATACACGCAGTTAAATAACTGTGAGAAGGGATATCAATGTTTAAGAAGAGCCAAGAAGAGCTAAAGGCACTAGGCGCTCATATTACAACTGCCGAGATTAAGCAGCAGCCTGAGCTTTGGGAATCTACCTTTGGCATTTATCAGGAGAACCTTTCTGCAATTAAAGAGTTTGTCGAGCGTGCTCGCAATCTTGGCGAGGGTCGTCGTACCCGCGTGGTCTTTACGGGTGCAGGTACCTCGGCATATGTAGGCGATACCATTACTCCGTATCTTCGTTCTCATGGCGAGAAGGGCTCTTTTGAGTTTGCGTCCGTTGCAACTACTGATATTGTTTCTGATCCTTATGGCAGCCTTGATCCAGATGATCCAACGGTCTTGGTTTCTTTTGCGCGCTCTGGTAATAGTCCAGAGAGTCTTGCTGCAGTAAATATTGCCCGTAAGATTGTTAAAAATCTTTTGCTCATCAATATTACCTGCGCTCCTGAAGGAAAACTTGCCGTTGAATCCGCAGGTAAAGACGATACATTGCTACTTCTTATTCCTGGTGCAAATGACCAGGGCTTTGCCATGACCGGCTCTTATAGCTGTATGACACTTCTTGCTACTCTTGTATTTGATAGTGCTGATGACTCACAGAAGAAGGCTTGGATTTCTGATGCTGCTGAGCTGGGTAGGCAGGTAATTGAGCGCGAGGAAGAGATTGCTGAGTGGCTTAAGAGCGATTTCAACCGCATTACCTATCTGGGTTCTGGTCCTTTTGTGGGTCTTGCTCATGAGGCTCAGCTTAAGATTTTGGAGCTTGCAGCTGGTATTAATGCAACGTCGTGGGATTCCTCGATGGGATATCGTCACGGACCAAAGTCGTTTGTCGACGAACACACCCTGGTGTTTGATTTTGTTTCCAATAACCCTTATACGCGTCAATATGATCTGGATATTCTTGACGAGATTAAGGGAGACCAGATTGCTGCTCTGACCATTGGTATTGAGCAAGAGGGGGCAACAAACTTTACGGGAAGAACGTTTAGTCTTCCAGTATTTACAGAGCCTCTACCAGCACCTTATTTGGCTCTGCCTTTTGTAATGGTTGCTCAAGTCGTGGCACTCTTGAACTCAGTTCGTGTCAATAACAAACCAGACACACCTTCTCCAACTGGTCAGGTTAATCGAGTGGTTAAGGGTGTTACAATTCACTCACTATAGGAATTACTAAGAAGGACGTGCCTATGGCGCGTCCTTTTGAGAATGATTGAGGTACGTATGAGTATATTTGCAGTTAAAGCAGATAAGTTCTTTTTGCCAGGAGCAACTTCTGGTCCAGGATATTTGCTCGTAGAAGACGGTGTATTTGGTCATTTCACTAAAGAGAAGCCAGACTGCGAGATTATTGACCGCACTGGTTCTTGGGTGGCACCTGGCCTTGTTGATACACATATCCATGGCTTTCTGGACCACGATATTATGGACTGCGATCCTGATGGCGTCATTGAGATTGCCCAGGGTTTGCTCTCTAACGGTGTAACTTCTTGGCTTCCAACAACACTAACCGCAAGTGTTGAGCAAACTGGCGATGCTTGTGAGTCCGTTGCTGATGCAGCAGAGGGAATTGCGGCAAACGGCATTGATGCTGCTCGCATCCAGGGCATCTTCCTAGAGGGACCTTTCTTTACCGAGAAACACAAGGGCGCCCAGAATCCTGCGTACTTCCTTGATCCAGATGTAGAGGTCTTTGATGAGTGGCAGGAGCGTGCCGACGGCTGGATTGCCAAGATTGCTATTGCTCCAGAGCGCGATGGCGCTCCAGAGTTCTGTGCAGAGATGGCAGACCGCGGTGTTCATGTTGCACTTGGTCACTCCGATGCAACGTATGAGGAAGCTCTTGCCTGCGTAAACGCTGGTGCAGACATCTTTGTTCATACCTATAACGGCATGAGCGGTCTTCACCACCGTGAGCCAGGTATGGTTGGCGCTGCAATGACCACCCACGGTACCTATGCAGAGGCTATTTGCGACGGCCATCACCTTAATCCTATTGCTGTTCGCGCTCTGGTAAATGCAAAGGGATATGACCATACCGTTCTTATTACAGACTGCATGCGTGCAGGTGGTATGCCTAATGGACAGTACAAACTAGGCGATTTCCCTGTTGTTGTTGAAGGTGGAACTGCTCGTCTGATGGATGAGTCTCACAGCCTTGCAGGTTCAATCCTTCGTCTGTTTGAAGGCGTGAAGAACGTCTTTGACTGGGGTATTGTATCTGCTGAAGAAGCAGTTCGTATGGCTTCAGAAAACCCAGCTCGTTCCTGTGGTATTGATGATGTTTGTGGCTTCATTCGTCCTGGATATGATGCTGACTTTATTGTTGTTACAAAAGATCTTCAGCTTGAAGAGACGTTCCTTGGAGGAAAGAGCGTTTACAAGGCTTAAGCAGCAGATCTTGAGTAA
>CALIZK010000002.1:0-5298 GCA_938028635.1 uncultured Atopobium sp.
CATTCCAAGACCATCATCAGCAACAGATATAAGAATATCATCATCATCGCGTGTGACGTGGATGTCAATATGGAGGGCGCCTTCATCTTTCATAGCGTGCCTCACGGCATTCTCGACAATAGGCTGAATCAAAAAAGACGGTACCTGAATATCTTCGCATCCCTCATCGACATGCTCAGACTCTTGAATACGTTCTTCTCCAAAACGAGCCTTCTCAATTGTCAAATACCTGCGCGTTTGTGTCAATTCCTGAGAAAGCGGAATAAGCGCACCTTGAGAGCTCTCAAGCGTACGGCGATAAAACACAGAGAACTCGCGAAGCAGGTCTCGCGCCTTATTGGGGTTTGTACGCGTAAGAGATGCAATGGTGTTGAGCGTGTTGAACAAGAAATGTGGATTAATCTGTGCCTGCAAGGCTTTGACCTCGGCCCGAGCAGTTAACTCTGCCTGGCGATCAAGCTCATACGAGGAAAGCTGTGTGGAGAGAAGCTCGCCCAGTCCCTCTGCAATTGCCAACTGCGTACGATCAATTTCAATGCCACGACGATAGTAGAGCTTGATAGTACCAACCGTGCGGTCCTGAACAATCAACGGAACAATGATGCCAAAGGAGCTGCCGCCATTGCCAAAGCCTCCGCGCCTTTGTAGTACCTGCTGACGACTATCTACCGAGACAAACGTCTCCATGCGGCCGCTTTCCAGAACCTCAGTTGCAGGGCCAACCACTTTTGAACCAGGCATATGCGAAGTTGCAATGTCTCCCTCAAAGCCCAGCACGTACTCTGTATCCGTGATGGAAATAGCGGCTGCAGAAGTTTCTGGAAGCAATAGTGTGCAGATAGTTGGCGCTGTTTCTTGCGACAGGCCTCCGCGTAAGGTCTTGAGCGTCTTAGAGGCAACCTCAAGTGTTCGCTCTGTTGCTTGAGACCTGGCGTGCTCATTACCAGGCTGGGTAGTGCCACCAAGAACAATGACCGTGGCAAGTCCTCCGCCTGCAACAAGAGCGGCAAACAAGTTATCTGCCATGACGCTCCAGGAAAGCAAGCCTAGCAATACACAGGCAAGAATAATCAGGACTATCCTGGTCGATCTATGTATGTACTGAGCAAGTCTTTGCATGGTTGTCTAGTTCTCGACTAATTCTGCAGCAGAATCCTCAGAAGCAAGCTGCTGCGGCAAAGGCGAATGCTTAAGCGCACGAGCCAAAGGAGCTCCGAGTACGTTGAGAACAACAGCCTCTCCGAGTCCTGTGGTGATAAAACCAAACAAGAACATAAGAGGATACGATCCATCAAGTTCAATGGTGGTAAATGGAATTGTGTAGAATCCCAATCCTTGAAGCAAAATGGGAAGATATGCAGACACAATAACGGCATTTGCAAGCACTGGCCCCAGAAGCGCAAGTGGTACGTTCTTCCTGTTCTTCCAGGTAAACCATGCACCAAGAGCAGTTGCCAGAGAACCAAAGACTACATCTAACAATCCCAAAGCTCCTGTGCCAGAAATGACCATATTTGCAAGGTTGGCAATAACACAGCCAAGCGTCAGTCCTGGGATTGCGTCAGCGGTAAAGAGTGCAATAACCACAACGACCTCAGAAATGCGGAACTGTACAGGACCCCAAGCAAGACCGCCCAAGAAAAGAAGAGCTGCAAGCGTAAGTGCTGCATAAAGGGCAGCAATAATACCAATACGTGCAAGGCGCTGAGCGCGCTGTTTTGTTGCATAAGCTGAAGAAACCTGTGGCAAAACAATCCCCTTGTTAACTCTAAAAAATTTAGTTCATGATACGACGAAATGTATATATGAGCAAATGAGCAGCGCAGACATACTTTTAGTAATGCAGGTGCATTCCTGGATAGACCATCTCACGAGCATGCTTTTGATATGCGGCAACAGCCTCTTCCTCAAAGGCAAGAGGAGTGTCTTCCTCGCCCGCCATATCCAAAATCCAGCGTGTGAGATAAGGATTCAAAGGAAGCAGAGGACCAATAAGCCAGGTGGCAATAGCGTTCTTGCGACGGAAACCTTCCAGCTTGCTTTCTTTATTGATGCCAAAACCTACCTTATTTTTAAGGAAGTAGCAGTTAGAGTTATCTCCCTCGGTGAGTGTGAACTGCATCTTAAAGCCAACGACAACAAAAGGCTCTTTGCCATTGCCAGGATCAAACTCTCCCACCTGGACATCGTGGAAGCGCTGGGGCATATAGCGAGTGGTCGTAAACTTGAAGAGGCCCAGAGCCTCAATTTCAGAGCCGTCAGGATTAACAATTTTCTCGCCAAAAAGCTCTGAAGCGTTACCGGCAAACAGCATAGGAACGCCCTGATCAGCCAGCTCTGCAAGCCTGTCCTTGTAAGGCATAAGGCGAGAAATAATAAGTTCTTGCTGGGCTTCTGTCATGCCACCCATGATGATTGCCGATGGCGTATGCTCCACAAAGTAAGGTGTTGCGGCGTGAGAGGTGTACACAAAGTTCTCTTTTGGAAGGCAGGCCTCCAGGTAGAGAGCATTTCCGTTGTCTCCACCCTGATTACCGTACTCTGGGTAAAGAATCTCAATCTTAGTTGCTGGATTACTCATGGGAGGTCTCCATCTGTTTCAAGCGCTCAATGATACGGTTTCTGCTGATGTCAGCAATGCCACCGTTATAGAGGCCGTGTGCATAGAAAACGTGCTGACAAGCGTTAAGGTCAACCAGGTCAGCGGTCTCTTCAGGAGAGCTTGCCACAAAAGTTTTAGCTGGATCAATACCGGCAAGTCTCAGCCTGAGCTGCAGGTCAAGCGATGTGTCGCCATAAATAATGACCTGTTTAACGCTTGGATCTTGTAAGAACTCAAAGTCTGTCTGGTAGTACCAGCCAATATACTCTGTCTGATCTTTTGCTTTTGCCATATAGGCGTCAGCAATCATGATGATAATTGCCTTATCACCTGGCTGTTTACGCAGGATGTCAATAGTGACGGAAGTTGCCGTGTCATTCTCGCCCTTAGAAGCCATGCTAATAAGACGACGACCGTTGTAGTCAATCTCGTTATACCTGGAGGAAGCAATGTTAACGCGTTGCAAAGATGCAGCGATAGTTGCAGGCGCAAGACCCATCTCACGCGCGGTTACAATGGCCACAAACAAGTTGTAGAGATTGACGATAGAGTAGCTATTGAGCTTGTACTCATATGTTGGTGCACCCTCGTGGCAGTGCTCCTTGACCACAAACTTGCCAGTCTCTGGCTCTACTGAGATGACCTCATAATCAGGAGTTGGGTTGGTATAGCCGCACTCCTCACAAGTTGCGTGGCCAAGATGCCTAAGGTGTGCATAATCCCACTTGAGCTTGCCACCGCATTTGGGGCAGGCGGTAAGATCTGAAACAATGCCCACTGGCTCTGCGGTGTCTTCTGCCAGCCTTGCAATGGAGTAATACGTACGATGAGTGCACTGAGGAGCAAGCCTGCAGCTAATCATGTCATCTGCGTTCAAAATTAGATGAGTTGAAGCAGGAATGCCCTTATCCATAACGTCAAACACGTAGTCTGGCGTTGCGCTACGAGAGAACGTATCGCGGAACAAATTGGTAACAGACAAAATATCAGGCTGCAGATACGGGAAAATGCGAGGTCCAGAGAGCTCGTCAAACTCCATAACTGCAAGCTTAGTCTTTGAGGTACCCCTCCACGTGGCATTCTTTGCAAACGAACTTGCAAAACCGCTGGAAATATTGCCGCCAACGCGGTTGGTAACGGTCTGATAGCCATTATCGGCGAGAAGATCGTTAAGCAGGTTGTTGGTAGTTGTCTTACCGTTTGTGCCGGTGATAAAGACAATCTGCTCTGGCTTAGCAATGTCTCCCAAAAATGTAGGATCAATGCCCTCGGCGATAAAACCTGGCAGCGTTCCGCCCTCATGGTTCGTCAATTTAAGTGCTGCAAGCGTTGCTTTAGCAGCGAGAAAAGCTACAGGAAATAGTCTGCTCTTTTTTTGTGCCACAGTAACTCCCATCGTGAGCAAAGTCTCTCTAGTTTATCACCTCGCGAGAAGAGCTTGAAGAACAGAGGGTCTCTCGCCAAAAATGCTGCATAAAAAAGCCGAGCCAGGATATCCTGGCTCGGCTGAAGCTACGTGAAAGTAAGTTGCCTTACTCCTCAGGCTGCTCCTTCTTCTCTGCGGCATAGAGCTCGGAGAGGCGTACAAGGTGATCGTAGCGAGCCATTGCGGCTTCCTCGTTCTCCTTGAAGAGCTTCTCTGCGTGCTCTGGGAACTCGCGGGTGAGTCGGCTGTAACGAGCCTCGTTCATCAGGAACTCCTGGTAGCCACCCTTAGGTGCCTTGGAGTCAAGCGTGAACTTCTTACCTGCAGGTGCAGCTGGGTTGAAGCGATAGAGGTTCCAGTAGCCGGTCTCGACTGCCTTCTTCATCTCCTCCTGTGCGTGAGCCATGCCGCCCTTGATGGAGTGCATCTCGCATGGGGAGTAACCGATGATGAGGGATGGTCCTGGATAAGCCTCTGCCTCAGCAATTGCCTTGAGAGTCTGCTGGAGGTTTGCGCCCATGGAGACCTGAGCAACATAGACGTAACCATAGGTCATAGCGATCTCAGCAAGGTTCTTCTGCTTGATGTCCTTACCTGCTGCAGCAAACTGTGCAACCTGGCCAAGACGGGAAGCCTTAGAGGACTGACCACCGGTGTTGGAGTAAACCTCAGTGTCGAAGACAAAGACGTTGATGTCCTCGCCGGAAGCAAGAACGTGGTCAAGGCCACCGAAGCCGATGTCGTATGCCCAACCGTCGCCACCGAAGATCCAGAAGGACTTCTTGGTGAGGAAGCTCTTGTTAGCAAGGATTTCCTTAGCTGCTGGAAGATCAGACTTCTCAAGCTCAACTACGAAGGTCTTAGAAGCTTCCTTGGAGAGAGCTGCGTCGTTGACGGACTCAATCCATGCCTTAGCAGCATCCTTGAGGTCCTGAGATGCGCCGTCCTCATCGACAAGCTGCTGAGCAAGCTCCAGGAGACGCTTCTGCTGTGCCTGGTGACCAAGCATCAGACCCATACCGTGCTCTGCATTGTCCTCAAAGAGGGAGTTGTTCCATGCTGGGCCGTGGCCGTTTGCATCGGTAGTGAATGGTGAGCAAGAAGCTGGGTTACCCCAAATGGAGGAGCAGCCGGTTGCGTTGGAGATGAACATACGATCGCCGAAGAGCTGGGTGACCAGGCGGCCATAGCTGGTCTCAGCGCAGCCTGCGCAGGAACCAGAGAACTCAAGAAGAGGCTTCTTGAACTGGGATGCCTTGACGTTGTTAGC
>CALIZK010000003.1:0-13866 GCA_938028635.1 uncultured Atopobium sp.
TTCTTGGACACGAGAAATGGGAGGCAGTTCAATAGCGGGTGGTTTTGTGTTTCGCGCGTTACACGCGCTCAACAGGCTAAAGCCTCGAACAGAAAAAGGCAGCCCACTCAGAGCTGCCTTTTACAAGTTCAACGTCCGCAAGGAACTGCGGTAACAACCAAACAACCCCGCTAGTCTCTAACAAATCCAAACGGGAATTCAGGTTTCACATAATCCAACAAGAAAAGTTCGTCTTCTGGGATACGTCCTACAACATTGCGGGTTCCGTCGTCCTCAAAATCTCTTAGAGCAACTTCAACTTCTCCCAGATAATGAGATAGATTGTCATTCACTACTAATACGTCTCCGCGTTTAATGTGACAATCTGTGCGCTCGCGAGCAGGAATTGAAGTGGAATACTCAAACATCCTAGGTACTGAAGAACGCAGATAATACTCAGATGCATCGCCACGCGTTACGTGGTTGAACTGATACAAAACGTTTTTCTCGACCTCAGTTACACCAGAATCAAATTCAACCTTGAACGTTACCTTAGTAGTATCAACGGCGGCTAGTGCGGCAAGTTCCTCTTCAGAAGCAAAACAATTGCCAATCATAATGTCGTCAATAAGGCCAGTTGCCAACAGGTGTCTTGCCTGCAAATCAATTGAACGAGTACGATCATCTTCGCAGGTAGGAAGACCGTCATAAACCGGCCATGGACCAAACGTGTTATTCTGCTGACTCGTCACAAATGCAGCCTGAGTTAAACCCATACCAAAATAATGCTCGGAGAATTCAATAAAGCGTTTCTCGCTCAAGCCAGAAAATCTCTGTGGATAAAAATTGTGACAAACGCACATATTGCGACGATATGCACCACGCTCAATAAGTAGATCAAGCGACAGCATCTGACTGGCGTTGAACTCAACCGCAATACCATAAGGATTTCTTGTCAGAGCAATGTCCTGGCGGTCTCCCAAATGCCCATCAAGACGAATAATATCAACACCCATCTTGGCAAAAACAGAAATATCAGTTGCCGTTGCCCCTAAGTGCTGGAATACGCGCGGGTTGGTATCCACTGCAACAGTAAACCCATACCCATGAGCGCGGTCCATAAACTGTGAAAACTCAGCTACTGTCTCTTCTGGTGACTTATCCACAGAAAGTAAGCATGTGAAAATGCGCGAGAAACCATAGTTACTTGCTAATGCCATGTAGGCATCATCGGCTTCAGGTGTTGAGTGCTCTGGATAAAGAGAAATTCCAAGCCTATGCATCACTTCCTCCAATCAAGCATACAAACTGGTACCTGGCACAGCGTCTCAGCGTTGCACCAGGTACAGCTCAAATACAAAAGTTTTACAGCACGACAGAATCAAGGTCGATAGAGTCAAAGTCTTCCAGCTCAGTAGAAGGTTCCTCAGAAGCTGCGGCTTCTTCCTTCAGATATTCCTTATCCAACGTCTTGATGAAAGGCAGATAAATAAAGATGCCCAGAATAATCAAGAAGAGCTGTAGGACAGCGCCCTGCCAACCACTCAGCAGGAATCCAGAAACCAGAGGAGGAGTAGTCCAAGGAAGCATAACGCCGTTGCACAGAGGCACTAGACCAAGATCCATGATGAAGTACGCAATGATGATGTTGACCACTGGAGTGAGAATAAAGGGGATCAACATAACAGGGTTAAGAACAATAGGAAGACCAAAGATAATTGGCTCGTTGATACCAAAGATACCAGGAGCAACAGAAATCTTTGCCAGATCCTTAATACGCTTGGAATTGCAGAACAGAAGCATTGCAATCAGCAGAGAGAGCGTCGAGCCGCCGCCGCCAAAAGTTGCAAAGAAGGTCTCGAACTCACGGTTAACAATGTTAGGAAGCGCTGCACCAGCAGCAAATGCGGCCTGATTTTCCAGCGAAAGTGCGGTAAGAATTGGGGTGTAAATTGAACCAGTGACGCTGGAGCCATGGATACCAATAAACCAGAATCCACTTGCCAAAACATAACTAAATGCCAATGCCCAAACAGTTCCACCAAGTGAAGTTAGAGGAGCCTGAAGAATTGCATAAATAAAGCTAAAGGCATTGCCCCATGGGGAAATGATAAAGACAATACCAACCAGCCATACGGCGGTAAATGCAACGGTCATAGGAATAAGAGCACTAAATGCACGGGCAACAGTAGGAGGAACGCCCTCTGGCATCTTAATGGTCCAGTCTTTTTTAATGATGTAACCAAATACGCCTACTGCAAAAAATCCTACAATCATGGCAATGAAGACGCCTTTTGCACCCGTCCATGCAAGAGGAATACTGTCTACCAGGAAAGGCTCTACGCCTTCTTCAGGTGAAAACTCAGTTACCTGAGGCATAAGGATGAACCAACTTACCAAAGAAACAATACCCGCTGACGCACGGTCTTTAATACCAATGTGCTCGGCAAAGTTATAGCCAATGTTAAAAGCAAGGAAGATTGCCATGAGCGAGACAGTACATGCAGAAGGAATAGCCAGCAGAGCAAACAGCGATTTATCTGGCTGAACCATCGTAGTCTTCAAAAAATCGATCCACGCAGGAATTGGGAAGTTGCGAAGCAAAGTAAACATAGAGCCAATAATCAGGATTGGCATGACCATTGCAAACGAATCTCGCATGGTCAAAAGGTATTTATTTTTACCAATCATTTCTGCCAGCGGCATAAGTCGCTTTTCAAATACATCCATCGTTTTCATAGAACCCTCCAAACTAACATCTCTCCATTTTTATAAAATCACAGGTAAAACGTATAGCGAGAAACCCTATGCAGTAGAACCACGCTTGATCAAAGAAATGGCCATCTTAAGCACACGCTCGCCATTCAAGTTGCCATAATCCGCTGACTCAATAACGCCAACAGGAATTTTTGCTCCGTATTTTGCATTAACATCGTCAAAGCTAAAACGAACCTGGGGTCCCAGTAAAATGCAGTCGGGAGTGTTGTGCTCTACCTGGAAATCAATCGCGGTAGAAGAAAATGCTTCAACCTTTACTTGAATTCCATGGGCATCAGCAACCTCTTGCATCTTGTTTGCAAGCATACTTGTGGACATACCTGCACTACAAAACAAATCAATCTTTTTCATACCTACTTCCTTTCACTCACCATTGCTCGTAGTTACTTGCTTACAAAGCTCAACAATTTGCACCGCCAAATCGTGTGTGGTAAGAGCACACATCAA
The DNA here is from genome assembly GCA_938028635.1 of uncultured Atopobium sp. GTDB lineage: Bacteria > Actinomycetota > Coriobacteriia > Coriobacteriales > Atopobiaceae > Lancefieldella. The sequence continues at coordinate 3,205 of CALIZK010000003.1, forward strand.
ATGATCTTGTCCGTGGACCATCAGCAAAGACAGTGGTTTGTTGTCCTGTCCAATAATTTCCTGTTGAATGCGTTCCATCTGAAATTCATGCGCTCGATTTAACGATTCTGAACTCTGTTTTAACAACTCATCTGCCTGGTCAAACTTTCCTAAACGAGCGCACTTGATTGCTTGTATTGCATAGCTTTTTGCATCCCCACCATGCACAACCAAGTTGGTGACAATAGCCTCTACCTCTCTTTCATCCATTCCTATCCCCTCTTTCTCAAACCATCACCTGACGATGTAATCTGACCAACAAAAGCTGAAAAACTTTGATGCTTTACCAGTGAACAAATTGCCTCTTTATCCATAAGAAGGGACGCCATGTTTTTGTTAAATAAACGGGTCTTCTCGTCTTCTGAACAAGAAACTGAAATTAAAAACACAGCAGCTACGTCATGACCGTCCCAGTCAATTGGGTTGTCTAATAAGCCGACTGCTACACAAGTGCGCTCAGATACAGGCCTCGAAGGATGAGGAAGTGCAACCAAGTTTCCAAAGGCAGTCATTGCTAAAGTTTCGCGGTCAAAAACCAGAGCTCTGAACTCATCTTCAGAAACAGAGATGTTTGATTTCTCAACGTTGCATAATTGACTGACCAAAAAGTTAAGTACTTCCGCCTTACTTCTGTACGCAAGATGTGAGAAGAAAAGATGCTCGCTAAAGTGTTTAGCAAACTCCTCTTGTTCATCTCGACGAAGCAAGTCTTTAACTAGCAAGTCTTTATTAATGTCATCGAGCAAGAACCCCGAATAACACACAGGAACTGGCAAAGGAGATTCAATCTCAACAGTAGAGAACACATAGTCAATATGTGAAAAATCAATCTGAGAAATCTGACTCAAATTACACGTAGTAATTGACCCGATATAAGGTCCAAATTCTTCTTTGATACGAATTCCCAAAATTTTTGAAGTACCTAGACCTGTTGCGCATACACAAAGTACATTCTTTTTTGGCAGTTCAGTACGCTTACGCTCCAAAGCCAATGCAAATGCCAGGGCCAGATAAGCTACTTCATGCTCACTGAGAGTTGCTTCATACTCTTTGGCCAAGATTGTTGACGACTCCATGGCCATCAAGTATGCCAAAGGCATTCGATACTGGATGTCAGTAAGCAGTGGATTTTCTATCTGCAGGTTATAGTGCAATCGAACTGAGAGCGGCACAATGTGTCTGGCTAAACTCATATGTAGTTCAAGATCATTCCTAAAATCAAATCTAAAACTACTCCATACCAGATCAATCATCTGACGCGTAACTGCAAACACGTCATCGGTAATCACGAGATTTGGAGACTCAGAGATATCTTTAAACATCTTCTTAGATGCCAAATGAATTGCAATATAAGCAACTTCTGTCTGAGGAAACTCAACATCAAACTCAGACGACAGGCAATTTACCAGCTTTTGTGCCACGCTATATTCATACGAGCACTGAATTCTCTTAAGCGAGTCTTCTTGTCCTGCAATATAGCATTGCTGTTTAATTCGATTAATTGCAACCACAATATGAACGACAAGATTTCTAATTGCAAAGTCATTCAAGCTGACACCATGATAGTCAACACACTCAACCACCAACTTTGTTACATCAGCAATAAGTTCATTATTTTCTACCGTGGCGTGACAGCTGCCCGAATATGCTTCGTTTGTTACCAGACTTGCCAGGCAGAGCCGCTTATTAAATTCAGTACCTTCAATCTGAATTCCATAATGCGATTTACGCATTATGCGCAAGTCAAATCTGGCGAGAAACTCTTCAGCTTGTTTTAGATCAATCGAAATAGTCTTACGAGAGACATAAAGAATCTCTGATAACTCGTCTACCGTAACCCAATCACTTCGATTAAGCAGATCGTCCAATATATATGCCACGCGTTCATTAGAAGTCTGAGGTAGCTGATCTTCTTTATTAAGCCAGCAATCCAAGAGCTCAGGATTAAGAACCTCGAGATGATAGCCCTGACCCTTTATTGTTGTAATTTCAGCAATACCTTCTAGTAATTCTTTTGCTCGCTTAATATATGCACGAACCGTGCGCTCAGAGACGCATAAGGAGTCAGACAGTGTTGATGTAGAAACATCTTCCTGTTTTGCCAAGCACGTTATGAGACGAACAAGTTTGTCATCCATTACGCACCCTCCTTTACAACAAATTATAAAAAGGGGCCCTGACGTTTCCATTTCCAATTCCGCCAACGGTAAAAGGAAATCAACTTCACATAACATTATTTAAATTTGTTATTAAAAACCTGGCGAGAAGATCGCTCTTCTCGCCAGGCGACTAACCTGTCAGTTCTTTGCAGTTGCAGCCACAACCACTACTTCTTTGTCAGTCTTGCAATGAGCTGATCAACCTCGGCATCAGTCATTCCAGCGTCGGTCAGATACTTACGAGCACCAGCCGCGTAATCTAAACCGTCAAGCGAGCCACCCAGAGGCTGCACACCAACACAAAGAGCAATGTCATTGAATTTAACCTCTACAACAGCATCGTAGCGAGCTTTGTCGTTCTTCTCGCTAATACCGTAATAATTGTCATAAGTGGCCATATAGTCGTCGCGCATTTCCTCATACGATGCACCACAAAGACCTTCAAGCAAAGCGCAAGTAAAGCCCGTGCGATCCTTGCCTTCCGTGCAGTGAGTAAGATACGGTCCCTCATGCTTAATCATCTCGCGCAAGCCTGCAACCAGACGCTCAGCATACTTTTTACTACGATAATTTGCATTCAAGTCCAAAGCAGTAACGTTTCCGGCCTCATATAGTCCCTTATGCCAAGAAACATCGTAATCGGCTTTCTGGTAATAACCCTCAATCTCTTCATTGCTATCAGCAAGATCCAAAATATATTGAACGCCACATTTTTGAGCAAGCTCAGCAGCGTAAGGTGCACGATTGTTCTGGTTATCAATAGGTGATGCCGAACGATACATCACATTCTCTGCCATGTTTCCGCCCCTCATAGCACGGAAGTTAGCAAAGACCTCGTCACTTGCATAGTCGGAACGATTTTACTTGTGGCTTGTCGCTTATTTATCGCTTAAATTTGCAATAAGACACTGAAAGATAGTGGATGATAAAAAAAGAAATTTTCACGGAAAATATAGACTTCACCGCTTATATGTGGTATCATGTATGAGATTTTGATAAGAAAGAGGAAAACTATGGCAACAAAAGGAAAACTCAATTTTGTACTGGATGAGAATCCTTACTATAAGATGAGCAAGATTAATATTGATAGATACTCTCAAGAATTTTGGGACGTAAATGAAACTATAAGTGAACTTTCCTATTTGACACATAGTTATTTCAGATACTATGGAAAATTTCCGTCAAAAATCGGAAAACTCATAGTTGAGGATTTAGATAATAGGGGAGAAATTCAACCTTCAAGGGATTTTGTTCTTGATAATTATGCAGGGTCAGGAACCACCTTGGTTGAAGCAAAGCTGAAAGGGTATGATTCTTTTGGAATTGATATTAACCCGTTTGCTGTATTGGCTTGTAAGGTTAAAACAACCAACTATAACATTTCAGCATTAAGGAATTATTGGGCGGAATTGTTTAATGAAATATCGGCATACAATTACTCACTATTGACGCCGGATGAGAATCAACTGTTATTTGCTGATATTAGTGAAGATGTTTCAAAGAAAATACTTATTGAAGTAGAACATTTTAAGAAAACAAACAGTGATGCAGAAAAATGGTTCACTCAAAAGGCGATTATAGGGCTTGCAATAATTAAATGTTTAATCCTAAAACGTCCCGTTTGTAAAGAACGTGATTTTTTTGAACTCGCTTATTTTGCTATTGTTAGACGCGTGTCCACGGCACATGATGGTGAAGTTCGCCCTCATGTCAATAAGAAAAAACGTGAAAGAAATGTGATGGATGCCTACTCAAAGAAAGTGTCTGAAATGATTGACATAATGGTAGAGTGGAATGCCGCAACAAGGGAAAGCGTTATATCTGACGCAAAACTATGCGACAATGCTTCATCAGAGAAGGTCACAAGCTATATCAACGAATTAAAAGCAAAAACCAATAAACAGTTAGGATTGGTTGTTTCTCATCCGCCATACTTAAATTGTTTTGATTATATTCCTGTATATAAGTTGAAATTTATGTGGGCTGATGGTTTCGATGATATTTTCTTCGGACGAACCTATAAAGATATAAAGAATATGGAAATAAAATCATATCCTGCAAGTTCTTCGGAAAATATTGAGAAATATTTTGTCCATAACCGCAAGGTATACGAAACAGTTTTTGAGACACTTAGACCGGGCGGATATTGCTGTATTGTAATTGGTGATTGTACCTTACAGGATAATTTGTTTGAAGTTCATAAGACTTTTATTTCTATGCTTGAAGAAATAGGATTTATTACTGATAAAATAGCATACAGAAGTACCGCCTATGGAATAGGACAGTACGCATATCGTCATAGAGCAGACTATAATGAGGATTCGAATAGAAAAAAAGATGGTGTATTGTTTTTTAAGAAGCCATAAAAGAGAAAGCAGGGAATTAACCCTGCTTTTCTTATACTACCGGAATAACTACAAGCGAATTGTTTGAATAATTAAATCGCACATATTTTCTTATTTCTATATCAAAGAAAACGCGATTTTCATAATATGTCAATATGTCGGTGATAGCTTGCCTGACTTGTGGATTGCTCTCATATTCTCGTTTAGAAATTCTGTCAAGCATTTGCGCGCCGAATCTTTCTTCAAACAGTTCAAATGCTTTAATTATTATAGCGTCAGGCACTATCACATTGTGGTCTATACAGGTTTTTATTACATTACGAGATTTTTCTTCCCAATGTGAAAACTCACATAATACATGAACAAATGTCATGTGCTTTTGTCCGGTGGGTACTTCTTCTTTCCCCCAATATCCATCGACTTTCTTTCGCAAATCCATTGCTACCAGCGATGCCTGCTTTGCTTTTTCTATAGTTTGTGGGCCTGTCAGACAGTCGAATAATGCAAATGTCGCTGTGTCATTTGAAATGCTTTGAAATCTTATGGTTTTACAGGTTCGTATTATTGAAGGAACCTCATTCAACATATTGCCATTTGCTGTCGTAACAAGACAGTTATTATTTTCGTCGATAACAACCTTAATATTTTCTCCAACGTTAAATACAAAAGAACGACGGACGGCGGGGGTTGAGTTTGCATATATCTCTGCTTCAACAGAGTTGCCGTTTAACAGTTTATTTACCTTAAACGAAAAAGTAATAGCGGAAGGCTGCCAACGACCGGAGAAATCTATTGAAAATGATTCGTTAGCCTTTAACTTTCTTAGATGTTGATTGTTCTTTCCGGAAGTTGTTTCCTCGACACCAACGCACTTACATTCAATAGCACCGAAAAGATGTCGTTCATGGTTGTGGGTATTGAAAAAACCAAATTCCACTTTATGACCAGCCGTTGTATACCCTTCAAGTTTTTCCTCGGTTGAAAGTCTTTTGACAAGGTCGGGGTTCTGATAAACGGCTCCCATCGTCAAAATTTCAAGCATATCGCCGATTTTTCGACCAATTTGATGGCCTTTCAAATTATAGTTGGCAATACACTTATAAACACTGGTGATATATGTAAAATCACGCAGTTCTGTGTTTATATTAACAATCATAGTATCATCTCCAAATTCGTCTTTACAAGGAGGTCCCCCTACGATATAATCAAGCCCATAGGAAGTAAACCGCATATATGCGGCATTTTGGAGATTGCGTCATGGAAATAGGACGAATTATTAAATACTATAGAGCTCTTCACAACCTAACTCAAAGCGACGTTGCCGAACTTTCTGGCATAAATGAAAAATATTTAGGGCGGATTGAACGAGATGAATCTGTTCCGACGATAGACAAAGTTGAACAACTCTGCTTTGCTTTTGATATTAGGCTTAGTGATTTGCTGATGATTTCTCCCGACAAATTAGATTTTCAAAAAAGATTTGCAGACGAAAACGATGTGCGAATGCCAAAAACCATATACTATTGTAATTGCTGCGGGTCAACGTTTCGGTCTGCAAAATCTGATAGTGAATCAAATGATATTCGATGCCCTGAGTGTGGGTGTGTATTTGATTCAGACAATGGATTTATAGAAAAATCCGTTGTTTACTAACTTTTGTCACTCTGTCTTGCAGTACAGCACAAGGTCACTTTTGTAGCCCTTGAAAACGCCATGCGGGTAATGTTATAGGTCTTGCCCTTGTAAAAAATCGTGTTCGCCGTGGTTATGTCGGTTCTATAGCCAATTTGAAACAAAACGGTTTCTTCCGTCTGCGTCGTTATCCTGTATATCTCATTCCCGGAAAGCTGCCGGAAATGCGCCCATACTGTCGCAATCGTGACAAGTTCCTTTTTATGGTTTCCGTATTTGTCTGTTGTATAACGGCTTTCCTGTATCTCTATACGCTTGTCTTTCAGCTTCATAGCGGTTCCTCTTTATATCGCTGTAGTATATTCGTTGTAATGCTCATATAGCCCCACATAGCAGTCAAGCAATGTCGCCGTACCGTCTATGCGCTGTTTCGTCAATTGGTTCTTCCTGTGCCGACACCGGCTCCAACTCCAAATCCGTCAACACCAGCTCCAAATCCTCCTACGCCGGAATTAAAGCCGCAGCCTGAGAAGCGTATTGGTATGATTCCTAAGACAGGCGAATCAGCATCGTTTGCAGGCTTGCTCGCAGCGCTTGGCTTCTCGATTGCGGGACTTGCAATTCTTCGTAAGAAGAAAATGATGGAAGAAAACAATAAGTAGGCACCGCCTGTTTTAAGTAACTAGCATTGTTTATTAGAAGATGGCTCTAGCAATATGTTAGAGCCATTTTTTGTATGCTATCTTTTAAGTGTTATTTGAGATGTAAGCTTTCTTATTTTCAATAAGGAATAATATGATGCTCCGAGCTAAAGTTTCAGAGTTCAAAGCAATAGTTTCAGAGTTCAAAGTATTAGTTTCAGAGTACAAGGGCAAGGTTTCATTGTATCCAACATGTGATGAAACTAGATTGCTGCTGTGGCAGTGATGGCATGTTCGTACAGAGTGCAAAGTTTATTCAGACGCATTCCGGCAACAGAGGCACGATTTCAATTTATGGTCAGGAGGCAAATCCGGACACATGGAAGATGGCCATCATGAATCTTACGATTCGTGGCCTTGATGCAGACCTTGGTGCTTATCATACCGATACATTTACAAATGACCTTCATCCGACATTGAAGGCAGACTTCATTCTGGCAAATCCTCCCTTCAACTACAATCCGTGGGGACAGGATAAGCTGATGGACGATGTTCGCTGGAAATACGGAAACCCACCTGAAAATAATGCCAACTTTGCATGGATTCAGCATATGATCCATCACCTTGCACCGAACGGCAAGATCGGCCTTGTTCTTGCAAATGGTGTGTTGTTTTCCCAGAGCGGTAGCGAGGATGAAATCAGAAAGAAAATTATCGATGATGACCTGATCGAAGGTATTATCGCAATGCCTCCGCAGCTTTTCTATAGTGTACCGATTCCCGCAACGCTCTGGTTCATTTCAAAGGGAAAGAAACAGAAAGGCAAGACGGTCTTTATTGATGCCCGCAAGATGGGACATATGGTAGACCGTAAGCATCGCGATTTTACTGAGGAAGATATCCAGAAACTCGCAGATACTTTCGAGGCTTTCCAGAACGGTACCCTTGAGGATGAAAAGGGCTTCTGCTCTGTAGCTACCATACAGGATATCGCAAAGCAGGACTATGTTCTGACTCCGGGACGCTATGTTGGTATCGAGGAGCAGGAAGATGATGGCGAGCCATTCGAAGAGAAAATGACCAGATTGACATCACTAAAGAACTTACTGAAGCTCTTCGTAAAAATCGTACGATTGATTGGTAAAAACGTGGTTCTGCACGTGCTAAAATGCGCATGATGATTAAAAGGCTTCTTAAGCAGCACCGTTATCCTCCTGAAGGTATGGAAGATGCTGTGCAAACAGTAATGATTCAGTGTGAACTGTGGACGGACAGAACAGACCTATAGCTTCGTTGATGCCATCAATCCACCTTCCAGACGTGTGAGCCGTGGATGGATAGAACAGATCTAAAGCCTTGCATAATTATCGTAATTGAACTATCTCGATAATTAGCCTAAACCTTATTTTCCCACCTCCTAGGGTGGGTGCAAATTGGGTGCACCTTTTAACGTTAACATCCTGTGCACTCGACCTTAGAGCGTTGATATCTTCCCTCAAACAGCCAAACCGCACTCAAAAACCACGCCAAGCCAGCCTAAAGACGCCCCTCATTAAACCTTTTAACGTTTAACCCTATAAACCCCTGCTACACAAGGGCAAAAATGCACCCGGCTATTAAGCCCGTGACATCAAACAAACACTCTCCACATGATTTGCAAGCTCATCAAGAGTGAACTCAAAAGCGTTATTAGGAAGTTGTGATCTTCCGTGCTCATCGCGGTCATACACTCTAAAGGTAGAGAAATTACACGTAATGACAAAGCGAGGCTGGTCTAACCTGGGAAGCTCATCAACATAATCAAGTGCTTGAGTTAGAGGTGTCTTTGGTTTTCCTTGACGAAGTTCTCCCTTATCTAAGTCAATTCCAAGCGCTTTTTGTTCAATTAAAACGCCGGCATCAGGAATCCATACATCAATAAATCCGCCGGATGAGACATGAAATTCAAAAAGAACGTCATCTACCTTGGAGTAACCAATAGTGCGTAAGAGTTGTAGTCAAAACTGCTAAGTATCCCCTTTTTCATAACCCCTGCCTTGCCAGCGGGAGATAAATTACAGAAGCGCTTTTTTATCACAAGGCATATTTACTCACTCTCAAACATATTGATTTAAGTAGCCAATTCAACATAAGCTAATTGTAAAAAATTGCATTGTATTAGGCTACGTATTTCTAATTATAAATGGCCTTTTTACTGCAAAATATTAAAAACATAAGAGCAACTACCCTAACTACTCCCTCGTGCCTGTAAACACAAAGTCTCGGTTGGCGATATGGGCAATGCCTTGAATAGTGTCGCCCTCAACGGAGCCGCCGACAGCAAAGATAACAGGACCCACAAAGGACTCAAGCTTGCCGCCAAAGGTAAACGAGTTGTCGGTAACCTTGCCGTTCTCAATATCAATCTGAACACCCATGGCGGTCAGAGAGCCAGTGAGTTTCTCGCCAGAGGTGATAAGGACAGCGGTGCCCTCTTTGGCTCCAACAGGAGAGTCCATTTGAATCTTGTATGTTCCGTCGATCATGATGCCCCTATTCTGTCCAGGCGTTATACCTAGTGTTTTTTGAGTTACAGCCGATAGTTTTGCTGGAGTTCAGTCAGACGACTGTGCCGAAACCAGATGCTGAATGTACGCCTCTATTTTACCCAAGAACGATGAGGGATAGATGTGGTTTCTCGCCAAGGGGTGATTTGTAGGAATTGAATGAAAGTTGGAAATTTTCCGAACGAATGTTTGACGGAGAGTTTCTGGGGTATAGGGACGGTAGATAAATCGCGCGGCATTTCTCGCCACGCTTGAAGAAAGGAACGTCCTATGGACATTTCACAGGTTAAGAAAGTTGTAGTTGCTGGCGGCGGCGTTTTGGGCAGCCAGATTGCATTCCAGACCGCGTATCGCGGCTACGAGACCACCATTTGGCTAAGGTCCGAGGCTTCAATTGAGCGCGCTCGTCCAAAGATTGAGCACCTCAGAGAGGTATATCTGAACACCCTCGAGGCTATGAAGAGCGATCCTAAGGCGTACGCATACGGTCTCATTGCTCAGGACGAGATTACTCCAGAGAAGCTCGACCAGCTTAAAGAGCAGGTAGAGCGCGCATACAGCAACCTCAAGCTCACTTCCGATTGGGACGAGGCTTTTGGTGACGCTGACTTTGTTATCGAGTCTGTCGCGGAGAATCCAGAGCAGAAGATTGAGTTCTACACAGAGCTGGCCAAGCACCTGCCCGAAAAGACTATTGTGGCAACTAACAGCTCAACCATGATTCCAAGCATGTTTGCTGCAGCTACCGGTCGCCCTGAGAAGTACCTGGCACTCCACTTTGCTAACGAGATTTGGCGCAACCCAATCGGCGAGGTTATGGGTCACGCAGGTACCGCTCAGGAGAACTTTGACATGGTTGTCGCTTTTGCGGCAAGCATCCGTATGATTCCGGTCAAGGTTCTGAAGGAGCAGCCTGGCTACCTGCTGAATTCCATGCTGGTACCTCTTCTGGTCTCCGCTGAGCAGCTCTGGGCCAACGGCGTCGGCGACGTCGAGGACATCGACAGGGCTTGGCGCATTGGCACCGGCTCGCCAAAGGGTCCGTTCCAGATCCTGGACATCATTGGCCTGGTCACCGCATACAACGTTGCTGTCATGAACCCTGCTGCTAAGGACCCAGAGTCCGTACAGGGTCGCATTGTTGCCCTGCTCAAGGAGAAGATTGACAAGGGCGAGACCGGCGTTGCTGCTGGTAAGGGCTTCTACGAGTACAAGTAAAGCGCATACAGGTTACGAGCGATTTCAACCCGGTATCTATTTCGTGTGGATGCCGGGTTTCTTGTGCGAAAGCGCTGCTAGT
>CALIZK010000004.1:0-5064 GCA_938028635.1 uncultured Atopobium sp.
AACCCCTGACACGGGGATTTTCAGTCCCCTGCTCTACCAACTGAGCTACCCAGCCATTGGTGCTTCGAAAAGCTTATTTACTATAACAGACTCAAGCGCTTCGTCAAGCGGGCAATTTATACAATCCAGAAATTTTTTCCGCCAGTGAGGTCAAATTCAACGGTCATACCCTTTATTGCAAAAAACGCTACAATTTGCTCCTTTGTTTTCTCGAGCTCTTGACCGTCGATTTTCTCGCGCTCATCGGTTTTCTCGCCAGAGGGGAGTTCTATCCAGAGGGTTTGCTTACCACATGTGTCACGCAGGTGGATTTTGCTCAAAAGGCCCTGCTGAGCAAGCCTTTCATTGAGATGAATGAGGTCAAAGAAATTGACAACTTTTGGCATGCTAACTCGTTTCTCTAAACGCTTGCTCTTAAGCATACACGTTTGCAAATTGGTACAATAGATTGTCTAGCTTGAATTAGGTCAGCGGTCGTTGCTGCCTCCACTGAATAAACTATTCGAGGGGAAATTATGGCTTTTACGAGAAAAGAATTCTTGTCCCTTTCTGCTTTAGGAGCTGCAGGCACCTTGGCTGCATGTACTCCACAAGCAAGGACGTCTGAGGATACGAATCAGCCTGCATCTAACGTGGACCTTGAAGAGTTCAAGTCACTTAAGCTGGACATGACCCAGTGGAGTTATGACGAGGATAACGACTGCTACTATCAGCTGGGCATTCAGTACTGCACTAAGCCTGCAAGCAAGTCGGTGAATACCCTCTCGGTCTTTGTACCTGGAAAGTATTTCTCGGGAACCAAGAAGGGCTCGACGTACGAGTGCGAAGTAAGCGAGAAAGCCGTTGTGGGCAACTTTACTGCACGTACCGCGCCAATCGTCATGCCTATTAACACGGCAACGCTGTTCCCTCAGAGCGCTCCTACAAGCTACGCATACGAAGGCCTTGCACCGTACCTTGAGGCTGGTTTTGTGTACGTATACGCAGGTTTCCGCGGTAGAAGCGCCGGCTACGATTCAACTACCGGCTCGGACGAGCTTTACGCAGGCGGCTCTCCTTGGCCAGCAGTAGATTTTAAGGCTGCTATCAGGTATTTGCGCTACAACAACGAGCTGCTCCCATGCAATACATCAAAGATTTTTGTGTTTGGCTTTGCAGCCGGCGGCGGCCTCAGTGCGGTGCTTGGAACCTCAGGAGACTCTCCGCTCTATACGCCATATCTCAAAGCTGTTGGCGCTGCTACACATAGCGAGAAGGGCGAGCAGCTTTCAGACTCTATTTACGGCAGCGCTTCATGGTGTCCTGCAACTTCATACGACCTTGCAGACGCAGCGTATGAGTGGTCAGCTGGTCAGTATGCAGATGCAACAGATTCTCGTGCTGAGGGTGTATGGACCCAGCCTCTCTCGCAAGATCTTGCTGGCGCATATGCTTCATTTGTCAACAACATGGATCTTCTCGACAGCAATGACAGCAAGGTCAGTCTTGATGAGACTAACTCTGGCGTCTATACCGCTGGATCATATGCAGACCTTCTTATCAACGAGCTTAAGACTTCTGCGAATAACTTTGTTAGGGACAACGCATTCCCTTATACCTCTACGCCTCAGCGACTGGAAGAGCCTACGTTCCCAGGTGACCCAAATCTTGCAACGGTTCGTGGTACAGACAATGCAGCTCCTGCTACCCAGCAGGTTCAATCTACTATCTACGATACTGCTGAGCACTATTTTGGCTCTTTGAACTCAGAATCTATTTGGGTTGTATACAACCTTCGTCGCCAGAGTGTTGAGCTTGAGAATTTGAGGGGTTTCTCGCGAGCTTTAAGAGGCGCATCGCTTCCTGTTGGAGCTTTTGATGCTCCTGATAGAAGCACCCGCGCTAACCAGCTTTTTGGTGTTGGCGAGCAAAGTACGCTGCATTTTGATGAGCAGACTGCTGACCTCATTAAAAAGAACCTTGATACGTACATGAAGCTTGCCGATTGGAAGTCCAGCTACGCTAATGATTGGACCTCTGATCTGAATAAGGCTGATACGCTGGAGAATGACATTCCAACTCGTGTTGATATGTTCAATCCACTGTACTTTACCAGCGCATCTTACAAAGGCTATCAGACAGCATCGGTTGCTCCTTATTGGCGTATTAATGAGGGCGCTCAGAATACTGATACTTCAATTTGCACCTCGTTCAATTTGGGCCTGTCTCTAAAGCATTTCTCGGGCGTGAGCAGTGTTGATTACACGCTTGTTTGGGATAAGGGCCACGTTCTTGCCGAGAGAACAGGCAATGCAACTGCCAACTTGGTTTCTTGGATTGTTTCGTGTGCGTCTGCTTAAAGAGGAGGGCATAGCGTGTTTCAAACAAAGAATCGCCGACTGTATGGTGTTATAGTCATCGTTGTGCTTGCGGTAGGAGCAATATTCTTCTCTCTTATGAGGGGTGCTGATAAGTCTCAGTCACAAGCAAGCTCGCAATCCCAACAGACGCAACAGACGCAGTCTCAGAGCTCACAAAACAAGGGCTACATTGATTCTGTTGCAGCGGATGACCCGTATGCAAAGGGCATTCATCATGTTCGTATTGTGGTGAAGGATTACGGCACTATCGAGGCAACTCTTAACGCAAACGTTGCGCCTATCACGGTTTCCAATTTTGCTCATCTTGCCGAGTCAGGCTTCTATAACGGCCTTACGTTCCATCGCATTATTGACGGCTTCATGATTCAAGGTGGAGATCCTAAGGGCAATGGCTCAGGCGGATCCGAGAATAAAATCAAGGGTGAGTTTACAAAAAACGGTGTCGAGAATAACATCTCGCATACACGTGGAACTATTTCCATGGCACGCGCCCAAGATCCAAACTCTGCAAGCTCACAGTTCTTTATCATGCAGGCAGATAACTCAACTCTGAATGGAAATTACGCTGCATTTGGCACGGTAACAAGTGGAATGGACGTTGTCGATGCAATTTGTAAAGGCGTAACCCCAACCGATTCAAATGGAACTATCCCTGCTTCAGAGCAGCCAGTCATTGAGTCCATCACAATGATTGATTAGATTCCTTATATAAAATATTGTTATGTTATTGAATGACCTGCGAAAAGTTATAAAGTTGCAGGTCATTAGCGTATAACAGGCCTCTCATGATATACTATTGTTATCCGAGAGGAGTGGTGTTATGCGAGCTGTTGGCGAGTTTTGCGTTCACCCAGGTCAGGGCGTATGTCTTGTTGAAAATGTAGTTTCGGAGCCTACTCCGGCCTACGTTTTGTCTCCTATTGGGCAAAAACATCCTGTTCAGATTGTATTTCCTCTTGATCAAGAATTCAGACTACGCGATCTTATGACGCGTGATGAGGCTACAAATCTTGTTGATATGTATCCTCAAATTGAACTGATTACGTTCCATATTCATAATGCGTCGCTTGAAGAATCTCACTTTAGACATGCCATCAGGGAAGGTTCTTGTAGAGATTCCATTAGTATTGCTAAAACATTTAGAGCTCGTATTGATAAGGCGCGTTCGCTCAACAAGAAACCACCTGTTTCTCATGAGAGAATTTTTAAGATGGCCAGTAATCGTGGTCTTTACGAGCTTATTACGGCACTTAATTGCACCGTTGACGAGATTCAGAAGGTATTTAGTTCGCGCTATGGCGTAGAAATTGGAAAAGCATAGCGTACAATTAACCCATCCGTTCAAGAGATGGGAAATTATGGCTTTAGAAACATCCGCTAATCGCGCTGTTGTCACTGTTTTGGGCAGCGACGCTCCTGGAATTGTTGCGGCAATTTCTTCCACTTTGGCTGAGTCCAACGCAAATATCCTTGATATTGCTCAAACTATTTTGTCTGGTATTTTTACCATGACAATGCTGATTGAACTTGAGGATGCTGAGTCTTTCTTGAGCCTCAAAGAGCGTCTTGATACCGTCTCAGAAAAGCTTGGTGTACAAGTAAATATGCAGCGTGAAGAGGTCTTCACGTTTATGTATCGTCCATAAAGAGGTAGCGTTTTGTCAGAGCTTTCAACAGAAGAACTCATTGCTCAAAAGCAGTCTTGGCTCACTCAAGATGTATCAAATCTTAAAGTAGACATTGTCTTTTCTGATATGGATGAGACATTTTTGCATACTGATAAATCCCTTGACGCTAAAAATATGGCAATGTTGGACCGCCTGGCTGAACTGGGTATTCCCTTTGTTCCTTGTTCTGGTCGCGCGTTTAACGTGCTACCAAAAGAAGTTGTGAATCACCCTGCTTCAAAGTATGTTGTCTCTTGCGATGGAGCTGTCATCAGAGATCTTTCCACTCAGACTGTTCTTCACAAGTCCACAGTAACTAAAGAGCAGGCACTTGAGTTGTATCAAAAACTTAAAGATTATCCAGTCACATTTGATATCTTTGCTGATGGTGGAGTCTATCAGGAACGTTCAAGGCATAATCTCATTACCCATCTTGGCATTCCTGCAGATCATGCGGCCTTTATGCAGCGCTCTCGTACGCCATTTGACCAAAGTGTCGAGGAGTTTATTGATAGTGTTGCTACTATTGAGCGCCTCGGTTCCTACTGGTCTGTTGCAGAAGGCGAGAAATACCAGGCACTTGTGGCAGACGCTGTTGCTTCAGTAAAGGGCTTAAGCGGTACGGCTTCTATGAGTATGGGAATGGAAATCTTGGCCGACGGCACTTCAAAGGGCGCAGCGCTTCAGTGGCTCTGCAACTATCTTGGCCTCTCTACAGAGAACGCCGCAGCTTTTGGTGACTCGCTCAATGATGTTGCCATGCTTTCTGCGGCGGGAATGGGTACAGCAGTTGCCAACGCTCGTCGTGAGGATTTTGAGGCAGCAACCTATATCACACTCACTAACGATGAGGCGGGTTTCTCGCGATTCCTTACGTGGGCACTGGGGGAGTAAGCACTTGGCGCTGGAAACGTAACGTTTCAGAGTTTTCGCTTTAAAGTTTTGCTTGAGACATATTGTTTAAAGAAAAAGCCGGCAGATATGAACTGCCTCCCATTTCTTGGACATAAGAAATAGGAGGCTTTTTATGCGTATGG
>CALIZK010000005.1:0-8252 GCA_938028635.1 uncultured Atopobium sp.
GCTATGCTTGGGGAATCAATTTTCCGAAAGAATTAGCACCATTTGATGTGCATCTAATCCCTGTAAATGTCAAAGATGAAGAAGCTCTTGCTTTGACAGAACAACTAGAGGCAGAACTAGTCAAAGCTGGTTATGAAGTCTTAACAGATGACCGCAATGAGCGCGCTGGTGTGAAATTCAGCGATAGTGACTTGATTGGGCTACCAATCCGTGTGACTATCGGGAAAAAAGCTGCAGATGGAATCGTTGAAGTTAAAATCAAAGCCTTCAATAAGCATGATGGAGCCAAAGGTAAACAGTACCATCAAGAAGCCAAAGGTAACTCCGCGCATAAATCCTGGCCAGGAGCTTACTCGAAGACCCAAAGACCTAAAATCACGCTTATTGACGCGGGTAATCCACACAAGGATTAAGCCGCCTGCCAACATGCTTCCAAGAAGACCTAACACGGCTGGAAGGATGTCATTGGGTGGGAGCTCTCCCATAACCATCAGTGGAATATGACACACAAACATGAGTAAAAGCGCAAGGTCAGCCACAAGGAAGGGCGTCACCACAGACTTTGGTGGATCCTTTAGGACAAACTCAAGGCTTGTCTTTGGCTTTTTTCTTCCCACAAACTCTCCTTACATAATTTCTACTCACTATAGTATCGACTTCTGAATCTATTCGTGTAGTGAATCAAAAAAGATTAGAATAAGAAGATAATTTGCGTAATCTACTAATTCCAACTGCGAGGTATCCATGGCCGAAAGCTACGACATGAACATGCGCCCTCATTTTCCTAAGCGCGCTGTTATTACCGGTGGTATGCCCTACGGTAATAAAAATCTCCACTTTGGACACATTGCGGGCGTCTTTGTCCCAGCAGATTTCTTTGCTCGTTTCTTAAGAGATCGAATTGGCCAGAAAAACGTTTTGTTTATCTCGGGAACTGATTGCTATGGCTCTCCTATTGCAGAGGGCTATCGCAAAAAGGTTGAAGAAGAGGGCTACGAGGGTACCATCCTTGATTACGTTAATCATAATCACAACCTGCAGAAAAGCGCTCTTAACGCCTACAATATCTCGCTTGATTTCTACGGCGGTTCCGCGCTAGAACCCGCCGCAAAGATCCACGAAGAGATGGCTGACAGCATCATGCACCGCCTCTACGAGCGCGGTAAACTCTCCAAGCTCTCAACTAAACAGTTTTACGATATCGAGGCTCACACATTCCTTAATGGTCGCCAGGTCAATGGACGTTGCCCTATTAAGGGCTGCAAGTCAGAGAAGGCTTATGCAGAAGAATGCGACCTGGGTCATCAGTTCAACCCAGAGGAGCTCATTGCCCCTATTTCGCAGCTCACCGGCACCACGCCAGAGCTTCGTCCTGCACCAAGCTGGTACTTTGACCTGCCACAATACAAAGAGTTTCTAAACAACCTGGTAGAAAAGTGGAAGAACAACCCACAGATTCGCTCAGTTGTTACCTCTACCGTTCAAGAGACTCTGACCGAGCCTATTATCTACATTCAAAATTCCTACCGCCAAGACTTTGACGGCGTTGCCTCTTCCCTCCCAGCTCATAATGTCATTGAGCCAGAAGGGAATGCTTCTTCCTTCTCTGTTGTTTTTGAAAACTGGCAAGATAGAGATGAAGCTCGCGAGAAACTCAAAGAGGCTGGAATTCGTTTTAGAACAAGCAAGACGCTCCTGCCTTACCGCATGACGGGCAATATTTCTTGGGGTCTTAAGTCTCCAGACATTGAAGATCTCAAAGACCTTACCATCTGGGTTTGGACTGAGTCCCTCTGGGCCCCAATTACCTTCACACGTGCTGCTCTTTCTGAAGACGCTAGCAACGGTGGTTCTCGCTACTCTTCTGACGAGTGGCGCGATTGGTGGTGCAGTGACGATGCTGCTGTCTACCAGTTCATTGGTCAGGACAACATCTTCTTCTACTGCATTGTCCAGAACCCACTGTGGGATGCACTTGATTGGGGTCTTATCACCGATACTCCAGTTGCTAACTACCACATCCTCTTTATGAACAAGAAGGCTTCCAGCTCTGGTGCTATCAAGCCTCCAATGGCTGAAGAGCTCCTTGAGTTCTACACTCCAGAGCAGCTCCGTGCTCACTGGCTCTCGCTTGGCCTTGATCAGCGCGCTGTGTCCTTCTCGCCAAAGGCTTTTGACACCTCTGTATCTAGGAAGGGTAAAGATGGCGAGCTAGATCTTCTGGTAAAGGATGACCCTCGCGTTGTTGATCCAGCGCTCAAGGAGTCAGCATTTCTCACTAACATCTTTAACCGCATGGCTCGTAGCTGCTTGTATGGTGCGGCCAATGCGTGTGGTGGTCACCTGCCTATCAGTGAGCCTCACCAGGAAGTTATCGATGCTGCTCAAGAGGTTCTGCTGAAGTACGAGCAGCTTGCATACGGCTTTGACGCACACTCCGCACTTGCCGCTGTTGATGAGTACGCTCGCGCAGAAAACAAGCGTTGGGGCGAGGCTTCCAAGGCCGCTCAGGGCAATGACGAGGCCTACGACCAGGCACTTGCTGATGCATTCTATGCGCTCAAGACCATCACGCTGCTTATGCACCCGGCTGTTCCGGAAGGCTGCGAGCGCATTGCAGATGCTCTCAACTTCCCACATGAGGAGTTCTTCTCTTGGGAGAACGCCTTTATGGGTCCAAAGGAGCTTGCAGCAAAGCTTGGTCAGAGCGCAGAGGAGCACCAGCTTGAAGAGCTCCCTCCTCGCTTTGACTTCTTCAAAGCACATCCAAGCCAGAAGAACTAAAACACGCAGCTAGGAGCATACGTGGTTGAGTTTCCACCCGTCTACCGTCCAAAACCCTATAACAAACCAACAGCACACCTGAAGAGCCATCTTCAGGTGTTGCTTGATGACAGCGCAGAAATTGCAACGTTTGTCTACACTCCCCGCACCTCTGCTGGCGAGAAACCCTGTGAAGACCTCGCTTCAACTGCGGCTTATTTGGCGTCTGTTACTAACAGTACCAATGCTGCGTCCATTGTGTTTCTCCACGGAAACGGTGAAGAACACGGAATTTTTGGCACCATCATTGACGAAGTATGCAGCCGCGGCTACATCGCAATTGGTATTGATTCAAGAAATCAGGGTTTAAGCACCCGAGGAACTGCCGCCTTTACCTACGAGCAGATGGCAGAAGATGCGTATGTTGTCCTGAAGCAGCTTGGTGTTTCAGCTGCACATATTGTGGGCTTTTCTGACGGAGCTATTCTTGGTCTTCTTCTGGCACGTGACTATCCAGACGTAGTTGCCTCTCTCGTATCTATCGGAGCAAATCTTGAGCCTGACACGTTAGGTGATATGACCTGGCTATATGAAAGTATTGAGGGCAATAAACGTTGGGCAGCTCAAGGTTGGGAAGGCGCTGTTCTAGAAGATGGCTATCCCGTTCCCTCGCCTGCTGAGGCGGCTCGTATTGCAGAGCATCTGGAGCTCATGGTAGATAATCCTCATATTGACCCCGCGTCCCTTGAACACATCTCCGTTCCTGTTGTTGTCATGGCAGGTGAATACGATGAGATTTATCCAGAGGAAACTCGTCGAATTGCCGAGGCAATCCCTACCGCTCGACTTCTCTTCATTCCAGGTTGCCCCCACAACGTTCCTAAGGTGTCTCCAGGTGCAGTAGTGCGAAGAATTTTTGCAAATTTTTCCTACCTTTAAAAACAGAGCTGGAACTCTAACCTAATTTACCTGCTTTTATTTCAAGAAAATAAAACTTCGGTACTTAATTGTTAAGTACCTTGCTATCTCAGAATTTTTGAGTAAAATACCTAGCAAGAATTATTTCTGTTACGGGAGGTGCTCATGCATCAAGCATCAACCTCACCTACTCAAGAAATGCGTATTATTCGCAATCTTGGCCATCTAGGTCACTATCTTTACATCACGCGTGGATGTCGTGGTGGTCAGCAGTTTATTTTGACCACACTATATCGTGATGGAGAAATGACCCAAAAAGATCTTCTCGCTAAGACAAAAAATGCATCTGCATCACTTTCAGAAATGGTGAGCAAACTTGAAGCAAAAGGTCTTGTTGAACGTACGCGCGTAGACAAAGATCGCAGACAAACACTTCTTTCTTTGACAAAAGAAGGTCAAAAACAAGCAAAAGAAGCTCAAGAGGCCATCGAGTCATTTGAAGCGCACGCATTGTCTATTCTTTCTGATGAAGAAAAAGTTACATTCTGCGCATATCTAGATCGTTTAGTTGAACATTGGGACACAATTAACAGAGATGAGAAGGGAGAAACAGCATGTCAGAAGAAGTAACTTCAACTGAAGAACTTGAAAACATAATTGAATCAACTGAAGCAGAAACTGCTATGGTTCCCTCTGCTCTGACAGGTATTGTAGATGTCAGCAATCTTTCCATTAAAGAGATTGCTTTAGTGCTTTCAAAGAGTATCGGTGAGTTCAAAAGAGACACTATTCTCACTCCTCTCTTTGTGTTAATTGAGACCATCTTAGAAATCCTCATTCCTTTTAGAACAGCTAATCTTGTTGATACGCTTCGCACGGGGGCAGAACTAAACGCTGTCATTCAGTCTGGAGCTGTTCTTGCCGCTATGGCAATGCTGTCGCTGCTGTTTGGAACACTATCCGGTATTTCTGTTGCCAAAGCTTCCACAGGCTTTGCGCGCAATCTTCGCCGTGATATGTTCCGTAATATCCAAAATTTCTCGTTTACCACTATTGATGCATTCTCTTCGTCATCGTTAGTAACACGCCTTACTACGGATATTTCTAACGTACAGATGGCATTTATGATGCTCATCCGCATGGCCGTTCGTGCTCCATTTATGTTTATTGCTGCATTTATTGCTGGCTTTATCATGGGTGGCTGGCTTGCCATTATTTTTGTTGCCGTCATGCCTCTTCTAGGAATTGGTCTCTACTTCATTATTTCTAGAGTCATTCCTATTTTTAAAAAGGTATTTAAGAGGTACGACGCACTCAATGAATCCGCTGAAGAAAACTTGGCTGGTATCCGCGTTGTTAAGTCATTTGTAAATGAAAACTTCGAGCGTCAGAAATTTGATAAGGCTTCAGAAGAGCTGCGCGAAGATTTTACAGCAGCCGAGAGGCTCATGGCTCTGAACTCTCCATTTATGAACTTCACTATTTACGTGCTATTTGTCTTCATTCTGTACTTTGGCTCGTACCTGATTGTCTCTTCTCAGGGAACTGCATTTGGCGTTGGACAGCTTTCTTCGCTTATTACGTATGGCTTTATGATGCTTATGGCACTCATGATGCTTTCCTTTGTCTTTGCCATGATCATCATTGCGGAAGAAGGTGCTCGCCGCATCTGTGAGGTACTCCTTGCAACTTCCACTATTAACAACCCAGAAAATCCTCTGACCGAGGTTACAAACGGATCCATTGATTTTGAGAACGTTGGATTCTCCTATTCCGGTCCAGAGGGTCGAGAAGCCCTGTCTGGTGTAGACCTTCACATCAACTCTGGTGAGGTCATCGGTATCATCGGTGGTACCGGTTCTGCAAAGTCCACACTGGTGCAGCTTATTCCTCGCCTATACGATGTAACCGCTGGTAGCGTTTCTGTTGGCGGACACAACGTCAAAGACTATGACATTGATACTCTTCGTGGTGCTGTTGCCATGGTTCTTCAGAAAAACGTTCTCTTTAGCGGTACCATCAAAGAGAATCTCCTGTGGGGTAACCCCGACGCCACCGATGAAGAGATTCTTGAGGCAGCTCGTCTTGCTCAGGCTGATAGCTTTGTTCAAACCTTCCCTGATAAATATGAGACTCATATCGAGCAGGGCGGCAACAACGTTTCTGGTGGTCAGAAGCAGAGACTCTGTATTGCGCGCGCGTTGCTTAGACGTCCAAAAGTACTTATTCTTGATGACTCTACCAGCGCTGTTGATACAAAGACAGATTCTTTAATTCGCTCTGGTCTTAAAGATTTCTTGCCTGATACCACCAAGATCATCATTGCTCAGCGTACTTCCAGTATCGAAGAATCTGACAAGATTATTGTTCTGGACAACGGTCGCATTAACGCAATTGGTACGCACAAAGAACTCCTGAAAGATAACCCAATCTACCGTGAGGTGTACTTCTCACAGAACAAGCAAAGTGTTGATGAAAATCAGTCTCAGGAAGGTGAGGTGACTTCTCATGAGTAGGACAACAGAAACAAACGGTACAAGACCAAAGCTTCCCGTGGGAAAAATTCTTACTCGAACCATTAAAATGCTCTGGGAGTTCTACCCTGTCCTTCTCCCTGTAGCACTCCTTGGTGCTGTTATCCAAGCAATTATGCAGTCGCTCCCAAGTGTCTTCTTGGAGCGAATCCTGTCTATCATCTCCAATTTTATTGATAGTGGTGACTGGAATTCTGCTGAAGGCTTAGTCTTCCAGAACGTGGCTCTTCTCGCCACCTTCTACGTCATTGGACTTCTTGCGAATATCATCTCTACCCAGGGTATGGCTATTGTTACCCAGGGAGCTCTGCAAAAATGGCGCTCAAAGATGTTCTCGCACATGCAGGACTTGCCTATTAGGTACTTTGACACGCACCTTAATGGCGACATCATGAGTTATTACACCAACGATATTGACGCTATGCGCCAGATGATTGGTATGAGCCTTCCACAGCTCCTCTTTACCTCTGTGGTTATCATCGCAGTAGTATTCATCATGTTTTACTACAGCGCACTTATGGCCATGGTTGTTCTGTTTGGATTCTCTTTGATGGGCCTTGCTACTAAAAACCTTGGTGGTAAGTCCGCAAAGAACTTTGTTAAGACTCAGAAGACTACCGCAGATGTTGAGGGTCACATTCAGGAAATGATGAATGGCGAGAAGGTCGTTAAGGTCTTTAGTCATGAGGCAGAAACTATTGAATCATTTGACAAAATCAACGATGAACTGATGGTTGTTGCAAGAAATGCAAACCTTTATGCCAACACGCTTATGCCTATCCTCAACAATCTGGGCAACATTATGTACGTTGTAGTTGCTGTAGTTTCTGGTGTGTTTATTGCTCTGAACATTCAAAACGTTTCTTTGTCTGGACTACCTTTCACCATTGCTGTAGCTGTCCCCTTCCTCAACATGACACGTCAGTTCTCCGCTCAGATCAACCAGATTTCTAGTCAGATTAACTCTGTTGTTATGGGTATCGCTGGTGCTAATCGAGTTTTTGAGCTACTTGATGAACCAGCAGAGACTGAAGAAGGTTACGTTACGTTAGTCAACGCAGAAACCATTGACGGTAAAGTTCAGGAAGCTGAGTACCGCACCGGTTACTGGGCTTGGAAGTATCCACACAGTGACGGCACGGTTACTTACACCCCTGTTAAGGGAGATGTTCGTCTCTTTGATGTTGACTTTGGCTACGAGCCTGGCCACACCGTGTTGCATGATATTTCTCTTTATGCAAAACCTGGTCAGAAGGTTGCCTTTGTTGGCGCAACAGGTGCTGGTAAAACAACCATTACTAACCTGCTCAACCGCTTCTATGACATTGAAGACGGCAAGATTCGCTATGACGGCATCAACATTAACAAGATTAGGAAGAGCGCTCTTCGTCGTGCTCTCGGTATTGTTTTACAAGACGTCAACCTCTTTACGGGTACCGTCTTGGACAACATCCGCTACGGCCGTCTTGATGCTACTGATGAGGACTGCGTGAAGGCCGCAAAACTTGCTGGTGCCGATGACTTCATCAGACGTCTTCCTGACGGCTACCACACTATGCTCAAGGACAACGGCAGCGCCCTCTCCCAAGGACAGCGCCAGCTCATCTCCATTGCTCGCGCAGCAGTCGCAGATCCACCCGTCATGATTCTGGACGAAGCTACCTCCAGCATTGACACACGTACCGAAGCAATTGTCCAGCGTGGCATGGACGCTCTGATGTACGACCGCACCACCTTTGTTATTGCTCACCGTCTTTCTACGGTTAGAAACGCAGATGTTATTGTCGTACTTGACCACGGTCGCATTATTGAGCGCGGTACACACGACGAACTTCTCGCCAAGCGAGGAACGTACTACCAGCTCTACACAGGAGCTTTTGAGCTTGAGTAAAGGTTGAGCTTATGTAATGTAAAACGCCTTGTCATCGAACTGCCTCCCATTTCTTGGACATAAGAAATGGGAGGCAGTTCATATGCGGGTAATTATGATTCTGCAGCGTGTTAGCGTCGGCTTTTAGGCCTGGCGCACAAAATAGC
>CALIZK010000006.1:0-23551 GCA_938028635.1 uncultured Atopobium sp.
GACGTTCCTTGGAGGAAAGAGCGTTTACAAGGCTTAAGCAGCAGATCTTGAGTAATGCAAACTAAAGGAAGCCTATGGAGTTCTATTCCCATAATTATTTAATTCACCATGCGACAGTATTTGACTGGACTCAGCTTGTTCTATTTGGCCTTGTTGCACTTCTGATGATCTTCTCGCTTGTGCATTACATGCGCGATAGAAAGAATTCTAAGTATCGTGAGCTGGCGCTTATTGCGCTGTTCTCATTAATTTTTCTTGGACTTCTACAGCTTGATCGTGTGCTAGAGGTTAATCAGGCAAGTAAGCACTATGAGTCAATTGTTTCCTCACAAGAAAGCTTCGCTCGACGTCTTGAGGTTGATTTTGACCACGTGTACGTTGCCTTTGATAGCCAGGGAAATCCCTCGTATCTTGAGGTTGACGGTAAGTATTATCACGTTTTGAAAAATACCGAGAATGACTATGTCATTGAACAGATCAATCTCATTGGTAATGATATTAAGCATGTAGAGGAGTAGATCGATGAACTTTTATTTAGAAGTTGCCATTAAATTGTGCATCGGTCTTTTCTCGCTTGTTCTGGCAATTAACGTCAGCGGAAAAGGAAACCTAGCACCAACTGCAGCAATTGACCAGGTTCAAAACTTTGTACTTGGCGGCATTGTTGGCGGCATGATCTACAACAGTTCAATTACCATTTTGCAGTTCACCCTTGTCCTGCTTATTTGGCTCATTATTGTTATGGTTCTTAAATGGTTGAGAACAAACAATATGCTGGTCAAGCAGTTGATTGATGGACGTCCTGTTATTGTTATTGATAAGGGCAAGCTGCTTGTAGACAACTGTAGGTCTATGGGTCTCACTGCCTACGATGTGTCGCTGAAGCTTCGCCAGGCAGGAGTGAATTATATCTCAGACGTTAAGCGTGCCATTCTTGAGCAAAATGGACAGTTGATTATTGTTAAAAAAGGAGAAGAGAACGTTAGATTCCCGCTTATTACTGACGGACAAGTTCAGACAAATATTCTTGAGACGCTGGACCTGGAAGAGAATTGGCTTGAAAGAGAACTTGAGCATCAAGGTTATAAGTCTGCTTCAGAGGTTTATTTGGGTGAGTATAATAGTGGAGATCTGATTATTACTCCGTATGCGGAGAAAGATCAGTAGGTTAGCAAGAGATAAAACAGTTAACCTGTTTATTCCAATTCCGTTTGTGGAAAAGATAAGAAATTTATCGTTGACTTGAATTGGAATATGTATACTAAGGCTAACTTTTAGAAAGCGGACTGTCGGAAGACAGCCCGCTTTCGTGCTAAAGGGGAAGCATGAATGCATGTTCAGATGATGAGAAGTGAGTAGAAAGGCAAAGAAGTGAGGAGAAACATGGGTTTCTCGCCATGTTTTTATGCTTGGTAGTGAGGACAATCGCACGATTTTGTTTGAAGAATTTGGCACTACACCGTATTGGTTTTTATAGTTTTGGGAGATGTAACATGAATTTGAATCCAACCGTTTCTCGTCGTAGCGCACTTGTAGCTTCCGCTTTTGGCGTGAGTGCTATTCTTGCTGGCTGCAAGCCTGAGGCTCAAAAGCAAGAAGGAGCTTCTGATAATAAAGACCAGAAGAAGCTCAACATTGTGGCAAGTTTTTATCCTATGTACGATTTTGCAAAGCGCATTGCTGGCGATCATGCTGAGGTAACATGCCTCGTTCCAGCAGGTACTGAGCCACATGATTGGGAGCCATCCAGCAAGGATATGAAGACTATCCAGGAAGCAGACTTCTTGATTTACAACGGTGCTGGTATGGAGCACTGGGTCAAGGACGTACTTGATGGACTTGGTTCTGGCACAAAACTTACAGCAGTTGAGACCAGCAAAGACGTTAAACTTCTTGAGCTTGAAGAGGACGATGATCACGATCATGAGGAGAAGAAAGACGACCATGACCATGACCATGGCGGAACTGACCCTCACGTTTGGCTGAGCCCTCTGAATGCAAAGATTCAGATGAAGAATATTTGTGAAGCCCTTTCCGAGAAGGACTCTGAGCACAAGTCAGAGTATGCTGCCAATCTTGATAAAGCAAATGCAGACTTTGATACGCTTGACAATGAGTTCCATAAGGGTCTGGATTCACTACCTAACAAGACCATTGTTGTTTCTCACCAGGCATTTGGTTATTTGTGCGAGGCTTATGGTCTCACTCAGATGCCTATTGAGGGTGTTGAGGCAGATGCAGAGCCAAATGCTCAGGAAATGAAAGAGATTACTGAGTTCGTAAAAGAGCATAATGTAAAGGTTATTTTTACGGAGGAACTGGTAAGTCCTAAGGTTGCTCAAGCAATTGCTGAGGCAACAGGCGCTCGTGTTGAAGAGCTCAACCCACTTGAGGGACTTACTGATGACGAGCTTAAGGCAGGCGAGGATTACCTCTCTGTTATGCGCGAGAACCTCAAGGCTCTTGAGGGCGCTCTCGCGTAGTGTGTTGCCAGCTTAGGCTGGATGTTTGGAGGACGTGTTGCAGGAAAGTCAGATAGCCGTTTCGCTTCAAGACGTGAGTTTTTCTTACAAGAAGACGCGCGTCTTAAGCGATGTAAATTTAGACGTTCATCAAGGAGAGATTTGCGCGCTTATTGGTGATAACGGAGCTGGTAAATCTACGCTCTCTCGAATTGTGGTGGGTGAGCTTGAACCTACAAGTGGTAAGTCACTTCTTTTTGGAACGCCATCGACTCGGTTTAAGGATTGGGAGCGTGTAGGCTATGTCCCACAGCTTCCTTCTGAATCGGTTAATCGTTTTCCTGCAAGCGTTATCGAGATCGTTGATGCAAGTCAGTATGCTCGTGCTAAGAAGGTAAAGATGAGTGCTCAAGAGCGTCGAGAGCGCACACTTGAAGCGCTTGACCTTGTGGGCATGACTGACTTTTCTACTCGTATTATCAGGGAACTCTCTGGAGGACAGCTTCAGAGAGTTCGTCTTGCCTGCGCACTGGTAGGAAACCCTTCGCTGCTTATTTTGGATGAGCCTACTACTGGTCTTGATAAAGAGAGTCGCAATCATTTCTATAGCCTAGTGCGAGAAGCCCATGCAGCTCGAGATCTTGCGGTACTTATTGTTACGCATGATCTTGCAGCTCT
The DNA here is from genome assembly GCA_938028635.1 of uncultured Atopobium sp. GTDB lineage: Bacteria > Actinomycetota > Coriobacteriia > Coriobacteriales > Atopobiaceae > Lancefieldella. Next base: position 3,141 of record CALIZK010000006.1, read on the forward strand.
TGATGCGCTGGCTTGTCGAGTTGTTGAAGTTGCTGACCACAAAGCTACAGAAATTGCAGGTAGGGGTCACGGTCATGATCACTGTGCAGTTCATGGCGCTCACTGTGACCTTGACTCTCATCATGTCCACGACCACAATCGCGGAAAATTAGATGATTTTGCTTTAACGGAGTCCCTTGGTCCTGCGTCCGACGTTGTTCAAGATGCCCAAGACTCGTACGAGAGGAGGGCATAAATGTTTGAATACGTATTTATGCAGCGAGGAATTCTTGTGGGAATTCTTCTGGGAGCAATTATCCCGCTGGTAGGCGTTACGGTTGTATTGAAGCGCCTTTCTATGATTGGCGATGCTCTCTCACATACCTCTCTTGCAGGTGTTGCAGGCGGCATGATTGCAGGTATTAATCCTGTTGCCGGAGCAATTGCCGCTTGTTTGGGTGGTGCGCTTTGTGTTGAGGGAGTGCGTCGTCACTTTAAAGACCAGTCAGAGCTTGCAGTCGCTATTGTGATGGCAGCTGGTATTGGTCTAGCGGGCGTTTTGTCAGGTTTTGTTCCTAACTCATCAAGCTTCAACAGCTTTATGTTTGGCTCTATCCTGACCGTAAGCGAGCAAGAAGTTCAGATGATTGTGGCCATTAGCGTACTTGCAGTCGCATTCTGCTTCTTCCTTAGAAAAGAACTTTTCTTGATGTCTTTTGATGAGCGTCATGCACGTTGTGTTGGTGTACCCGTAAGTCTTATTAACTTTGGCTTTGTTATCGCAGTAGCTTTGGTGGTTGCCGTAGCAGCAAGAACGGTTGGCTCACTTATTGTTTCATCCATGATGGTGGTTCCTGTTGCCTGTGCTTTGCAGATTTCCCGCAGCTGGAAGCAATGTTGTTTGTATGCAAGCACGGTGGGTATGCTGACCTCACTTGGTGGACTTGTTGTCTCCTATGAACTTGGTCTTAAACCTGGAGGAACCATCGTTCTTCTCGCGGTTGTTACGCTTTTGTTTATCTTTCTGGTAAAAAGGGTTGTGCTGCTGCTCAAAACTCGCACAGTGTGATACTCTGAACAAAGTGCGTTGACGGAGAGGTCTGCCGGAGCACGTTGTGAACAGAGAGGGTGTTCGTGGTTGAGAAACACCTGCACAGCGCTGGTAGAGTTCACTCCCGAGCTACAACTTGAACGGCAGTTTCTGCTCAGTAGGGAAGTCGTCCGCCTAACGAGACTAGGCTTTTAAGTGGATTGCACAGAGAGAAAACTGCGCAATCAACCGAGGTGGTACCGCGGAAATTTTCCGTCCTTGGGCATATGCTCAGGGGCGGTTTTCTATTGAAAGGGTAATTACATGGGAATGTCTGAGGAACTCTCGGCAATTCGCGAGCAAGTACTTGAAGGAATTGCTAAGGCAACAAACCTTGAAGCACTTGAGAAGGTACGCGTTGCATCAATGGGTAAAAAGGGCTCTCTTACGGCAATTATGCGTATGATGGGTCAGGTTCCCGCAGATCAGCGCCCTCAAATGGGTCAGCTTGCAAATACCGTTCGTGCTAACGTTGAGACCGCTATTCGCGAGCGTCAGCTTGCCTTAAAGCGAGAAGCCCTTGAAGCCCAGCTTAATGCTGAGGCAACTGATATTACCCTTCCAGGTCGTCGTCTGAGCCCTGGTACTCAGCACCTCATTGAGCAGGTACGTGAGGAGATGGAAGACATCTTTATCAGCATGGGCTACACCATTGAGACAGGCCCTTATGTTGAGACTACCTACTACAACTTCACAGCTCTGAATGCTCCAGAGGACCATCCAAGCCGTTCTGGTAAGGATACGTTCTACGTAGTGGATAATGCACCAGAAGGAAAAGAATCGCACGTACTGGGCGAGTCCGACGTGCTTCTTCGTACACAGACTTCTGGCGTTCAGGTACACACCATGGAGACAAAAGAGCCTCCTATCTACATGATTTGTCCTGGCACGGTATTCCGTCCTGATACAGCAGATGCCAACCATTTGCCTCAATTTACGCAGATGGAAGGCCTTGTTGTTGATGAGGGAATTACCTTTGGTGATCTCAAAGGTACCCTTGATCACTTTACTCGTGAGATTTTTGGTAAGGACCGCGCTACCCGTTATCGTCCTCACTTCTTCCCATTCACTGAGCCAAGCTGCGAGGTAGACGTTTCTTGTGGTGTTTGCCACGGTGAGGGCTGCCGTTTCTGCAAGAACACGGGCTGGCTTGAGATTCTTGGTTGCGGCATGGTTGACCCTAATGTCTTCAAGTACTGCGGTATTGATTCCGAGAAGTACACAGGCTTTGCCTTTGGCATTGGTGTTGAGCGTGTTGCAGCACTTCGTTATGACCTTCCTGACCTGCGTATGCTCATCTCTGGTGACCAGAGAGTCCTGCGTCAGTTCTAATCATCGGCGTCTTATTAGAAAGGCAATCACATGCGTGTATCTTATGAATGGCTGAAGACGCTCGTTGATCTTCCTCAGGACCCAAAAGACCTTGAGCGTGAGTTTGTGCGCACGGGCACTGAGGTTGAAGCTGTAGAGCGTGTTGGCGCAAATCTTGACCATGTTGTTACTGCTCAGGTTGTAAGCAAAGAGCCTCATCCTGATTCTGATCACATGTACGTCACCCTAGTTGACGTGGGCAACAACAATGTGGATAAGGACGGAAATCCTGTTCCTCTACAGATTGTTTGTGGTGCTCAGAACTTTAATCAGGGAGACCACATTGTTACGGCAATGATTGGCGCAGTGCTTCCTGGAGACTTCAAGATTAAAAAGTCCAAGCTGCGTGGCGTTGAGTCTTGCGGCATGAACTGCTCTTCTCGCGAGCTGGGTCTTGGCGATGACCAGAGCGGCATTATGATTCTTCCCGAGGATGCTCCAATTGGTATGCCCCTTACCGATTACCTGGGCATGTCTGATGTTGTCCTTGATTGCGAGATTACCCCTAACCGCCCCGACTGCCTTTCTATGACTGGTATGGCTGTTGAGGTTTCTGCAATGTATGACACTGACACCCATATTGAGCTTCCACGTGTTACGTCTGAGTCTGGTGCAGATGCATCTGAGCAGGTTGATGTTACCATTGCTGATCCTGAGCTCTGCTCAAGGTACACTGCTCGCGTGGTTCGAAACGTCAAGATTGGCCCAAGCCCTGAGTGGCTTGCTCGTCGCGTTACGGCTTGTGGTGGCCGCTCAATCAACAACGTTGTTGATGTTACTAACTACGTGATGTACCTGACCGGCCAGCCTCTACATGCTTTTGACCTCGGAAAACTTACCAAGGAAGATGGCAAGTACCACATTGTGGTTCGTGCTGCAGAGGACGGTGAGCACATTGTGACGCTTGACGGAGAAGACCGCGAGCTCACGTCCGATATGACGGTCATCACAGATAACGGTAAGACTCCTATTGCACTTGCTGGTGTTATGGGTGGCCTGGATTCTGAAATTACCGAGAATACCGTTGATGTTCTTTTGGAGTCTGCGGTCTTTGATAATGGACACATTAGCCGTACCAGCAGAAACCTTGATCTGATGAGCGAGGCTTCTATTCGCTACGAACGTCTTGTGGATCCAAATGGTTGCGCATCTGTTGCAGATATTGCGGCAGCACTCTTTGAGGAGTGCTGTGGTGCTGAGGTTTGCCCTGGTATTGTTGATGTGTATCCAAAGGTAAAAGAGGCAGTAACTATTACGCTTCGCCCAGAGCGCGTCTGCGCCCTTGCAGGTGCTCAAATTCCAGAAGAGTTTATGGTTTCTCGCCTTACGCGCCTTGGCTGCAAGGTTGCTCCAGCAGACAACGGAGAGCTGAGCGTTACTGCTCCTACAAACCGCCCAGATCTTACGCGTGAGGTTGACCTTATCGAGGAGATTGTTCGCTTGTGGGGTGAAGGCGATATTGAGGCAACACTTCCTGCTGCTAGAAACCATGCAGGCGGTTTGACTTCAGATCAGCGTCAGATCAGAAAGATTGGCCGTACGCTACGCTCCCTTGGACTCAACGAGACAAAGTCGTATCTGTTTGCAAGTCCAGATGACCTCTCTAAGCTTGGTATGAGCGAAGAGGGAAGAGGCGTCCCGGTAAAGGTTATTAGCCCACTTGTTGCTGACCAGTCTGAGATGCGTCGCTCCATTGTTCCAGGTCTCCTGCGCTCTATTGCATACAACCTTGCTCATGGTGTCTCTAATATTGCCATGTATGAGCTGGGCCGCGTACTCTTTGGACATAAGGATAAGAGCCAGCCAGATGAGCCAAGCTATGTCTGTGGCGTATTGGTTGGTCGTCCAGCAGATGATGCTTGGAATGCTAAGTATCCAGCCTACGATTTCTTTGATGCCAAGGGTATTGTTGAGGGTCTGCTTGAGGCACTTCGCATCCCTAAGGTTCGTTTCCGTGTAGCTGAGCCAGAGCAGTACGGTTGGCTGCAGCCTGGTCGCGCTGCTGAGATTCTTGCAGGTAGCGAGACAATCGGTTGGGTTGGAAACATTCATCCTTTGTCGCTCCAGAACTTTGACATTGAGGTTCCAGTCATTGCCTTTGAGATTTCTGTTGCGTCACTTTTGCGTCTTTCTCAGAAAGACCTTCCTATTGTGGAGCCTCCAACCTACCCAGGTATCTCCATTGACCTGGCAATTGTTGTTGACGAGAGCGTCACTGCAGAGCAGCTAGTTCAGCGTTTGAAGTCTGCTGGTGGCAAGCTCCTATGCGACATCAGACTCTTTGACGTGTACCGCGATTCGCTGCGTGTTGGTGAGGGCAAGAAGTCCATGGCCTTCTCGCTCACGTATCGTGCAGACGACAGAACGCTTACTTCAGAAGAGGTCGAGAAGACCCATACAAAGCTTGTGGAGAAGGTTCTTCGTTCTACCGGCGGAGAAATCCGCGGATAAGCAGGTAATTGTAGTGCCAAGTTGGAACGTACATATTGCTCATGCTGACCGGCTCCTTGAGAAAGGAGCCGGTTGCTTGGGTGTAGATATTCACTACCCTGATGCATTTCTGCTTGGAAACGTTGCTCCTGATGTGCACATTGGCTTTATGGTTCCAGACTATTCTCACAAGGTGAGGTACGGTCGAAGCCATCAATCGTATCCAGGAAGTTTGCCTATTCCAAGTTACAAGCGCTATCAACGAAACTTTATGGGCGGTCTTAACCCAGCAGAATATCTACTACAGACTGACTTTATCCAGCCAAATGTGTCGTATTGTTCAGTTGAACAGCGCGGCTTAGTAGATCAGCGCCAGCTCAGAGAATTTATCGTGGGCATTTGGTGCCACCTTGTTTGCGACCATGTGTATAACGCTCATACACGGGCATTTTTGCGTGCTCATCATATTCCGACAGGAGAAGATGCACGTATTCGTAAGCAAGCAGATTTTGATGTTTACGGGCGCTCACTTGATATGAATCGTCTGCCAGAAGCATCTGATGAGCTTTTTGCAGTTGCCGCGGCTCATCCACAGTATGGGTTTACACATTCAGATGTTGAGCAAACACTTCAGGTTATACAGCGCATTGCAGAGGAGAATCGCCAGAATAGTGTGAGCTCCCCGCAGTATCAAATGCTTGATACAGAGTTTTTCTCGTCAGCCTATAAAGAGGCAGAGGAAACGCTCGTTCAAGGATTTATGCTGCAAAAACATAACTAGTTCAGTTAAAGTTATATTCTCGCTTTTCTGAGATAGGTTTTGGAGGACGCTATGGAAAAGATGGAATCTCGCGGAACATTTACGGAGTATCTGCCTTCATACACCATTGGTGTTGATGCTTATAAGTCGGTACTGCACATTGTTAAGCGATTTGGTAAAAATGCCGTAGTTATTGGTGGACCAACTGCAATGGAGAAGGCACGTCCAAAGCTTGAGGCCGCACTTGCGGGTTCTGAGGTTTCTATCTCTTCTTGGATTTCTTACGGCACTAACTCTACGCATGCAAATGCCAAGAGAATTGCAGCTATGCCTGAGGTTATTGCTGCTGATATGCTCTTCCTTGTTGGTGGTGGTCGCGCAATTGATGAGGGTAAAGAGATTGCAACTATTCTGGACAAACCATACTTTACCTTCCCAACACTTGCTTCTAACTGCGCTCCTGTAACAAGAATTGCTGTTTTCTATAAAGAGGACGGTTCTGCAGATACGTACTTCATTCCTGCTGAGCTTCCTGTCCATACCTTTATTGATACGCAGATTATTGCAGAGAGCCCTGATGAGTACTTCTGGGCAGGAATTGGCGATGCCTTCTCTAAAGGTCCCGAGGTCGAACTTTCTTCCAGAGAAGTTGAGCTGCTCCACAGCCCTCTTATGGGACGAGCTCTTGCCGCAGGTGCCTGCATTAAGCCTCTGTTTGATAATGCAGAGCAGGCACTGGCAGATAAGCGCGCCGGCGTTGTCTCTGAGGCGTTTGAGAACGTTGTTCTGAACATCATTGTGACTGCTGGTATTGTGTCTAATATGACCACCAATCTTGGCGCAGAGCGCGGCGCGTATTACTTTAATTCCTCAACCGCTCACGCCTTCTACAATGCCTTTACCGCTCTAGGCGAGCGTGGCGAGAAGCACCTTCATGGTGAGGTTGTTTCTTTTGGTACCTGTGTTCTTTATGCCTTTGACGGCAACCTTAAGGCACTTGAGGAGCAGGTGGCGCTTAATAGAAAGCTTGGTCTCCCAACCACCTTGGCCAATCTGGACATTACTTCAGAATCTGTTGACGCTGACCTGGACATCATTGTTGAGCGAGCTCAGAAGACCAACGAGTGGGGTCGTGCTCCTTATGGATTTACAACTGATCGCTTCCGCCAGGCAATTCTTGATACCGATGCATATGGTAGGGCAGTTGCTTCTGGCGAGAAGGACCAAGAGGCAGTGGCTCTTGACGTAATTGCTGCACATGCTCCTTCAGCTGAGACGGCTGTACCACGCAAGATGTAGTTGCAAGTAACCTGAAGAATCACTTTAGGAAGAGGACTTGTAGGAGCCAGCTTTCTTAAGTCGCTTCACGGTTATATAAAAAGTTTATGTATCAAATGGCAGTTTATTTGGATAAGCTGCCATTTCTTTTAGTTACAATTTTTATTCACTATTATTAACAAAAATCGGTAAAAACAAAAAATAACGCGTACGGTCGTTTTTTATCGGTGAAAGTTATATTGACTGTTTGTCACCGTGTTTTACCTTGTAATGGTTTATCTTAGTTACTATCAACTACGAGCATTGATGGATAACAAATCTATAAAATGCGTAGATTTCATAGATTAGCGCGGGGGTGAGCATGGCAGAGTTAAATGCATCGTTAGCAGTGAGTGACCAGGATGCATACTTGTTTGCGCAAGGTAAATGGTTCCAGAGCCACAAGAAATTAGGTGCACACCCTGCGGTTCAAGAAGATGGAGTTGAAGGTTATCATTTTGCGGTTTGGGCCCCCAATGCAGCCTCTGTCTCTGTTGTTGGAGACTTTAATAATTGGGATGATACCGTCAACGTTCTTTCTCGCTCAAAACATGGCGGAATCTGGGAAGGTTTTATTCCAGGAATCACCTCGGAAGTATTGTATAAATTCCTGATTGTATCCGCTTCTGGACAGAAGATTTTTAAGGCTGACCCCTATGGCACATATGCAGAGGTCAGGCCACATACGGCATCTATTACGTTTGACCCAGATGTATACGTCTGGGAAGACGAAGCATGGATGAAGAGGCGTGCAACGCTTAAGTTCCTGCATAGCCCTCTTAACATCTTTGAAGTCCATCTTGGTAGCTGGAAGCAGCATACTGACGTGGCTGTTCAAGAAGAAGATTCCGCTGATGCTGAAGATGCAAACCAGAACGAAGAGCCAAAAGATTACTTTGATACAAACGTAGATGCCTTCTATACCTATGATGACCTTTCAGAAGAGCTGGTAGCCTACGTTAAAGATATGGGCTACACCCACATTGAGCTTCTCCCTGTTATGGAGCATCCTTTTGATGGATCTTGGGGTTATCAGGTAACGGGTTATTTTGCTCCCACCTCAAGGTATGGCAATCCTGCCCAGTTCAAACACTTTATTGACTGCTGCCATCAGGCTGGTATTGGCGTCATTTTAGACTGGGTCCCAGGAGGCTTCTGCAAAGATGCTCATGGTCTTGCAGAGTTTGATGGTACCAAGCTCTTTGAAGAAAAAGAGCATCCTAACTGGGGAACTCTTAAGTTTGATCTTACTCGTGGTGAGGTTAGAAGCTTCCTTGTTTCTAACCTGCTCATGTGGCTGAAGGACTATCACGCTGATGGCATTCGTGTTGACGGTGTCAGTAGCATGCTGTATTTGAATTTTGGTATCGACGATCCTTCTCAGAAGCGCTTTAACCATAAGGGCACAGAGGAAGATTTGGATGCAAGCGCTTTCTTGCGTCTCTGCAACGAGACTGCTCAAAAAGAACATCCCGATATTTTGATGATTGCAGAAGAGTCCACAGCGTGGCCGCTAGTTACCTATCCTCCTGAGGTTGGAGGACTTGGCTTTAACCTTAAGTGGGACATGGGCTGGATGAATGATACGCTGCACTATTGTCAGACTGATTTCCCTTATAGACCAGGTAACCACCGTCTTCTGACCTTCTCCAGCATGTATCAGTTCAATGAGAACTTTGTACTGCCACTGAGCCATGACGAGGTTGTTCATGGTAAGTGCAGTCTTATTCAGCGCATGCCGGGAGATTGGTGGAGACAGTTTGCTGGCATGAGGGCTTTGGCGCTTCATCAGATGACTCATCCGGGCGCTAAACTCAACTTTATGGGCAACGAGATTGCGCAGTTTATTGAGTGGCGCTACTACGAGGGTATTGAGTATTACTTGACTGAGGAGTATCCAACTCACGCTCATCAGCAGGCATTTATTAAGGCTCTTAATCATTTCTATAAGAATCATCCAGGACTTTGGCAGTATGCCTACGACAACCGTGGATTTGATTGGATTGACGCAGACAATAATGAGCAATCAATCATCTCGTTTGTTCGTCACGGAAGAAAGCCTTCCGAGGACCTGGTTATTCTCATCAATTTTGACGTTGCAACCCATCAGAACTTCCGTTTAGGCATGCCTTCTGCAGGTGTGTGGAAAGAAGTATTCAATTCCGACGCAAAAGAATTTGGCGGTTCGGGTATTGTGAATACTAAGAAACTTTCCACCAAGCCAGTGGCGTGGAATGGAAGAGATTATTCGGTAGAGCTGTCTGTTCCTCCGCTTGGTGGCATTGTTTTAGCGTTTGAGAAAGAACTTCCAAAGAGGGGGAAGCATGGCCGTAAATAACGGACAAAACATTTTTACCGATAAACAAGACTTTGAAGAGCAGTATCGCGATAAGTTCATCAAGATTCTTGGTAAATACTATGGAGAATGCACTGATCAGGAGCGCTATAACGTTCTTGCTCACCTCATTGCAGAAAAGGCGCGAGAAATTCAGTCAACCTCCTATATTCATGCTGACAAGCAGGTCTATTACTTCTCTCTTGAGTTCCTTCTAGGACCACTACTTGAGAATTATCTACTCAATCTTGGTATCACCGATGTTGTTGCAGAGGGCCTTAAAGAAATGGGTACTTCGCTTCAGGAGCTTGCTGCTCAAGAGGTAGACCCTGGCCTTGGCAATGGTGGTCTGGGTAGACTTGCCGCGTGCTTCCTGGACTCCATGGCACACGAGGGAATGGCTGGCTTTGGTAATGGCATGAGATACCGCTATGGCCTCTTCCGCCAGGAGATTAAGGATGGACGCCAGGTAGAGCGTACCGATAACTGGCTGGCAAATGGATATCCATGGGAAGTCAGAAAAGACGATTCTAGCGTACTGGTGCGCTTTGGTGGCACAGTTGTAAGGCATGAGGACGAGAATGGCAATTTCTGGTTCTCGCAAGAGGGTGGCCAGGTAGTAAGGGCTGTTCCATACGATGTGCCTATTGTTGGCTATGGCGCAAAGACCGTAAATAAGCTGCGTCTTTGGTCTGCAGAGCCAGCAGAGGAAGACTTTGATCTTGATGCTTTTAACGCCGGCGATTATGCCCGTGCTAATAAGTTCCGCTCTGACGTTGAGGCAATTTCAACCATTCTGTATCCAAATGACTCTGGTGAGCACGGACGCATTCTTCGCTTAAAGCAGGAGTATTTGTTTGTTTCCGCTGGTCTTCAGACCATTCTTCGTGCTTATAAGGATAAGTACGGCGAGGATTGGGAACACTTTGCAGATCACGTCTGTATCCACACTAACGATACGCACCCAGCAATGTGCGGACCAGAGCTTATGCGTCTGCTTGTCGATGACCATGGCGTTGACTTTAACGAGGCATTTGATATCGCGAGAAACGCAATTTCTTATACCAACCACACCGTTATGCCTGAGGCTCTTGAGAAGTGGCCTATTAACACCTTCCGTGAGCTGCTTCCTCGCTTGTATATGTTTATCGACGAGGTTGATCGTTGCTATAAGGAGCAGCTGCTTGTTGACTCTAACGGCAACACCGAACTTCTCGCCTCAACAGCTGTGTTGTGGGATAACACCGTTCGTATGGCTAACCTCTCTATTTTGTTTAGCCACTCGGTTAACGGTGTATCTGATCTGCACACTAACATTTTGAAGCAGAGTGTTTTGAAGGATTTCTACAAGCTTCGTCCAGAAATCTTTAATAACAAGACTAACGGCATCTGCCACCGTCGCTTCTTGGCACAGGCTAATACCGCTTACGCAAAGCTTATTTCTGAGGCTATTGGTACCGGCTGGCTTGATGATGCCAACGAGCTTGAGAGACTCTCTGCTTATGAGAATAATGCTGAGTTCTTGGAAAAGATGGACGCTGCAAAGAAAGAAGAAAAAGAGCGTCTTGCTGCATACGTCAAGAAGACAACCGGTGTTGAGATGGATACCAATACCATCTTTGATACGCAGGTAAAACGCTTCCATGCATATAAGCGTCAGCTGCTTAATGTCTTTAAGATTTTGTATCTCTACAACCGCATGCTTGATGATCCAAGCTATAAGCCAGCTCCAACAACCTTTATTTTCTCGGGCAAAGCTGCTCAGAGCTATACCTTTGCAAAGGAAGTCATTCGACTTATTCACTCCGTTGCAGACGTGGTTAACAACGACGAGCGCATTGAAGGTCGTCTGAAGATTGTCTTTATTCCAAACTTTGCTGTTTCAAATGCACAGCTTATCTATGCTGCATCTGATATTTCAGAGCAGATTTCAGTTGCTGGTGCAGAGGCATCTGGTACCTCAAACATGAAGCTTATGATGAATGCGGCTCTGACACTTGGAACATATGACGGTTCAAATATTGAGATCTCTGAGCTTGCAGGACCAGAGAACATCAAGATTTTTGGTCTTCGTGCAGACGAGGTCCAAGAGGTATATGCTTCCGGCACCTACTTTGCACAAAACCTGCTTAACCAGAACCCAACGCTGGCTCGCATTGTAAATATGCTGACCGATGGTTCGTTGAGCCGACTCTCTGGCAACTTTGAGTCAATTCACGACTATCTGCTGATCAACAATGATCCTGACCTGGTGCTTATTGACTTTGACGCCTACGTGAAGGCATGGGAAGAGCTTACTCAGTCCTATGCAGATCGTCGTAGCTGGAATGCTCGCGCACTTCACAATACTGCAAACTCTGGTTTCTTCTCGGCTGATAGAACTATCAGGGAGTACATGGAAGATATTTGGCACGTGTAAGGATCTGCGTTTAGGTTCAATCGTCGTAAGACGTTGAGAATAAAGACCTCTGTTGGGGAGAGAGGAGATTTGGATATGAGCAAAAGGGAATGTCTTGCAATGCTACTTGCAGGAGGACAGGGAAGCCGCTTAGGTGCTCTGACCTCAAAAGTAGCTAAACCTGCTGTCTCGTTTGGTGGCAAGTTCCGCATTATTGACTTTGCATTATCCAACTGCGCAAATTCAGGAATTTCTACGGTAGGTGTTTTGACACAGTATCGTCCTTATTTGCTGCACTCTTACGTGGGATCAGGTAGTGCTTGGGACCTTGATGAGCGCGGTGGTGGAATTTCAATTCTGCCTCCCTTCGCAACACAGTCTGGTGGTGCATGGTATGCGGGAACCGCAGATGCCGTCACCCAGAATATTGGTTACATTGAGCAGAACAACCCTGATTACGTACTAATTCTCTCTGGCGATCAGCTTTACCGTATGGACTACGGCGAGATGCTCGCCTGCCATAAGAAGAACAACGCAGACCTTACGATTGCCGTCATGCCTGTTCCTTGGGAAGAGACCTCTCGCTTCGGCATCATGTCCATTGATGATGAGGATAGGATCACCAAGTTTTCCGAGAAACCCAAAGAGCCAGAGTCCAACCTGGCGTCCATGGGAATCTATATCTTTAGCACAGACCTGCTTCTTGAGACTTTGCGTGAGGACGCAAAGAACCCTGAATCTTCTCATGACTTTGGCGGCGATATTATTCCGACGTTGCTTGATGATGGCAAGCGCCTGTTTGCCTATCGCTTTGAGGGCTTCTGGCGTGATGTAGGTACTATTGCAAGCTATCATGAGACCAGCATGGATCTGCTTGGCTCTGAGCCTAAGTTTGACATCTTCTCGGACAAGTTCCCTATTATGTCCAATGCGTCTACCCGTCCACCAGCGTATATTGGCGCATTCGGTGAGGTAGATGATTGTCTGGTAAATAATGGCTGCCAAATCTTTGGTTATTCTCGCCATTCAATTTTGTCTACCGATGCCGTTATTGGTGAGGGAGCGCGCGTTATTGACTCCGTACTTCTTCCTGGCGCAGAAGTTAAACCTGGTGCGGTGGTTATTCGTGCAATTCTTGGCGAGAACGCTGTGGTCGAGAAGAACGTCCATATTGGCAGCTCTGATTTGAACAAGGAGATTGCTGTTGTTGGAAATGATGTAGTAGTCGAAAGAGGTGAGCAATAATGAATAGAGTAATTGGTCTTATTACCTGCAATTATGCGTCTACTAACATGGAAATCGCCAATGATGTACGCCCAATTGCATCCATGCCTTTCTTGGGAAGATATCGCCTGGTGGATTTTCCTCTTTCAAATATGGTTAATTCGGACATTAGTACCGTTGGTGTCATCATGCCCTTTAACTATCGCTCACTCATTGATCACCTTGGCTCTGGTAAAGACTGGAACTTGGACCGCAAGAGCGGTGGCATGTTTATCTTGCCAGGATCCGCTTTTGGTACCTCTCACACAGGCGCTCGTTTCCTGCTCAGAGATCTGATTTCCAACAGACCTTATCTTGAGAGAACTGACGCAGAGTATGTTCTGTTGTCCACTTCAAACTTTGTTTACAACGCTGATCTTACCGAGCTGCTTGATCAGCATCTAGAGTCTGACGCGGACATTACCATGATGACCTACACCACTCGTTATAACGATAGAGATGTTGTTGGTGTTGAGCTTGAAGGTGACCGCGTAGTCAAGACACATAATGGTGTCCAGCGCGGAGATGAAGCTTCCCTTGACTGCTTTATTATCAAGCGTGACCTGCTTATTGATATGCTTGATTGGTATAGAGCTACTGATTATCTTGACCTCTTTGAGGCGCTTCATGCTGACTACAACCGTGTTAAGGTCCGTACCTTCCACTTTGAGGGCCATGTAGCATCTATCTTCTCAAAGAACTCTTATTATCAGGCTAACATGGAGCTTTTGAACCCCATGCCAGCAAATGAGCTCTTTACCCCAGAGCGTTCCATTAAGACAAAGGCTCACGATACCGCTCCTGCAAAATTTGAGATTGGCTCAAAGGTAAGTAACTCTACTATTTCTGCAGGCTGCCGTATCCGTGGATCTGTTACCGGTTCCATCCTTGGTCGTAACGTCATCATTGAGCGTGGCGCAGTAGTACGCGATTCTATTGTGATGGAAGGTTGCATTGTTAAGGAAGGTTCTGTAGTCGAGCACGCTATTGTAGACCGTTCTAATATTATTCCTGCAGGTACTGAGCTTCGTGGTACCAGCGAAGAAATTCTTCTTCAGCGTAAAAACAATAAGAGGGTGGCGTAATAATGTCCCAAGTCTCCAAGCGTCGCAAACTTCGCGTTGTCTATGCAACTTCAGAGGTAGCGCCTTTTTCCAAGTCGGGTGGTCTTGGAGATGTTTCGGGCTCATTGCCACAAGCACTTAAAAAAGTAGGAGCTAGAGTGGCGGTTATTTCGCCACTCTACAGCTCCATTAAGCCCGAGTGGAAACAAAAGATGAAGAAGGTCTACGAGCTTCAGGTGCCTCTTTCGTGGCGCTTTGAATATTGTGGGCTTTGGCATCTGATTCATGAAGGCGTTGATTTTTACTTTGTAGATAACGAGTCTTACTTTGCTCGTGATGGCCTTTATGGCTACTTTGATGACGGAGAGCGCTATGCGTTCTTCTCCAAGGCTCTGTGTGAGCTGATTGCACACGTCCCAGAGCTCTCCTGCGACGTTCTGCACTGCAATGACTGGCAAACGGCATTAGCACCCGTATTTTTACGCGAACATTATCAGGGCGTCCCTGAGGTCCACAACGTTAAGACGGTCTTCTCCATTCATAACGTTAAGTTCCAGGGACAGTTTACTGACAAGATGCTCAGTGACGTACTGGGTCTTGCTGATATTCCTGCTGCAGTTGATCAACTGAGGTGTGACGCAAGCTCTATCAACTTTATGAAGGGCGCACTTTGCTACTCCGATTATCTGCTCACTGTTAGCCCAACGTATGCCCGTGAGCTGCAGACAGAGCACTTCGGAGAGGGAATGGATGATATCTTCCGTCGCCGTCAAAGTGTACTGCGCGGCATCCTGAATGGTATTGATATTGGTGCGTGGTCACCTGCAAGTGATTCTTATATTCCACAGAACTTCTCGGCACGTCATATGGAAGGTAAGGCTGAGTGTAAGCGTCAATTGCAAGAGGAGCTGGGCCTTGAGGTAGATCCCGACGCACCACTTGCGGTAATGGTCACGCGCCTAACTAACCAAAAAGGCTTGGGCCTGATTCGCTATGCGATGGACCGTCTTATTTGTGCAGGTATTGAGGTTGCTGTTCTAGGAACTGGTGACGCTGAACAAGAAGATGCTATGCGCTTCTTTGATGGGCACTATGGTAACCGCATGGCAGCACGTATTGAGTTTGATATTGCGCTTTCTCACCGCATGTATGCAGGTGCAGATATGTTCTTGATGCCTTCAGAGTTTGAGCCTTGCGGCCTTTCTCAGATGATTTCTATGCGTTATGGCACGCTTCCTGTAGTTCGCGAGACGGGCGGCCTGGCAGATTCTGTAAAACCGTATAACCAGTTTACGGGCGAAGGAACCGGTTTTAGTTTTGCTAATCAAAACGCAGATGAAATGGCAGATATTATTCTGTACGCCGCCGATGTTTATAGAAACGATAAACAAGCGTGGGCAAATCTTGTAAAACAGGCGATGACAGAGGACTTTAGTTGGCATAACGCTGCAAATGAATATCTTGACGTGTATCATTTACTACACCCTGAGATTATCAGGTATGTACGTCGTCGAGATTGGTAAGAATGCAGGCTTTTCACAACACCTCAAACATTGTTTGTAGGGATCCAAAAGGCGCGGTAGAACTAGGTACTTCAGCAACAATCAGAATATTTGCTTGGGACGATGATGTTCAATCAGTAACGCTTCGTCTCTGGCAAGAGTATGGACCTGAATCGTCTCCAGAGGCCCAAGCTCTGTCTGGCGAGAAACGCGTGGTGATGCAAAAGAGTGATTTTGCTGGCGCGCTTCCGACTGGCGTACCTGACTATGCGCAGTGCTTTGAGGCAATTGTTAAACCAGCTGCTACAGGCCTTATTTGGTATCGCTTTGAGCTTCAGGCTTCTGACGGAGCAGTTTGGTCATATGGTGCTCAAAAAAATAGATGCACTGGTGTTGGTAGCTTTGCCTATGGCGAGCCACCATCATTTCAGATTACTTGCTATAAGTCTCGTGGCAGCTTTGCAGGTGTAGAAGACCCTAGCTGGTACAGGGGTGGAGTTGTCTACCAGATTTTCCCTGACAGGTTTGCACGAGATGCAAACTGGCACGAACGTACCAAGCAGGCGCTTGCTGTTCCAAGAAATGGGGTTTCTCGCCAGCTGGTTGAAGACTGGGAGAAGACTCCTGAGTATCAGCACGACGCCAACGGTCGTGTAACTGAGTGGGATTTCTACGGCGGTTCTTTGGCTGGTATTGAAGAGAAGCTTTCCTACTTGGAAAACCTTGGAATAACTGCGCTTTATTTGAATCCAATCAATGCTGCTGCCAGTAATCATCGCTACGATATTGCGGATTATTTGGAAGTTGATCCTGTGTTAGGCACTGTAGAGGATTTTGAACGCCTCTGCGTTAAAGCTGCTGAGCATGGTATTTCCATTATTTTGGATGGTGTTTTTAATCATTGTGGTGCTGATTCAAAATACTTTAATAAATTTTCTAACTACTCTGAACCAGGAGCAGTTCAGCAGGCAGGCTCAGCTTATGACGACTGGTTTACCTTCCATGAGGATGGAACGTACGAGAGCTGGTGGGGTGTCGATGCTCTTCCGACGATTGTGTCTGAAAATCCTGATTACCAGGAGTTTATTTGTGGCGAGAATGGCGTTATTAGAACGTGGCTTCGTCGTGGAGCTCGCGGTTGGCGCTTAGATGTTGCTGATGAGATTTCTGACTCATTCATTCAGAAGATTCGTGCAGCAGCGCTTGCTGAACGCAGTGATGCGGTCATTATTGGAGAGGTCTGGGAGGACGCAAGCAATAAGCGAGCGTATGGAAAACTCAGACAGTATCTTGAGGGCTCTGAGCTTGACGGTCCTATGAATTACCCTCTGCGTAAATCTATTCTTTCATTTTTGATGAATGAGGTTGGTGCTGAAACAACTGCTTCTGCTCTTGAGGAACTGTGGGAAAACTATCCTCACGAGGCGTTTTATTCTTGCTTGAATGTGTTTGGAACACATGATAAAGAGCGACTGATTAACGTAGTTGCTGGAGCTCCTGCTCCTGATGCTCTTTCTGCTCAAGAGCAGGTAACGTATAGACTTTCTGCTGATCAGCGAGGTCTTTCTAAGGCTCGTATGTGGCAGACAGCTGTACTTCAGATGACGCTTCCGGGTGTTCCGTCTATCTATTACGGCGATGAAATGGGTGTTGAGGGATTTGTTGATCCGACAAATCGCGCAACTATGCCATGGCCTGAAAGCAGTCCTCGTGCGGACTTGGATTACTTGCATATGTATCGCAATGCCATCGCGCTCAGAAAAACGCTGCCACTACTGGTAGATGGTTCGTTTGAACCATTTGTTCCAGAAGGAGGCTCTGATGACGTTTTGGCATTTTGGCGTAGACCTCTGCAGGAAGATAAGCAGCAAGAGCAGCAGGGCAAAGCCGCTTCTGGCATTTGTGTTCTGGTGAATAAGAGTCGCTCAGATGCTAAAACAGTATATGTTTCTGTACCTCAAAATATGCAGGTCATTGACGTTATTAGCGGCCAAGCAGTCCCCGTTAAGGACGGCAAAGCAGAGGTCTTTTTGTGGCAGCTTGGCTGTACCGTTTTAAACGTTCAGCCAGCTTATAGGTTACAAAAGCCTCTTGAGCTTGGTATGGGAGTGCTTGCTCACATTACCTCTCTGCCTGCCGATGAGAACTCCGCAATTACGCCAGGTCAGAAGCTTGGTGTTATTGGTCGCGAGACTTCCGAGTTCATCGATTTTCTCGCCAAATCTGACCAGAAGTATTGGCAGATTTTACCTGTCAGTCCAACCGATGAGTACGGTTCTCCTTACGCGGGAATTTCCGCTTTTGCAGGAAACATCAATCTACTTAATCCAGCGGCAATGGAGAGAGTCATTTCTGAGTGCAATGACCCTCAAGGCAAGCGATCTGCTGAGTACCAGGCATTTCTGGCGAGAAACTCGTATTGGCTTGATTCGTATGCAGCATTTTGTGCTATTAAAGACCTGTTGGGTGAGGGAGTGTGGCAGGAGTGGCCTGAGCAATATCGCAGCTGGTCGAAAGAGCTACTCAAGCGTCCTGAGCTTATCCAGGTAATTGAGTTTCACCGAAAGCATCAGTTTGCCTTTGATGTTATTTGGGCTCAGACGCTAGAAGAAGCCCGTGCCAAGGGCATTCAGATTATTGGCGACATGCCCATGTTTGTTTCAGAGGATTCCGCTGATGTTTGGGCACATCCAGAACTTTTTGCTTTAGATGATACAGGTCATACAGAGCTTCAGGCTGGAGCTCCTGCTGACGCGTTTTCTCAAGATGGTCAGCTGTGGGGTAATCCAACGTATACCTGGCAGGCTCATAAAGACGAAGGATATCGCTGGTGGATTGAACGTTTCCGCAGGTCTTTCTATCTGTATGACTATACAAGGCTGGATCATTTTATTGGCTTTACGTCTTACTATGCTATTGAGCAGGGAAAGACTGCTGCTGAGGGTTCATTCAAGTTTGGTCCCGGCCTGGAGCTGTTTGATGTTGCTTATAAGCAGCTTGGCCCACTTCCTTTTATTGCAGAAGATTTAGGAGCGGTTACTCCTGCGGTCCGAGCGCTGCTTTCTCAGACGGGATTTCCGGGCATGAGCGTCATTCAATTTGCTGATGGAGACTGTAGATATTCCTTTACACCAGCTCAAGAGTCTATTGTGTACAGCGGTACCCATGATACGCAAACGCTTATGGGTTTTGTAGAAGCTCGTTTTACAGGTGGCCAGACAACTGATGAATCGCACCAGATTTTTGATCATCTTATGGAGCAAGTAGTTAGCACTTCTAATGCAGTGGTTATTTTGCCGCTACAGGACGTCTTAGGTCTTTCTGACGATGCTCGTATGAACATTCCTGGTAAAGCTGAAGGCAATTGGTCTTGGCAGGTCAAAAAGGACATGTTCACGCCAGAGGTTGTTCAAAAGCTGCAGAGGTTCGTTGAGCTGCACCAGAGCCGATACAATAATTAGTACATAGAGTTTTGCTACTATAACAAAAGGTCCTTCTCGACTGGCGAGAAGGACCTTTTACGTGTGGATGTGTATTTTTGCTAATCCATGCGCGGCAAGACGATGGTAAAGCGCGTGCCTATACCTTCGTGTGAGAGCACTTCAATAGAACCGTCATGGTTGTCAACAATCCATTTTGCAATAGATAGGCCAAGTCCGGAGCCTTCGTTACTTTCAATGCGAGCGTTGTCGGCTCTCCAGAATCTCTCAAAAATATGAGTAGCTGCTGCCTCAGACATGCCCATGCCTTCATCTTCAACTGATATCTGAACAGTATTCTCGTCGCACGAGACATTAAAAGAGATGGTAGTTTGAGCAGCCGAATATCGAGCAGCGTTTTGAACGATAATGCGTATGGACTGTTTAATCATGGCGGCATCGGCAAGTACCTGATAGCGGTTGTCCGTCAGCGCACTCTGATCATACTTAAGGGTATAGCGATGGCTGGAATCAATCATCTCTGATTCTTCGCAGACCTCAGACGTAATTCGTGCAAGGTTAAACTGGGTCTTGGTGAGGGTGTTTCTTCCTGCATCACCGCGTGCTAAGAAGAGGAGCTGTTCAACTAAGTCATGCATGTGCTCGCTCTCGGATTTGAGGGCAGCAATGGACTCGTCAAGTACCGCTTCATCTGTCTTACCCCAGCGATCCAGCATGTCAGTATAACCTCGGATAACAGCTATAGGCGTACGAAGCTCGTGACTAGCATCGTTAACAAAACGCATCTGCTGTAGCTTTGCTTCCTGCATACGACGGAGCAGTTTATTCAAGGCGATCTCAATACTTGCTAGGTCTTGGTCACCTGTTTGAATCTTAGGAGCGTTAATATTAGCTTCTTCGATGGCCTGCTCAAGACTTCTGATTTTCTCGCTTTTAACCAGGGTGTCACTTGTTGTTTTATCAGCAGCAAGTACATCTGCATTAACGAGTTGATCTGCTTTAAGAGCAAGTGTATTAAGGGGCTGAAGAGCTCTTCTGACGCGACGCATATCACCGAAGAATGATAAAAGATCAATAGTTTCCCAGATAAGAATTGCAATATACAGGGGCCAGAAACGGGCTAAGTCTACACCTAAATCAAATATTTTGGCACCAAAGGTGGGTCCATGAACCAGGTACTTAAGGCTTGGGAGTCCGTGTAAAAAAGTAAAACCGATAAATGAAATGGAATGAGGCTCGGTAGGAAAAAATCCCAGGTAGAAAGTGCCCTGTGGAACATGCTGGTTATACGTATAAATAAAGACCAGCGCAATAATCACCAGCAAAAAGAGATTAAAGCCAACGTAGTTCATCAGCTTACGCCACCAAAATCCCCAGGTAATAACTCCAGCGGTTGAGGAATCAGAGGGAGTAAAGAAAGGCTTTTTATGCTCTTGCGAGGTAGACTGACTATACTTCTCTG
>CALIZK010000007.1:0-1023 GCA_938028635.1 uncultured Atopobium sp.
TCTTAAGTTGGCGAGAGCGCACCGTTGCGCGCGCAAAGGGTGCCGCTGCCGTTCTTCTTGAGCGTTTGGGACAAGATCCCATGGACGGTCTGCCTATTATTGAGCGCGCTGACGGAACTGTTGGTGACGTTGGCACCGCGTGGTGGAGTAAGGCGGTGGGCGAGGAGTCCATTACCCGCGATTTTGGCATCGCAGAGATTGAAGCTGAAGCCATTCCAGAGGACTTCACCAATCATTCTGCAGATATTTCCAGTCGCATTTCTTACGTTGACCAGGGAGTCTTCCCTGAGAAGCGTACGATTGACGAGCTTGAACAGAGAGACGATTGGACGCTTGCACTTGCGGCTATGGATGAGCATCTGTCTCGTCATGAACAGCCTCACCTGCGTAAGTATCATCCCGTGCAGCTGCCTGTTATCGGTCAGGCTGCAACTGAGGCAGAGGTTGCAAGTTCAGTGGAGCTGTCGGGTGCAAAACCTGTCACAGTTTATGAGGCGACCTCTGCTCAGGTACGACCTTCTCGCGAGCCAAACTATGCAAGTGTTGTTGCGCAGTCTACCGCTATGCCGCTGGTTAAGGCTACGGGAGATACGTCCTCGCATGTTCAGGATATCTTTGACGCGGTTGAGCGTGAGATGGCCGCTGAGTTGCGTGCTGCTGATGAGCGACCAACGCGTGAGCTACTCCGCCTTATTGAGGGTGGTACTAGCAAGATGAAGAAGATTTCTGCGCTAGACCTTGGCGAGAAGACCACAGTAGAAAAGTCTTCTTATAAGCCTCGTCATTTTGCGAGTGAGCTCCCTTTGGTCCGCGAGGCATAAACAAACGCAAGGCTGATGCTCGTTCAGATACTTGGAGCTTAAGCGAGCGTCAAATTGTGATATTTGCGTTGTAATTATTTCAAGTTAGATAACAAATTTTGGCTGTGGTTCTTTTTTAAGAGCTACAGCCATATTGTGTTGTGTCATATATTCAACGCTATGGAGAAAAGGAGATGAATATGGCACATAAGCTAACGCGACG
>CALIZK010000008.1:0-28048 GCA_938028635.1 uncultured Atopobium sp.
TTCAAGCTCTTTCATTCTTCGCGTACGTGGAGAATCAATGATTAACGCTGGTATTTTTGATGGCGATTATATTGTTGTAAAAGAGCAGCAAGATGCCCATGACGGAGAAATCGTTGTTGCTCTCATTGATGACTCTGCAACTGTTAAGACATTCTATAGAGAAAATGATCGTATTCGTCTTCAGCCAGAAAACGATTTTATGGAGCCAATCTACGTACAGAATCCTGTTATTTTAGGTAGGGTTACTGCACTTATTAGATCAATTTCATAGTCATACTATGGGTGTGGAATTAGAACAATCCAAAGGTAGAGTAACTTTCTTTGATACTATTCGAGGAATCTCAGTAGTATCAATGATACTGTTTCACTTTACCTATGATTTGTTTTTTATCTCTCATATTAAGCTTACGTGGTTTACTCCTTTAGTCATGCAAATTTGGGTGCCTTCAATTTCGTATCCTTTCATTTTTATTGCTGGCTGCATGTGTGCTTTTTCAAAAAATTCTTTTAAACGAGCAGGAGTTTACGGTCTTGTTGCTCTTGCAATATTCGCAGCTACCACCTTTGCGAATATTGATACTCCTATTAACTTTGGAATCTTCTTCTGTATGGCTTCATGCACTTTTGTAGAAGCCCTTATTTCACGTTTCGCTATTCCGCCCAAAGGGTATGCAGCGGCAATTCTTTTTCTTTTGTTATTTGTTATCTGCATTCCAATTTCTGCAGGTCACATCGGTTTAGGTAACACGATTTTCTCGTTACCAAAAGAGTTGTATCAAACACCGTATTTAGCCTGGGCTGGATTTCCTTCTCCATCTTTTTCATCTGGAGATTACTATCCATTGCTCCCCTATTTATTCTTGTATTTGAGTGGAGCTGCGTTTAACAGACAGCTCAAAGTAGAAGGCTATCCTAACTGGATGAAAACATTTTCTCTTCCCCTTATTACAGAGATGGGAAAACATTCGCTTATCGTTTATATTTTGCATCAACCAATTTTGCTGCTTATTGCCTTATTCGTCAGTCAGAATATCGTCTTCTGACACCACATACGGCTCTAAAAGTGCCTGCATATACGTGTCGGCTTTAACTGACAGTAAAAGACCTTCAGCAACGTATTGCTCGTGTAGAAGCTGACATCTCTCGTGAACGGACTTAACTAGAGCGCCTTTGTTGAACGGAATGAGTGCACTAACCACCTTGTCGCCGGCGCTAGCTATTTCTTGAATCTTGTGCAGAAGGCCGTTAATGCCCATACCTTCCTGAGCAGAAATAAATACAGCATCTGGATAGAGTGCTCTGAGCATTTGAAGCTCTTGGTCATCAAGTAGGTCAACCTTGTTTAATACAAGAATCTGATCACTTTTATCAGCCTCGATGTCTTTCAAAATACTACGAACAACTGCTATTTCTTTAGAAAGATTCTTATCAGTTGCATCAGCAACAAGCAGCAGAAGATCAGCTTCTTGAGCCTCTACCAAGGTAGATTTAAAAGACTCAATCAGATTAGTTGGGAGCTTTTGAATAAATCCAACAGTATCCGTAAGAACAATCTTTCTGCCCTCATCAAGAGAAAGTGCTCTGGTAGTTGGATCAAGAGTTGCAAAGAGTTCATCTTTTGCATATACATCCGCGCCTGTGAGTTGATTCAGAAGTGTTGACTTACCAGCATTGGTATAACCAACAAGAGAGACGCTAAACGTTCCAGAATTCCACCTGGACTTTGACTGAACTTCTCGCCTTTGGCTGAGCTGCTTAAGTTCATTTTTTAAGGTTGAAATGCGCTTTCTAATAAGACGACGGTCAACCTCAAGCTGGCTTTCGCCCTGGCCAAATCGGCTACCAATGCCACCACGAGTTTGCTCGCCTACCAGGTGACTCCACATACCACGAAGCCTTGGAAGTACGTACTGAAGCTGTGCAAGCTGTACCTGAAGTCGTCCTTCTTTGGTGCGTGCGTGGATACCAAAAATATCAAGAATGAGCGCTGTACGGTCAATGACTTTAACAGGCTCGCCAAGTAATTTTTCTAGATTAGATTGCTGAGAAGGCGTGAGCTCATCATCAAAAATGACAACGTCAGTATTGGTGTTTCTTACAAGAGAAACAAGTTCCTCGGTTTTACCTTTGCCAATGAAAGTCTTAGGGATAGGTGCATCAAGTTTTTGCGTAAGACGCATAAAGACTTCAGCGCCGTCAGTTTGCGTCAGACGCTCAAGCTCGTCCATTGATTCTTCAAGCGACCAATCGCTTTTACCGCAATCAACGCCTACAAGAATTGCTCGTTCAACTTTAGGAGCTGTAGAAAATGGAACAAAGCGACCCATAAACTCCCCATCTAAGACAAGGTAAATACGTTAGTTTTTGATGTGTCCTACTGGCATTGTACGTCAGCATGCTGCACAAAAATCAGCTCGAGAGCATCTTCAGGCGTGAGCTGTTCCATATCAAGCCACCTGACTCGACCATCTCGTTTAAGCCAAGAAATCTGACGCTTAGCATACTGCCTGGTGTGCTGCTTAATAAGCTCACACGTTTGCTCAAGCGATTGCTCACCCGCAAAGTAAGCAAAGAACTCTTTGTAGCCAATTGCCTGGCCAGCCGTGCAATTTTCAGAGAGACCGGACTCAATAAGCGCTTGAACCTCTTCAACAAGCCCTTGCTCAAACATAAGATCAACTCGGAGGTTTATTCGCTCATAAAGACGCTGACGGTCCATCGTAAGACCCCATATCTGGGCGTCAAAGTACGGTGTGTGATCCTTTAGGCCCTCATGATGAGAAGCATACGACTTGCCCTCCTCCAAGAGCTCTAAAGCCCTTACAACGCGTCGTACGTTATTTGGATGGATAAGCTCTGCACTTGCTGCATCTTTTGTGGCGAGAAGTTCATGCAAGCCCTCAGCACCAAGCTCTTCTGCAAGCTTTTCATAGCGAGTTCTTACAGGAGACTCGATTGAGCCTGAAGGAAACTCCATCTGGTCGATAATCGAATCAAGATAAAGGCCGGTTCCTCCGCAGAATACGGGTGTTTTACCAGCATTAATAAGCTTATGAGCTTCTTCACGGGCTGCCACTTGAAACATCTGGACAGAATATTCTTCTGAAATGTTGGCACAATCTACCATGAGAAGAGGAACTTCTCGCTCCTCAACAGGAGTTTTAGCAGTACCAATATCCATGCCACGATAAACCTGCATTGCGTCAACAGAAATAACAGAGGTCTCAAGCTTCTTGGCTACCAGCTCAGACAAGGAGCTTTTGCCCGAAGCAGTGGGGCCTACAATGCAGATAACCGAGCCATGGGAGCTCATCGAGGATCAGACTCCATGGTTCCACGCAAATACCAGGTGCGAGCCTCATCAATATGAACATCAACAATTTTGCCGATAAGATCTTCTGGCGTGTAACCTTCTGGCAGATTAAAGTGAACTGTTTGGTTCTTCTCGCTATGTCCCACCATAACGGTATTGTCACGCTTGGAAGTTCCCTCAACAAGAACTGCCTGTGTAGTATTGAAATCTACCTGGTTAGCATCGTGTGCTTGCTGAGCAACAAGCTCTGCAAGTCTGTCAAAGCGCTCCTGGATGACCTCGTGAGGCGTGTTGTCTTCGTATTTTGCCGCAGGAGTACCTGGACGCTTAGAGTAAATGAAGGTATATGCGGAAGAATAGCCAGCTTCTTTGACCAAAGAAAGCGTATCCTCAAAGTCTTCCTCTGTCTCTCCGGGGAAGCCAACAATAATGTCCGTTGAAAGCGCCAGTCCTGGAATAGCTGCACGCAGGCGAGAAACCACGTCTAAGTACTCTTCTCGTGTATAACTGCGGTTCATCTTCTTAAGAACACGCGTAGAGCCACTTTGAACCGCAAGATGAAGATGAGGCATGACAGCTGGCGTTTCCTTCATGGCTGCAATAGTCTCATCGGTCAGATCTTTTGGATTCGATGAGGTGAAACGGATTCGCTCAACGCCCGTCTGACCCACGGCACGCAAAAGCTCTGCAAAATGAGGCTTACCGTAGAGGTCGCGACCATATGAGTTAACGTTTTGGCCAAGAAGGGTAATCTCACGAACGCCATCTGCGACAAGACGCTCGCACTCACCAATAACAGCCTCAAAGGTGCGACTGCGCTCACGACCGCGAACGTAAGGAACAATGCAATACGTGCAGAAATTATTGCAGCCGGTCATGATAGGCACCCAAGCGTGATACTGCTGAGCACGATTACTTGGCAGGTCTGTGGAGAAGCCCTTGCCCTCCTCAGAAGTGTCTACAGCTACACGGTCATTCTCGCCTCTAAATGCGCTGGTGAGAAGTGCTGGCAGACTTGCAAGAGCACTGGTGCCAAACACAACGTCAACGGCTTGAACCTTTTCACGGAGCTTCTCGCCATCACGCTGCGCAATGCAGCCACCAATGGCAACAATGCGCTTGCCTGATGGAGGCGTTGGAGCGCTGACCATAGAAGAAGCCTGACCGTAGAGGCGCTGATCAGCATTCTCGCGAACACTACAGGTCATAAAGATGACAATGTCAGCGTCGTCGGTATCTGAAACCTCATTGCAGCCACAAGCCTCAAGCAGACCAGAGACTCGCTCTGTGTCGTGCAGATTCATCTGGCAACCAAAAGTTTTGATGTGATATGTTTTTCCTACGAGCTCGGAATTTTCAATCATGCTTAAAGTACCTCGTCAAATTCAGTGGAACTAACAACTGGCGCCTGCGCATCAGGAGCAGACAGCGTGTGAACATAAATGGCAATTTTAATTGCAGTTCTACTCTCCCCTGCAATTTCAATATCAGAAAATGTTGGAGCGCAGGTGATGTCCAAGCCGCAAGGAATCAAAAATCCACGAGCAATGGCAATAGCCTTAATACCCTGGTTAACTGCACCCGCACCAATGCACTGGAGCATAACAGGCTCATTATCTTTAACCAGTCCCGCAATAGCTCCTGCTACAGAAGCTGGTGAAGACTTACTTGAAACTTTAAGCAAACCCATGAGTGCTCCAATTATTGTGCGTTTGTTCTACTCTTGCGACTCAATATCAAAAGTCACAACAATTTTATTTTTACTTACACGAACACGAGGCTCAGCCGTCAAAGAAACATAGTATTTCTCGGATAACTCGGCAAAACCCTGTTCCATTTTTCGAGAAAAACTACTGATGTCAGCTTTACTCATTTTGAGACCTCGATGGTCTTTCATAAGATCAATTTCGCGAGAAACCTCATCAGACTCAGCAGAATGGCTAACCTGCGCATACACACTACGCAAAGGTTTAATCTGCTCAGCAATAATTCTGTGAGCAGTTCTATCTGACATGGAAAGACCAAGGGACTTACAGACTTCAGATAGCTCTGTTGCATCTGCTGCGGCCCTGAAGCGCTCAAGGACAGGAACGTTTTCAAAGCCTTCAACAAACAGCAGGTCAGCAATATCAAGGGTCTGAGCAATCCTGCGTCGAGCAGTAGCTGCAATCTCTGCAGCAGAGCCCAGCATTACCTCGCACGAGCCTTTAACCTCAAGCGCAAAGTCACAGCAGGTACGAATAATGTTATGAGGACCTTTAACGGTTGTTTTGAGTCCGTCCTCATTCAAACCACAGGTTGGCCAAGTAGACTGATCTACTCGCTCAGAAATTTTAGTAGTGTCTACCACAATCTGTATAACAGAACCAAGTCCTGGAGCAGAAGCCATAACCTGGGCTGATTCACAGTTTTCTTTGATGGAATAGAGAGCCATGCCTCGGCCATGGATTCCCCAACGATCCATATGCATGCTCTCAAGCTTTGAAGTTACACGAGCTTCAAAGATTTTCTCCTGCATGTCTTTTGGAATACCCTGACCATCATCAAGTATGGTGATAGTTCTGAGCGCACCCTCTTTTGAGGTTGCAACATAAATGTGACGAGCACCAGCGTCGCGAGAATTACGCAAGAGCTCGATAACAATATCTTCTACCGAACGAATATCATGCTTTGCCTGTCTACGCTCTGCTTCTGCTACGCGTAAACGAACGTACCCCGCGCCGAGGGATTCCTCGACACGGAGTGCGCGCTCACCTCCCATGGAGGCGACAAAACCTGTTAAGTCAGTAGAAGTGGCTGCCATAAATTACTTAGCAACGTCTACAGCACGAGACTCGCGAATAACAACAACGCGAACCTGTCCTGGGTATTCCATCTCATCCTCAATCTGCTTAGCAATATCGTGAGCAAGAACAGTTGCCTCGGAATCGCTAATCATTTGAGGCTCAACCATCACGTGAAGCTCACGGCCAGCCTGCATTGCATACGTGCGCTCAACACCCTCGTGCGCATTTGAGATAGCCTCAAGCTTCTCAAGACGCTTGATGTAGTTCTCAGCAGACTCACGACGAGCACCAGGACGTGCAGCAGAAATAGCGTCTGCAGCCATAACAAGCATGTCAAGCACGGTGTTTGGCTCAATGTCTGCGTGATGAGCCTCAATGGCGTGAACAATCTCAGGACGCTCACCATGGCGACGAGCAAGATCTGCACCAATTACAGCGTGTGGACCCTCAACCTCGTGGTCAATTGCCTTACCAAGGTCATGAAGCAGACCAGCGCGCTTAGCTGGAGCAGGCTCAAGGCCAAGCTCTTCAGCCATAATGCCGCAAAGTACTGCAACCTGAACAGAGTGAGCAAGAACATTCTGACCGTAAGAAGTACGGTAGCGAAGCTTACCAAGAGTCTTTACGATCTCTGGATGAAGATCGTGAATACCACAATCAAATGCAGCCTGTTCGCCAGCCTCAAGAACACGCTCGTTAACAAGGGCCTCAGCCTTCTTGTAGAGCTCCTCAATACGAGCTGGATGAATACGACCGTCTGCAATGAGGTTCTCAAGTGCAACACGAGCAGTCTCACGGCGGACTGGATCAAAACTTGAAAGAACTACAGTCTCTGGAGTGTCATCAATAACAAGAGAAACGCCAGATACCTGCTCGAAGGTACGAATGTTTCTACCCT
This sequence comes from uncultured Atopobium sp., assembly GCA_938028635.1. GTDB lineage: Bacteria > Actinomycetota > Coriobacteriia > Coriobacteriales > Atopobiaceae > Lancefieldella. The sequence goes on from CALIZK010000008.1 coordinate 6,998, forward strand.
CACGACCAATAATCCTACCCTTTAGATCATCAGATGGGATATGGACGGAAGTTACTGTAATCTCAGAAGCCTGATCTGCAGCGACGCGCTGAATAGCGGTAGAAATAATCTCACGTGCAGTTTTATCTGCTTGTGCACGAACGCGCTGCTCAGACTCACGAAGAATCATAGCCTCATCGCGAACACTTTCAGAACGAACACGAGATAGAAGCTCATCATGAGCCTCATCTTTTGTAAGAGCTGCAATGCGCTCAAGCTCTTGAGACTGCTGGGAAACAAGAGAATCCAAATCGTTCTTACGACGATCAAGCTGGCCCTGAAGGCTGGAAAGCTGATGCTCACGCTTCTCTAGTGCATCAGTACGGTGATCAAGGGACTCTTCACGCTGAAGAATACGATTCTCCATGCTACGAAGCTCACTCTTACGCTTTTTCTCATCTGCCTCTGCTGCCTGCTTAAGCTGAAGAACTTCTTCTTTAGCCTCAAGAACAGCTTCTTTTTTAACTGTTTCTGCCTGGCGAGCTGCTTCAGAAGCAATACGATCTGCATTAGTCTGAGCATCTTTTAACTGCTGTTCTGCAGTTTTAATCTTTGAATTACTAATGTTAGAGAGTACGCCGTATGCAAGGCCTACTCCCACAAGAAGGCAAACAATGCCTACTGCTGCTAATTCCATACCTACTCCTCAAATGGCGATTACAAAAGTGTTCAGGAGACTTTAGACACAACAGTATCTAAAGAACCCGCCATGAGCAGGGTTCATTGGCTGGTCATGCCACATTCAGAGATAGATCAAATGTATGAGATACCTACTGTATACGTGACGCTGGTTGCCCAGCGGAAATGAGCCTATTCACGGCATATTTATCGTATAGAGCATTGTAACTTTTGTCAATAAATAGCAGGTAGGAAATGTAAAACACACTAATACAACAGACTTATAAGCTAAGCAAATATAATCATTCAGATGTGGCGTTTTCATCCAAAATCTTTTTAGCAACAGATGATGCTATAGAAAATGAATATCCCTTTGTGGCGAGAAACCTGACAAGCTTCTCATAATCATTTTTTCCCGACAGGTGTTTTCTCTGGGCCATAGAATACGCAACTTCAAATTCATCCACATCAGAAAAATAAGCGTCAGGCCATCCAGGGAGAGTCTCAACTTCAATCCCTTTTTTAGAAATTTCAGTTTTAATTTTAAGAGGACCCCAGCCTTGCGAAATTTTAGAACGTATATAGACGTCTGCAAAACGACTGTCATTAATCAAACCAACTTCAACAGCCCTCTGCACTGCAGGGTCTCTTACATTCTTCTGATAGCCATCAAGCATGAGCTTTTTTTGAAGCTCAGCTGTAGAATAGTCCCTTTTTACAATCAAAGCCTCAATACGAGCTTTAATGCACTGCGTTGAAATCTCTTTTAGCTCATACAGAAACTCATTACGAGAAGAAGGTGTAAACACACCATCTTTCTCTTTGTTCTGAAGAGCACGAGCTACTGTTGGAGGGACAAAGAATTCCTCCGTCCCTCCAACTTCAGTTTCTAAAAGTATCTTTGCTTTAGGCTTTGCCTGACCTAGAACTGCCTGTTTCTTTTTTGGGAGCTCAATCGACCAAGAAATTTCTGACATTATTCAGCAGAATCTTCCGTTGCAACCGGAGTGCCAACTTCAGAATCTTCATCAAATACAAGGCCACAAGCAACTCGTACTTTGTGATCAATCTCTTCCATGAGATCTGGATTGGCAGTAAGGAAAGATTTAGCTGCTTCTCTACCCTGGCCAAGACGCTCACCCTCATAGGTGAACCAAGCTCCAGACTTGTTGACAATCTCAAAATCAACAGCCATATCAAGAATGGAGCCCTCTTTGGAGATGCCTTGACCGTACATAATGTCAAACTCAGCAACCTTAAAAGGCGGAGCAACCTTGTTCTTTACAACCTTAACGCGAACACGGTTGCCAACGTTTTCTCCGTTAACCTTAATGCTGTCAACGCGGCGAATATCCATACGGACAGTAGAGAAGAACTTAAGAGCCCTACCACCAGAAGTGGTCTCTGGACTTCCAAACATAACGCCAATCTTCTCTCTAAGTTGGTTAATGAAGATACAGAGCGTATTAGACTTAGAAAGAGAACCCGCTAATTTACGGAGAGCCTGACTCATGAGACGAGCCTGAAGACCAACGCTAGAATCGCCGATTTCTCCCTCAATCTCTGCACGAGGAACAAGAGCAGCAACGGAGTCTACAACTACAACATCAATGGCGCCTGAGCGAACAAGCATGTCGCAAATCTCTAAAGCCTGCTCACCAGTATCTGGCTGAGAAATTAAAACATCGTCAATATCAACGCCAATACGAGCTGCATAGCCTGGGTCTAGTGCGTGCTCTGCGTCAATAAAGGCAACAACACCACCTAGCGCCTGAGCTTCTGCAAGAATTTCTAGTGAAAGTGTTGTCTTACCAGAGGACTCTGGGCCATAAATCTCTACGATACGACCGCGAGGAACGCCGCCAATACCCAACGCTGCATCAAGAGCAAGTGAGCCAGTTGGAATAGCCTGAATATCAAAGGCAGGACCACCCTCACCTAAACGCATAATAGCGCCTGCACCAAATTTCTTCTCAATCTCTGCAGTGGTTGAAGAGATGACCTCATCTCTCTCATCACCAGTAGTACGAGCTTTAATCTCTTTTGAAACTGACTTTTTAGCCATGGATACTCCTTGCTCTTTTTGTTACTTGAATACTATAAGAACAGACGTTCTATGTCAACGTCAAACATATACTCTATAGAGGGAATTTGTCTGAATTCTTACCTCTATTTTCCGCTCTTGAGCAGCTAATTTCTTCTTAATTGCAAATTTGGCTGTATAAGTCCTGCATAGTCGCAGAAATTAAGAGACTCAAAACAAACTAGTTTTGAGCCTCTCTATTAAAATCGAATTTTAAGCCTTCACAATTGCTTCATGAATTAATTGTAAAGCCTGCAAAACAGCAGCTTCTCGCACCTGTTCTCTATTACCAGAAAAATGTTTACAGACCGTATAGGTAAAGTTTTTGCTGTTAATACCAAACCAAACTGTTCCAACTGGTTTACCAGGCTCTTCTCCTGTTGGTCCTGCTATTCCTGTAACGGAAACTGCAATATCTGATCCAATAACGTCTCTAACGCCCGAAGCCATTTGAGCTGCGCAGGGCTCAGAAACAGCGCCAAGAGACGGTTCATCAAAAATGTCTTTTGAAACGCCTAATACCTTTTGCTTAATCTCAATGGTATAGCTTACAACAGAGCCCTTAAGCACGCTTGATGATCCAGAGATGGCTGTAAGAGCGCCTGCAACAAGTCCTCCCGTACAAGACTCGGCTGAAGCTACGGTAATACCTGATGCAAGGGCATCTGAAATAACACTTTGAGCTTCTTTGAGAACTTCTTCAGAGAACATGGTCTTCCTTACTTTTAATAAGATTTGATACAAAAGCGGCGCCTCAGAGAGACGCCATCTTGTTAAACTTCAGCAATGTATTGCCAAGACTTTACAAAGTAGTCAATTCCTGACCAGGCCGTTAGAACTACTGCAACCCACATAGATGCGTTGAAGATAAAGAGCAAAACTTCCTGAATCATTCCACCAGGAATACTAGGCAAGAATAGTGAACCGCAGATAGCAACCATAGTTGTTGCGGTCTTCCACTTACCCAAGTCAGAAGCTGCAATAACAACTCCCTTTGAAGCAACAACCATCCTAAGGCCAGATACCAAAAACTCACGTGCAACAATCACTAAGAGCACCCAAGGAGAAACCATATGCCACTCTAGAAGTACAAAAAGAGCTACAACAACAGCGAGTTTATCGGCAATTGGATCTAAGAACTTGCCAAAGGTAGTAACTTCATTTCTACTACGGGCAAGGTAACCATCAAGCTTATCGGTCAAAGAAATAACAACATAGCCGATAAAAACAAGAAAAGCTCCAAGTTTAAAACCAGGTGTTGCCAGAGAATCTGCCAGAGATACACCTAAAAGCTGCGCCAAGAGAAGCCAAAAGGGCACTAAGACCACACGAGCACAGGTAACAATATTTGCAGGTGTCCAAATTGTCTTTGATGACATGACCTATCCCCAACTAAACGGTTTTCTCGCCAGACTGTGTGTCTGTATCGTCTACAATCTCGCCAATCATTTCATAGCAGAATGAATCTACCAGGTCACAAAGGACAATATCTCCGACTGCGGCCTCTCCCTCTGCAATGTGAACAGCGCCATCACAGTCTGGAGCCTGGAACCACGTGTGGCCGATAAGCTCAGTGCCCTCGTCAGATTCTTCAATTCCGTCAATAATGACTTCGCAGCGTTCGCCAACGTGACGGGCAGTTGCCGCAAAACCGAGCTGTTCAACAAGGTCAAGCAGGCGCTGAGTGCGCTCAATCTTTACCTCATCTGGAACCTGATCAGACATCTTTGCGCCCAGAGTTCCCTCTTCTGGCGAATAGGTAAAGACGGATGTGTAATCAAACTCCTGCTCCTGAATAAAGTCGTAGAGCTCATCTGATTCATCATCTGTCTCGCCTGGGAAGCCACACATTCCCGTGGTACGAAGAACCATACCAGGAATCTCAGTTCTGAGGCGATCAAAAAGTTCACGAAGCTCCTGTGTAGAGCCAGAACGACCCATACGCTTAAGAATGCGCTCGTTGCAGTGCTGAATTGGAATATCAATGTAAGGCAAAACCTCAGGTGTATCGCGAATGGTGCTGATGAGCTCATCGGTCATACCTTCTGGCTGCAGATACAAAACGCGAATCCATCCCTTATAAGGACGAACTACCTCAGCAACCTGCTGCATAAGCTTGGCAAGTGTTGGAGTCTGACCATCTGCAGTATCAGGCATATCCGAGCCCCAGATACCGGTGTCCTGGCCAATCAGAATGACCTCACGAACACCACCTTCCATCAGCTCATGTACCTCTTGAAGAATCTCTTCAGCGGGCCTTGAGTGATAGTGACCACGAATGTACGGAATGGCGCAGAAAGCGCAGAATCTATCACAGCCCTCGGAAATCTTTACAAATGCACTGGCGCCATCAATGGTGCGCAGCATTCCATGGGCGGCAACAATGGACTGCGTAGGCTCAGGGATATTCAGAACGTCTGCAACAACGCTGACAATGCCATCTTCTTGATCTGCCGGAACAAACGCAGCAACTTCAGGAAGCTGCTCATTAAGCTCTGCGCCGTACCTGGAAGGAACGCAGCCACACATAATAATGGGCAGCTTACGAACTCCCTCGGAAGCGCCTTCAGCAATCTCAAGAGTAGTCTCAATAGATTCCTCTGTTGCTGAGGCCAAGAACGAGCAGGTGTTGATAATTGCTATGTCTGCTGAGTCTGGATCTGCAACTTCACCAAAACCAGAGGCCAAAAGACGCGCACGCATGCGATCTGTATCAACCTCGTTTTTAGCGCATCCTAACGTGATGTATAGGACGTTGTAGCCCCTATCGATAGTTGTTGAACTGGAGGGGCTGGCCATAGTCTTTCTCCTTAAGGCTTGCAATCACAGACTGAAGAACATCGCGAGAAGCACTAGAAACACGCAGCTTATCGCCCTCAACGGTTGCCTTAGCCTTAACTTTCATATCACGAATATCTTTAGCAATCTTCTTAGCTGTCTCCTGATCAATACCAGAAACAATAGAGCCAATCTGACGCACGGTAGAGCCTGCTGCAGGAATGGGGTCTCCCCAACGAATAGCAGTAAGATCAATTCCGCGCTTTACCAGCTTGGAGCCAAGAACATCCCTCACCTGAGATGCAACAAAATCTGCAGGAGCCTCAATAGTGAACTTGCCCTCTTTCTTAGAGAGCTCAAGTGTTGCGCCAGAATCTTTTAGATCGTAACGCTGGGTAAGCTCACGAGCTGCCTGCTGAAATGCATTATCAACTTCCATCATGTCTACTTCAGACACAACGTCAAAGCTTGATTCTTTAGCCATTTCCCCTCCGTATATTCAGGGCGAGAAGAACTTCTCGCCCCATGGCGTTTAGTTATTGTTTGAATTGCTGTTGGAATTCTGGTTGTTAGTGGTGCCAGAAGTTCCACCAGTAGTACTTGTTGACGTGCTGTTTGTTTGAGTTCCAGAAGTATTTGCTGCAGTACCGTCAGCAGGCTTAGTGCCCTGAATGGTCAAGGTGCCAATACCTGAAGCATTTGCGTCAAATGGCTTAGCAGTACCGTTAACAGTAACCGCAACAGCGCCAGGAGTACCTGCAAGAACGTTCATGGAATCAGTGACGGTGTATGTCTGAGACCATGGACCAGTGATTGCATCAGCCTCAACACTCTTACCATCAACAGTAATCTCAACCCAACTGGTCTGACCATCTGCAACAGTAACCACTACGGTAGTCTGCTTAGGAGTCTCTTCCTTCTTTGGCTCAGTTGTAGTGGTGCTCTTAGAGGTATCAGTTGAATCCTTCTTAGAAGTGTCCGTGTTGCTATTTGTAGTAGTGGAATTCTTTGAAGAATCAGTTGTTGAATTATTAACGCTTACTGTCTTTGTTGTAGTAGGCGTAGTACGAGCTGTCATGCAGGAACGAACGCTGAACAGCAAAACGGCAGTAATAATTACAACAACAAGAGCAAACACAGTGGCAATAGTGCGTCCTGTGTCAGAGAAGTAATTCTGAAGTGCTCCCATAACACCTGGTCTTTGAGGAGCTCGACGCTGCTGAGTTGCGGCACCAGAAGGCTGGCGACGGCGAACATTAGGCCTATCTACCTGTGCAATATTTCTTGAACCACGACGACCGGAAATAGTAGATGCGCGCTCGTAAGGAGCAGTTACATTGTCATAACGAAGGTCATCGGTGTAATCGCTTGGAGCAACAGTTCTTCTGGTTACATCGTCTTTGTAAGCTGGCATGCTAACGCCCGCAATACCTACACGTCTGCGCTGAACGCCACCACGTGTACGACTTGCCATAGTTTTTTGACGGGATGCTTCCTCAATACCAGCGTTGTACGCATGACCTGTGGCATAGCGAGAATACGAGTAGCCGCCAGCATCCTCCTCAGATGCCTGTGCACCCAGAGGCACACCGGTTTGCCTGGAGCGAACACCAGACGTAGTTGCAAACGCACCCATATCGCCAGCTGGTCCTCCCGATGTGGGGAGAAGACCGTGGTACTGCACGTATGCCTTTGGCCTACTACCGGACTCGTTTACAACGTCATAGCCAGCAATGCCACGACCAGACTGGGTGTCTCGCGTACGACGACGCAACTCATGAGAGTAGGTGCCGTTTTCAAACTCATAGCTCTCTTCCTGGAAGAGGTCTACGATTTCACGCGGATTAAGACCTAGGTAGCGAGCATACGAAGAAAGCATGCCCTGAGCATAGCCGCTCTGAGGCATATTCGTAAAATCGCCTTCCTCAAAAGCAATAAGTGCCTGCTCCTTGAGGCGAAGAATCTTTGATGCTTGAGTGATAGAAAGCCCGAGCTGACGTCTACGTTCTACGAGCATCTCACTAAAACGAGGGCGTGGCATGCTTACTCTACCTCCCTATAGGCAGCGTCTTGAACTTTGAGCTCTTCAAGAGCATCTTTATCGATAAGAACTTCTCGAGGCTTTGATCCGTTGGCTGGGCCAACAACGCCTTTTGCCTCAAGCATATCCATAATTCTACCAGCACGAGCATACCCAACAGAGAGTGCTCTTTGCAAACTAGATGTAGAACCTAGCTGAGAATCCACAATAATGCGCGCAGCTTCCCAAATAAGTGGGTCGTCTGCCTGCGCCATGCCACCAACTCCGCCAACGCCTTCGGCCTGTGTTGGAGTTGCAACGGTCAAGATATTGTCGTGATATTCGGCCACGCGCTGAGTGCGGATATACTTAACGGTCTCCTCGATCTCCTCGTCAGAGACCCAGCAACCCTGTGCACGATTAGGCTTCTTACCACGAAGTTTAACCAGCATGTCACCCTTACCCAGCAGCTGCTCAGCACCCTTTTGGTCAAGAATAATGCGGGAGTTCAAAGAGTTATCAACTGAGAGCGCAACACGGTTATCGATGTTTGCACGGATCAGACCGGTCACAACGTCTGCAGAAGGACGCTGCGTTGCAACAATCAGGTGAATACCTGCAGCACGACCAAGCTGAGCAATACGGACAATGGAAGACTCAACGTCTTTGCCAGCAACCATCATAAGGTCAGCAAGCTCGTCGATGACAATGACAAAGTAAGGCATGTGCTTTGGAGGATTTTCCATATCAGCGTACTTATCGCCATCAACATTTCTGTTGTACGTCTTAATGTCACGCACCTTGTAGTGCTCAAATACCTTAAGGCGACGCTCCATCTCGGTGACGCCCCACTGAAGCGCACTTGCCGCCTGCCTTGGCTCGGTAACAACTGGAACATACAGGTGAGGGAGACCAGCGTAACCCGTAAACTCAACGCGCTTTGGGTCAACCATGATAAGGCGGACCTGCTCAGGAGTTGCGCGCATGAGCATAGACATGACAATGGCGTTGAGCAGGACAGACTTACCAGAACCAGTGGTACCTGCTACCAGCAAGTGAGGAAGACTGGCAAGGTCAACAACAATTGGCTTACCCTCAGAATCGCGACCAAAAGCGCACTCAAGAGGACCACCCTTTGCAAACGGAAGAACGTCAGCCAAGTTGACTGCCTGGGCTTTCTCGTTAGGGATCTCAATACCAACCAGAGAAGTTCCAGGAATTGGAGCAAAAATACGAACAGACTTTGCCGCAAGTGAAAGCGCAATATCGTCCTCAAGATTAGTGATCTTGTTGACGCGCTCGCCCTCGCCCATCGAAATCTTAAACGTAGTGACAGAAGGACCCGCAGTCCAACCAACTACCTGGCTAGACAGGCCAAACTCCTCAAGCGTAGCCTGAAGTCTCTGAGCAGTAGCTTCAAGCTCATCATCGCTTACAGCAGAAGTGGCGGAGTTCTTGTTTGTCTTCAGAATGGTAAAAGGTGGCAGCTCATACGACTCATCGTCGTCACCTGGCCTTTTAAGCTGATCAGGTGTGGCGAGAAAATCGGGCGTCGTTTTAGCCTTGCTCTTAGGTTTAGCCTGTTTTGTTGTAGGAGCAACATCAGCTACAGCAACATCGTTTTTCTCGACAACTGCATCATCTGGCTGGTCTTTCTTCTTAGAGCGCAGCTTATTCTTAGCCTTATCAATGAGCGTAGTAGGAGCATCTCCTGCGTCCTCTTGCGCCTCTTCTTCCTCGTAAAGACGGGCGTCACGCTTAATGACAGAAGTCTTGCGATTGCCCAGATACGTGGTCTCCCCTTCACCGGTCTCATCAAACAGAGAAGACTGGTTGTTTGCGCCACGTCTACCCTGCTTCTTTGCAGGCTGAGGAGCATTTGCAGCGTAGAGCGCCTCTTCTTTTGCAAGAGCACGCTCTTCTTTACGGTAGCGATGATTCTCGCGCGCTTCATCCAGGCGGAAGCTTACGCGCTCAACCATGTCAGAAATGGAGAAGCCGCAGATAACAACACCGGCAATAATAAAGCCAACCAAAAGGACATTGCCCACCACGCGGCCAACAAAGCGCAGCAAAACCCAAGCAATACCGCCGCCCACATAACCGCCGGCAGCCTCTAGGACTTTTGTGCCCAGAAGCATATCTGGAGCAGCTTCGGCACCTGGGAAGTTAAGTGAAATAAGAGCAAGGGCAGCAAGAACGTCCAGCGTTAGACCAATAGCAATACGCGTAGAGATTCCCTGATCATCACGCATAAAGAAGGTCATAGCAAAGACAAAAACTGCAATGGGAAAAAGAAGCGCTCCCGTACCAAAGCAAAGTTTGAGCCCATGACCCATCGCGCTGGTAATAACAGCGTTAGAAGGGACAATAATGGACAAAAACATGGCAATAGCAACCACTGCAAGAACAACACCAATGATGTCGTTCTGCAGCGGACTTAAGCCTACTGCCTGGGCAGAAGCGGCGTTTCTAGAATTTCTTTTTGCTGCGTTTGAGGTGCGTTTAGAGGGCATTGGGCCTATACCTCCATAATGACCGGAATAACCATTGGTCGAGTACGAGTTTTGCTCCAAAGGAAGTTAGAAAGGGCGTTACGAACGCTCTTTCTCATTGCTTCAATGTTTGCGCCTTCGGACTTAGAGGCCTTCTCGATTGAATTTCTCACAAGATTCTGTGCGTCATTCATAAGCTCATCATCGTCAGCAAATGAAACACCACGGCCAGAAATCTCAACAACACCTGGCTTAAGGTTGCGACCAACAAGGGTTACCACAGCGGTAACAATGCCGTCCTGAGAAAGGCGCTGACGGTCACGAAGAACAACAGGGTTAGCGTCGGTAACAGAGAGGCCGTCAACGTACACTACGCCAGACTCAACCGTCTTACCACGAGTAACCTTGCCGTTTCTCATCTCAAGCGTGTCACCGTTATCAAGAATGAAAATACGGTTAGCAGGAACACCCATCTGCTGAGCAAGTTCTGCGTGAGCACGCAGGTGAACAGCTTCACCGTGGACTGGCATAAAGTTCTTAGGGCGAGCCATACCAAGCATAAGCTTGAGCTCTTCCTGGCTACCATGGCCAGAAACGTGGACAAGTGCCTTTGACTTGTCGTAAATCTCGCAACCAATCTTAGAGAGCGCATTGATGATGGACTGAACGCTCTTCTCGTTACCTGGAACAGGAGTTGCAGAGATGATTACGGTGTCCTGAGGACGAATGGAAAGCGACTTGTGCTCTCCGTTTGCCATGCGTGCCAAAGCACTCAGAGGCTCTCCCTGGGAACCGGTGCACAGAACAACAATGCGATCATCTGCGAGTTTATCAACATCGTACGCATCAATGATGTCTTTATCGGCAATGTTGAGGTAGCCAAGCTCACGCGCAACCTTTGTGTTGGTAATCATAGAGCGACCGGTAACAACAACCTTACGCTTTACCGCAACAGAGGCATCGCACACCTGCTGCAGGCGGTGAATGTGGCTTGAGAACGACGCAACAAAGACGCGACCAGTTGCATTCTTGATGATGTGACGAAGCGCCGCACCAACAGAAGCCTCGGATGGAGTCATACCGGGGCGGTTAGCGTTTGTGGAGTCAGACAGCAGCAGGTCAAGGCCCTCAGAGCCAAACTTGGTAATAGCAGCGTAGTTTGGACGCACGCCATCAATAGGAGTCTGGTCAAGCTTAAAGTCACCGGAGTGAATAAGCGTTCCTGCAGGAGTCTTCATGTGAATACCAAAAGCTGCAGGAATAGAGTGAGTCATCGAGAAGAACGTGATGTCAAAGGCGCCAAGCTGGACCTTTGAGCCATCAGTAACCTCACGAAGCTTAGTACCCACAATCTTGTGCTCAGCAAGCTTACCTTCAATAAAGCCAAGCGAGAGCTTACTGGAATAGATTGGCACCTTACGAGTAAGGTCCATAAGCAGGTACGGCAGAGCACCAATGTGATCCTCGTGACCGTGGGTAATCAAAATACCGCGAAGCTTATCTTCATTTTCTAGTACGTAGGTGTAGTCTGGCAAAACGAGGTCAATACCAGGCTGTTCGTCATCTGGGAACATCAAACCAGCATCAACAAGCACCATATCATTACCGTACTCAAATACGGTCATGTTCTTGCCAATGCCATCAAGTCCGCCCATAGGAATGACTTTAAGAGCTGGGTCTTTCTTAGGCATTAAAAAACTTTCCTTTCAAAACAACTTTCTATAACAGACGCAACCCAAAGGGCCGTCTACAAGACTTTTTGCAAAATCTACATGTTGTTTAATTATATAAAAAATCAGCACGTATTACGCTATATATTCCTAAAGAATCAAAATCTCATCAGAATAACAAGAGAGCTCCGACATACATCGAAGCTCTCTTTACTATCTCATGTGTATAAGGTCTCGCGTGGCGAGAAACCCGTTGAGTTTGAGCGTAGCTTATGCGTCGTGGTGACGACGTGGCTGCCTACGCTCAGAGTTGTTGTTGTCGTTCTGACGACGTGGACGGCGCTCCTCACGGTCCTTCTTTGGAGCACCCTGTGGTGCCTCAGGCTTATCAAGACGGTCAAGAGAAATCTTGCCCTTCTCGTCTACCTCAAGGACCTGAACCTTAACCTCGTCGCCAACAGCCAGGACATCCTCGATCTTCTCGACACGTCCCTGTGCAACGCGGGAAATGTGAAGCAGACCGTCCTTGCCAGGAAGGAGCTCAACAAAGGCGCCGAATGGCTGAAGACCAACAACGCGACCAGTGTACTCCTCGCCTACCTCTGGAACCTTAACAATAGCCTTAATGCGCTCTGCAGCAGCCTCGGCAGCACCGTTAGTACCAGCGATAAAGACGGTGCCATCCTCCTGGATGTCAACGGTTGCGCCCGTATCCTCCTGGATACCGCGGATAACCTTGCCACCAGAGCCAATGACGTCGCGAATCTTATCGGTTGGGATAGAAAGCGAGATGATCTGTGGAGCGGTCTCTTTGGTCTCAGTACGAGGCGCAGGAATCTGCTCGAGCATCTTGTTCAGAATGAACATACGGCCCTCTTGAGCCTGGAGAAGAGCGCTGCGCAGGATTTCTGGAGTAAGGCCAGTTGCCTTGTTGTCCATCTGCATTGCGGTAATACCCTTGGTGGTACCGCAGACCTTGAAGTCCATGTCGCCGAGGAAGTCCTCAAGACCCTGGATATCGGTAAGAACAACAGTCTTGCCGTTCTCCTGGATAAGACCCATTGCAACACCAGAAACAGGACGCTTTAGAGGAACACCTGCATCCATAAGGGAAAGCGTAGAACCGCAGGTAGAAGCCATGGAAGAAGAACCATTGGACTCCATTACCTCAGAGACAACGCGGATGGTGTAAGGGAACTCTTCCTCGGAAGGAATGACAGGCAGAAGTGCGCGCTCTGCAAGAGCTCCGTGACCAATCTCGCGGCGCTTTGGACTGCCCATACGGCCAGTCTCACCGGTGCAGAATGGTGGGAAGTTGTAGTGGTGAATGTAGCGCTTGCCATCCATTGGCTCAATAGTGTCAAGACGCTGCCACTCGTTGAGCATGCCAAGCGTACAAATGGAGAGAACCTGAGTCTGACCACGCTGGAAAAGACCAGAACCGTGAACAAGTGGCAGGTAATCAGGCTTGACCATGATTGGACGAATCTCGTTAGCCACACGGCCGTCAACGCGCTCGCCGGTCTCAACAACCATGACGCGCATAGCGTGCTTCTCAAGACCCTTGAGCTCAACGGCAATAGCGCGGCTCCAAAGCTCCTGCTCCTCCTCGGTGAACTGAGCCTTAATCTCGTCCATCAGGTCAGCAACCTTCTGCATACGGGACTGCTTGTCAGCGTCCTTAAGAGCAGCGCTCATCTGGTCATAGTAAGCAAAGATGCGGTCATGGACCTCAGCGATTGGCTCGTCAAGGATGTACTCGCGCTTGACGATAGGGCCGTTAACCTCTTCCCACTTAGCAATAAACTTCTTCTGCTCCTCGCAGAAGGCTGCAATTGCTTCCTGACCAAATGCCATAGCGGAGAGCATATCCTCTTCGGAAATCTCATCCGCGCCAGCCTCAAGCATGGAAATGAAGGTTGAAGAGCCACCAAGCTCAAGGTCAAGATCAGAGTGATCGCGCTCTTCGTAGGTTGGGTTAACCAGGAACTCGCCGGTATCGGCGTTGCGACCAATACGGACGCACGCAAGTGGTCCCTCAAAAGGAACGCCACCAACAGCCAGAGCAGCAGATGCACCCATGACAGAGATGGTATCAACAGCGTTTACCTGATCGGCAACAAGAGAAGTTGCAACAATCTGAACCTCATTGCGGAAACCTTCTGGGAAGGAAGGACGCAGAGGACGGTCAATCATACGAGCAGTAAGGGTTGCCTTCTCGGATGGACGAGCCTCACGCTTAAGGTATCCACCAGGAACACGACCAACTGCGTACATTTTCTCAATAAAATCAACAGTCAGTGGGAAGAAGTCGTAATCCTTACGCTCCTTAGAAACCACTGCAGTGAGAAGTACGGTGGAATCGCCACACTTAACGATACAGGCACCTGTTGCCTGCTTTGCGAGCTCACCAGCCTCAAGGGTGTAGTGCTTACCGTAGAGGTCAAATTCGTGAGTTACTTTAGTCATTTCTTTCCTCTTCTATCTCCGTTTGCCCCATTGCAAACGGGCCTCAAACATAAAGGGCGCCAGACGGCGCCCTAAAAAGCCAACTTACTGGATGTTGTCGCGGATACCCAGGGAAGCAATAAGAGTACGGTACTCTTCAATGTCGTTCGACTTGATGTAAGAAAGAAGACGACGACGCTTACCAACGAGCATCAGAAGACCACGACGAGTGTGGAAGTCCTTCTGGTGGGACTTCATGTGGTCGGTGAGCTGACGAATACGCTCAGTAAGAAGAGCAACCTGAACCTGTGCGGAACCGGAGTCCTTCTCGTCCTTGCCGTACTGCTTGATGAGCTCAGCCTTACGATCCTTAGTTACTGCCATAATAAACCGCCTTTCGCGTTGAATACTCCTTGTACTGAGAAAGTAGCCGGCAGTGACTAGCCCCTAAGAACAAGGAAATAACCTACAAGAGGATACCAGTTACTGGTGAACTTTGCTAGTAAAAATCCACTTCAGCTAGATACTGAGCAGAAATTCAAATGCCTTGAGACGCGCCTCAAGGTGTGTGGCTGCCCAAATATGCGCGCTGGTAAGCAAAAAGAGCGCAGTTTCTGGAGCAATCTCGGCAACAACAAGCTGGTCAAAGGTAAGTTTTAGAAGTGATGACAACCACGAGAGCTCAAGTGGAGTTACCTCAATGGCGCCCTCAATCTCATGCGCACAACTTCCACACAATGCACCACCAGCAGCTGGCGAGAAGTACGTCAGGGCTTCATCTCCACAGGCAATGCACGATTCCAACTCAGGACGCCAGCCTTCGTGTGCCAAGACCTTAAACACGTAAGCGGCAACAACAAGATCTAAGTGTTTCTCGTCATCTACTTCTTCGCAGGCTCTGAGAGCGCGAGAAAGAAGTGGATAGAGAAACGCGTCTTCGACGCCGTCGATACACGAAAGGCGTGCAACTTCGCAGATTGCCGACGCTGCTGCTACCTTAGAAAGATCTCCGCGCAGTGATGCGTGCGGCTCAAGCAAGGTTGCCTCGGACAAGATGTCAAGCGAGCGACCTTCTGCCAGCAGTACGTCTAGCTCACAAAACAGTTCAACGCGAGCAGCAAAGCGGCCGCCTGGCTTTCTAGCACCCTTTGCGACTGCACGACGCTCTTCTCCCGAATCGGAGAGCATGGTTAAGATAAGGTCTTGCTCAGCGAGTTTTGTTCTATCAAGCACAATTGCTTTAAGACGCGTAGTCTTTCTTCCAGGCACAACTAGTCCTCAGTTGAGTAACCCAGGCGCTTAATCTCATTGGCATCACGCCTCCAGAGAGGCTGAACGCGCACCTGCAGGTCAAGGTAAACCTTGCGACCAAACAGTTTCTCTAGATCTTTTCTAGCTTCAACGCCAACGCGTTTAATCATAGAGCCGCCCTGGCCAACTACGATGCCCTTTTGTCCTTCTCGCTCAACCAAAATGGTGGCAGAAATAGATAAATGTCCGTCCGTTGCTACCTCATAGGAATCACAAACAACGGCAACGGAATGGGGAACTTCTTGACGAAGATTCAACAAGAGCTTCTCGCGAACAAACTCTGCTACCAGGTCTTCTGGCAATGCGTCAGTCTCCATGTCCTCTGGGAACCACATGGGACCCTCAGGAAGATGCTCTGAAACAAGCGCAATAAATGCCTGGATATTGAAGTCTTCTGGAGCAGAAACAACAAGCACGTCATCAAAGTGCGCAAGAGCCTGTGCGGCCTCAAGCTGCTCTGTTACTTGCTCTGGAGTTGCAATGTCGGCCTTGGTAATAACCAGCAGCTTAAAGGCAGCATGCGCCTGCTCAACATGATTGGCAACCCATTCATCTCCACGACCAACAGGCTTAGTAGCGTCAATCAAAAAAGCAATGACATCAGCGTCATTAAGCTCGCCAAGCGCTGCCTTGTTGAGCTCTTTTCCAAGAGCGTCTTTGGGCTTGTGGAGGCCTGGGGTATCTACAATGACCAGCTGAGAGTTCTCACCGTTTACCACTGCCCTAAAACGACGACGCGTTGTCTGGGCAACAGGGCTTGCAATGGCTACCTTCTGGCCCATGCATGCGTTTAACAGCGTGGACTTACCAACACTTGGACGACCAACTAAAGCAACAAAGCCGCTCCTAAATGGAGCGTTTTCAACTGAAGTGTTCTCAGAAACTGAATTGGCGGTCATATGTCCTCCAACTTACCAATGAAAAATTGCACGCAAGAAAATCAAAAGTCCTATAAGAGCTGCGGTGATGCTAATGCAGCATGAGGCAGCTGCCGCAATATCTTTAGCCTTACCAGCCATGGGGTGAAACTCTGGAGAAACCAGATCTACCACGGTTTCTATTGCTGTATTGAGAAGTTCTGTAGTTAAAACCGCACCAATACAAGCAAGAACAAGTGCCCAGCTCACAGCGTCTAAACCAACAAACAATCCCACCACCACGGTTACTGCAGCAGCAACGGCCATACGACGCAGGTTTGCCTCTTGAGCAAACGCCTGACGAGCACCTTGGAGCGCAAAAAGAAGGCCGCGCTTAAAGCTTGGATGTCTGCCCTTAGATCCCGGAATCATTACTCGTCAATCCCCTCACGGTGGCGAGTCAATACAACTGGCTCAATAGTCCTATCCGTTGATAGCAGAGCAACAAGAGCGTCTTCACGAGCTTCCATAATCTCTGCCTCATCATCTTCAATATGGTCATATCCAAGCAGGTGAAGCATGGCATGAACGAGCATAAGCCTAAACTCATCTGCCTCTGTAGTGCCATATTCTTTTGCCTGGCGAGCAATAAAATGAGGAGCCAGAATAATATCGCCCAACTCACACATCTCACCAGGAGCCAAATCTGGATCATCAGGGCGCTCTACCTCAAGTGAGATAACGTCAGTGGGTGCATTTTTTTCTCGCCACTCAAGGTTTACCTGCTGAATCTCTGCATCACTGACTACAGAAATGGAGACCGTGCAGGGGCGCTCCACGCCCTCTTCAGAGAGTACTAGATTGCAATCAGCTTCAATCTCTTCCACAGAAATTGGCGACTCGACGCCCTCTTCAATCACAATGTCGTACTCGTTAACCACGTTACTCCCCTAGCTGTTTTTTCTCATACGCAGTGTATGCATCAACTATCTTACCAACCAACGTGTGGCGAACAATATCATTTCTATCTAAATCAACAAAAGCAACGTCTTCAAGGTTGCCAAGCACCTGTCGAGCAACGTCCAAACCGCTTTTGCCCACAAGGTCTCGCTGTGTTGCATCGCCCGTAATTACAAACTTTGACGAGAAACCCAATCGAGTCAGAAACATTTTCATCTGCTCAGGGGTGGTATTTTGTGCCTCATCCAAAATGACAAACGCATCGTTCATAGTGCGGCCGCGCATAAATGCAAGTGGCGCAATCTCAACAATTCCCTGTTCAATGAGGTTATTTGCGTACTCCATTGAGGTCATATCAAAGAGAGCGTCGTAGAGCGGCCTAATGTAGGGATCCAGCTTTTCTTGAAGCGTGCCTGGAAGAAAACCAAGAGACTCTCCTGCTTCTACAACAGGTCTTACTAGCACAATTCTGCTGATTTGCTGAGAAGTCAAAGCGGCAAGCGCCATGGCAACTGCCAAATAGGTTTTGCCGGTACCCGCAGGACCAATACCAAAGGTTATAGAGTTGTTTGCAATTGCCTTGGTATACGCTATTTGACCTTGTGTTTTAGGCTGAATTGCTTTGCCTTTATGAGTTACAAACAGGGTACGTGTTCCCGTTTGCTCTAAGTTGGCATTTCTTTTGGTACTATCAAGCAGCAACTTTACGTCTTCAAGCGTTGGCCTAGATCCAGACTCGACCATTTGAATCAGGTGAGAAAAAATAAGCGTTAACTGCTCAATTTCTTGAGAAGTTCCCGACAAAAAGATTGCTTTGCCTCTGACTGAAATAAGAGCCGCACATGACGCTTCAATTTCTCTGAGCAAACTATCAGCTGGACCTGTCAGATATAAAGGATCCACTGAATCAGGAATAGTTAAGCGAATCTGTGTTGGCTCCATGTTCCCCCAATTTATAAACGAGAAGCTTTTAGCGTTCCATTAGGTAAAACTTCATCAAAGTGCATAGCGATAAGTTCATCAAGTTCAATAGTAGGATCAACCTGGACATCAAAAAGACCGCCAGAAATTCCCCTACCAGGATACTGTACCACCACATTATCGCAGGTACCAACTAGCTTCATAGCAGCTTCAAAGCGCATAGCATTACCCAGATCACGCATTTTCTTTGCGCGCTCAGCCATCACTTTTGGATCAACCTGATTTGGAGCAGTAGCCGCGGGCGTTCCAGGTCGCTTGGAATACCTAAATACATGCATCTTAGAAAAGCCCATCTGACGACAAAACTCGTACGACTCGTCAAATTCTTTATCAGTTTCTCCAGGAAAACCAACAATAAGGTCCGTTCCCAAGGCAATGGTTGGCAGTACCGAACGAGCGTCCTCAACAGCCTTGCGATAAAGCTCTGTCCTATACACCCTACCCATACGAGCAAGCGTAGCGTCACATCCGGACTGAAGACAGATATGCAAGAAAGGTGCAATTCTTCCATTGGATGCAGCAATTACCTCTACCAAACGAGCATTTACATCTGGTGGCTCAAGAGAAGAAAGCCTCAAGCGACCAACCTCGGTTTTTTCAAGCACATACTCGAGAAGATCAGGAAGACGTAGAATTCTTCCACCTTCATCCTCAAGTTGAGCCTTATAGCTGCCAAGGTTGATTCCCGTAAGAACAACCTCTTGAGCTCCCCTGCTCATAGCATCTTTTACCTGCAAAACAACTTCACGAGGATCAAGAGACTTACCTGCGCCACGTGCTTTCCACACAATGCAGAAGGTGCAACGATTATCGCAACCATCTTGAATTTTGATGCCAGGGCGCGTACGGCCTGTTGGAGTAGGCTTGGAGATGACAAGTCCGTCGTCGCTTACGGATTCTGGTGCAAAACCTAGCTCTTCAAGAACCCTGTCTGCTACTTTGTCCTTCTCGGCTTCTACCACAACGTTAGGAGCAAGCGAGGCAAGTTCATCAGCAAAAAGACTTGCAACACAACCTGTTGCTACTACAAGAGGGGCTCCTGGCATAAGCGCTGCTTTACGCACAGCTTTTCTCGTCTTAGCCTCAGCCTCAGCAGTAACAGCACATGTGTTGATAACAATTGCTTGAGCTTCATCTTCTTCAACAATGCGACATCCCATGCGAAGCAGAGAATCCGCCATTAAATCAAGCTCAACGCGATTTACCCTACATCCAAGATTTATGAGTGCAATACCGTGAGCCATTAGCGCCTCTTCTTGGAAGCCTTTTTGGCGTTCTTATTTTTGTGATCTGAAGAATCTCTGCCTTCAGATTGAGTGGTGTGTGACTCATCTTGAGTGTCTTGAACACTACTTTGTTTACGCTCATCAATAAGTGAGGTGAGTATATCTAACTGATCTTTGGTCAGTCCTGTTGAAGTCTCAATGTGAACCAGAACGTAAAGGTTCCCACGAGCCTTAGTATGCAAACGAGGCATGCCTTTACCAGCCACGCTTAGCTGCTGGCCATACTTACAACCTGCAGGTATAGAAATCTCAATAGTTTCATCTTTGATAATGCCGTCAATGGTAACGGTAGTACCAACAATTGCCTCAAGAGAATCTACACTAACTGAAGTAAAGAGATCGTCTCCCCTGCGTTCAAAGTCTTTATGCTGGGAAACTTCAATGGTTACGATAAGGTCGCCAGAGGTATCGCCTCTGACTCCTGCTTCACCTTTGCCGGAAATAGAAATCGACTGACCTGAATGCACGCCTGCAGGAATTTCAACAGAGACACGCTCATGGTCAGGAGTTCTTCCTTGACCACCACAGGTCTCGCAAGCATGTTCAACCTTTTTGCCTGTTCCCTGACACTCTGGACATACGGTCTGAGACTGCATCTGACCAAAAACGGTATTTTGAACCTGAACTACCGTTCCCGTACCGTGACAGCGTGGGCAGTCTTCAATTTTTCCACCCTCACCAAGGCCGGTGCCATTACAGTCATCACAGGTAGAAAGTCTGTTATACGAGATAGTTTTTGTAACACCCGCAGCAGCCTCTTCCAAAGTGATAGAGAGTCTAATTCCCATATCACTGCCACGAGTACGCTGAGCAGTGCCACGACCACCATGGCCGCCGCCAAAGAAGGAATCAAAGATATCTCCAAAGCCGCCAAAACCACCGCCAAAGATATCTGACATATCCACATAGCCGCCACCAAAACCGGATGGACCATTAGGATCACCATAACGGTCATAGTTGGCACGCTTTTGCTCATCTGAAAGTACAGAATAAGCTTCGTTTACCTCTTTAAACTTTTCTTCTGCATGAGGGTCATCAGAAACATCAGGGTGCAGCTTTCTTGCAAGCTTTAAAAAAGCTCGCTTAATAGTTTTTTGGTCTGCATCACGAGCAACACCTAAGAGCTCGTAGAAGTCTTTCTTCTCTGCCACGCTTACTAACTCTCCCCTTGTAAAACCTAAAACTTAAATTCCCATATAGCCAACATGGCCCAAACCGGCCGTACAAGCATACAAAGTCATAATAATAATTGAGTAGAAGGCACCATTGATGATTCCCGAAACAAATGCATTTGCAAAGCTTCTCCACCAGCCGGCGTTCATCTTGACGCCATCTGCAAGAACATTTCTAATGCCAAATATCAAAAGTGGAATCAAAACAATGGCAAATAGTGGTGACCTCAAATTAAGCGCCACAAATACTAAAAGCATTGCAGTAATACCAGTAATACGAGCTCCCGCGCGTTGACGGAACGTCAACTGCTCTGAAGGAACCTTGATATTTAC
>CALIZK010000009.1:0-12931 GCA_938028635.1 uncultured Atopobium sp.
TAGCTGAAGAAAACGTTCCTGAGGGATATACCAGCGAAGTTACGGGAAATGTCACTGATGGCTTCACGGTTACCAACACCGAGATTCCACCAACCATTCCTCCTACCACTCCTCCATCAGAAACTCCAAAGAAGCCTAAGAAGAAGCAGCCTAAGCTTCCTGAAACTGGCGAGGTTTCCGAGGTTGCTCTTGTAGCCGTAGCAACTGTTGGTAGTGTTGCTACCACCCTTGGCTATGCTCTGAAGGATCGTCGCCGTAAGTAGTACAAGCTGTGCGAACTTCTCGCAAAATGAATCCCCGCTTCACATGTTGAAGCGGGGATTTTTTGTGGCAGTTTGTTTCTATGCAGCACAAAGACGCAAAATTGCGTATAGTAGATGTTTGACAAAACGCATTGGGCAAAACGCAGATTAAACACAAAGGAGCCCCAATGGCCAGAAGGTCACATTCATCTCAGAATCACGGTCACAACAGCCGTGATAGGTACGAAGATGCCCCTGAGTACGATACAGAGGACTTCGCACAGGAAGATTATGACGCTTATAATCAGGGCGCATATCAACCTCGCACGCTGGGCAGCGTTCGAAGCGCAGGTGCAAGTTCTGCTCGCAACAATCAGGAATCCCACGGCTCCAGGTTTACGCGCGAGCCTTTGATTGGCCAGACCAACGTCGGTGACGAGTGGCCCGAAGAAGCCCCAGCTCAGCAGCAAAAACACACCCACTTTGCTGCACATCGAGCGGGTGCCGTGAGCCATGCCCCTTCTCGCGCTGAAGGCGTGGGCGCATATTCCAAGAAGCGCCAAGGTTCTTCTCGCGGTCGTGGTCTTAAGATCTTTGCCGGCATTCTGGGAACGTTGCTGCTGGTAGCAGGCATAGCGTTTGCGTGGTGGATGCTGGATACCAACTCAAAACTTCGCCAGGGCTTGGATGCAAACCTGCAGGCCACGCTGGTACAGGTTGCTCCGTCTGACCCATTCTACATGCTGCTTCTGGGCGTGGATAAGGACGAGGGGCGTGCAGAAAACTGGGGTGATTCCGACGCAAACTTCCGCGCCGACACTATCATTCTGGCTCGCGTAGACCCTAAGAACAAGAAGATTACCCTGATTTCCATCCCCCGAGATACTATGGTTGACCTGGGAGAACACGGAAAGCAGAAGATTAACTCCGCATACAGCTATGGCGGCGCATCCGGAATGGTCGAGGCCGTTTCCAAGCTGGCAAACGTCAACATCTCGCACTAT
Source organism: uncultured Atopobium sp. (assembly GCA_938028635.1). Lineage (GTDB taxonomy): Bacteria > Actinomycetota > Coriobacteriia > Coriobacteriales > Atopobiaceae > Lancefieldella. The sequence continues at coordinate 1,247 of CALIZK010000009.1, forward strand.
GCCGAGGTAGACTTTGAGTCGTTCACCAAGATTGTGGACTCTATCGGCGGCATTACGGTCAACCTGCCCGTTGCTGTTTCTGACATGCAGTACTCAGGCATCGACCTTCCCGCTGGCGAGCAGCAGCTCAACGGCCAGCAAGCGCTCGGCCTTTCTCGCAGTCGTCACGCATACGACAACTACGGCGCAGGCGACTTCTACCGCGCGGCTAACCAGCGCATGATTTTGACGGCCATTGCCAAGAAAGTCCTGCAGCTGGACCCCGTTTCTATGTCCGGTGCCGTGTCCACCATGGCCGAGAGCGTGACTACTGACTTCAACGTTACCGATATTGTGGGACTGGCCATGTCATTCAGGGGCATGGATACATCCAAGGATATGTATTCCGCACGTACGCCGACGACGTCCGAGCTCATTGATGACGTGTGGTATGAGATTGTCGATAAGAGCGCGTGGAAGAGTATGATGGATCGCGTGAATCGCGCACTCCCTCCTCTGGAGGATGCAAGCGCTGACGAAACCACAGGCGTTGTGGGTACCGTTGGAGGAGACCCTTCAGCTATCGACAGCATCAAGCCTGACTACACCGGAGAAGTTGCCGTGCTCAACGGCACCGACGTTCAAGGGCTTGCAGCTCAGAAGGCTGGCATCCTGAAGACTAAGGGCTACACCGCTTACGCCGACAGCTCTCTGGAGCATCCAACCGACTCGATTATCATCTACGATGGCACGCGTACGGGCCTGGCAAAGGCTGTTGGCGTTGCAAAAGCGCTGGACATCCCTACCGCTAACATCAAGGCAAACGACGGCTCCTACCCAACTGACGTGGACATCACCGTGGTCCTGGGTACCGATCAGGCCCCAAAGCGCTAACGGCCCGCAGCGACGCGCGACCCGCGACGCGCAGCGTGTGACCCGCGACGGCGTGCGCCACGCAGCGCGCTACCCCACCCCACACAAAAACGGGCGAGAAGACCGATCTTCTCGCCCGTTTCACGTTAACTGTCAGCAGTTTTGTGGCTTAGACGTTAAAGCGGAAGTGCATGACGTCGCCGTCCTCGACCACGTACTCCTTGCCCTCGATGCGAAGTTTGCCCGCAGTCTTGCAGCCGGCCTCGCCGCCCAGCTCAACGTAATCGTTGTAGCTGGCAACCTCAGCCTTGATGAAGCCGCGCTCAAAATCGGAGTGGATGACGCCGGCGGCCTCGGGAGCCTTAGCGCCAATGCGGACGGTCCACGCCCTGACCTCCATAGGGCCAGCGGTGAAGTAGCTCTGCAGGCCAAGCAGCTTGTATGCTGCCTGAGCAAGCGTCTCCAGACCGGAGTGCTCAAGTCCCAGGGACTCCAGATACTCTGCAGCCTCCTCTGGATCAAGATCAGCAAGCTCAGCCTCAACACCTGCACAAACAGGGATGGACTGAACGCCGTTAATAACAGGAGCAGGCTCGGTAAGCATGTCCTCGTCAACGTTTGCGACGTACAGGATTGGCTTCATGGTAAGCAGGAAGAGATCGCGAGCAGCCAGGCGCTCCTCGTCGGTCATCTCCATGTCAGCGGCGCGATTACCCTCGTTCAGCCACTCCTGAAGACGCTTTGCCACGTTGAGTTTGGGCTGGAGATCCTTATCGCGCTTGGCCTCTTTCTCCAGCTTAGGCAAGGCGCGCTCAATGGTGCCCAGGTCAGCGAGGATGAGCTCCGTCTGGATGATGTCAACGTCCTCGTCAGGATTGACGCGGCCCTCAACGTGGATGACATCGGGATCTTTGAAGTAACGAACAACCTCGCAGATGGCGTCGGTGTTGCGAATGTTTGCCAGGAACTGATTGCCCAGGCCCTCACCCTCGTTTGCGCCCTTGACCAGGCCAGCGATGTCCACAAACTCAACAGTTGCAGGCATAATGCGGCCAGGATTAACAATCTCAGCCAACTTCTGGAGCCTTGCGTCGGGTACGTCAACGATGCCCACGTTGGGGTCGATGGTTGCAAACGGGTAGTTTGCGGCCAGGCCACCCTTGCGGGTCAGCGCGGTGAACAGCGTAGATTTACCAACGTTTGGCAGGCCAACGATACCAATTGAAAGCGACATGTGAGTCCTCTTGTTTTCGGTGGACGGTTACGGTTACTTGCGTTTCTGGCGAGAAGAACGTGGAGTTAGAAGCGTTGTGCTCTGTGTTAGCAGCTACTTGCTACTCCCCATTATCCTCTTTTGGAGGTTGTTGTGCGGTGGCTTCCTCATCCGAGTCCTCGGAAATCGAGTCCGCCAGGTGTTTGAGCTGCTCCTTGCCGGTGTCAAAAATGAAGCGAGCCTTGCGACGAGCCAAAGCCTCAAGCCGCTCAGTCTCCTCGGCCTTGCGATCGCGAACAACCAGCTCAGAAGTGTTCATCGGCACCATCGTAAGCGCACCAGGCTCTGGGCAGACAATTTCGCAGGCGCCACAGTTGACGCAGAACGGCATCTTGATGGTCAGCTTGCCGCGCTCGTCGATGTCAATTGCATGCGTTGTGCAGGTGTTTTTGCAGTCGCCGCAAACCGTGCACTTGCTGGAATCCCAAATAGGAGCCTCGAGCTTCACGTAAGGAGCCAGGTCTGGGTCGTGCTGAAGTGCGCCCATGACCAGACGGCGATCTTGCGTGAGCATAGACTGCCTCATGTCGGTGGTACGCAGGCCCATCACGTCATCAAGCTGCGTCTGAAGCTTATCCAGAGAGCGAGCGTGCGAGTTGATGCGGTCAGCGATTGCTTTGGCGCCCGCAAGAACAGGCGTCGACGCAGATACCAGGCGTTCTGCACTGTTCATCGCGTTGGAGATGAACTGTGAGCGAATATAGGCGCGCGTGAAGTTGTGGTTGAGGTTGTTGCCGTCGACCTCAAGACCAACCGTAGCACCCGTCCACTCCTCAGCAGTTGCGATGGCCTGGGTATATGCTTCCTCACCAGTGGTGGTGCGACAACGGTCGCAAACGCCCAGTGGCAGGTAAACACTTACGTTGTCAAAGTCCGTAAGGATCGAGAACCAAATGTCGGCCGAGAGCATACCCACGCAAGGCAGGCAAATCTCATTGCCCTCAGGTTTTCTCGCCAGAGCACGCGTACAGGTAATGTAGCACTGCTCGTACGCGGAAGCCGCGCGAGCTACCTGGTCATACAGCATGCGGGATGTGTGGCGGCGCGTGTTAAACGTCTCGGTTGGGCACGCAGCAACACAGAGGCCGCACTGCAGGCAAGCCTCGTCGTCGATGCGCACGGACTGGTTGTGGATATCAATGCAATTAGCTGGGCAAACGTCAAGACAGCGAGAACACGCCTCGGCTTTTCCGGAGGCGCACCTCAGGCAGCGATTAGCGTTTGACCAGGGGATTTCCTTGTAGTCCATTGGCTCAAACGGTTTGTCCGTATTTGGGTCAACAGATAGGCTTCCCATCAGCGCGTCAAGCGGGTTGGAAAGCACCTGCAGGGAGTCCTGGATATCAATGAGGTCGTCGAGAAAATCTCGCTCCTCGTTACGATTCTGGTTCTGTGCCATGGTGCCTCCTCTCCTTTGGCGCGTGGCGGGTTAACGGTGCGGTCGCAGCGGCGGTATGGCCACGAGTACAGTTGCGGCGTAGTCACAATCGAAGCGGCGGTATGGCCGCGGGTGCAGTTGCGGTGCAGTCACAGTCGCAACAGCAGTGTGGCCACGGTCGCAAATAAACATTTTAACCTGTAGCGACCAATAATTCCGCTCAAATGGCGTCACATTCATACGATTTCGATTAATGGACGCTGAGAGGGAAAACGTTGCAGTTACGACAAGACGGGTTTCTCGCCCACGACAAGACGGGTTTCTCGCCAAGTGGGCGCAGCGGTAAAAAATCGGGCCCAGCGAGAGGCTGGACCCGATTGAAGTGACGCGAAGGCGCGGATTAGTACATGCCGCCCTGGCCGCCCTGAGCAGCTGCGCGAGAAATGGACTCCTCGATGGTGGTGTCCTTTGGCATCTCGGAAACAGTTGCCTCGGTGATGAGGATGAGGGATGCAACGGAAGCTGCATTCTGGAGCGTGGTACGGGTGACCTTAACTGGGTCAAGAACGCCCATCTCAATCATGTCGCCATACTGGCCGGAAGCGGAGTCAAGACCCTGGCCGGTTGGGAGTGCCTTGATCTTCTCGACAACTACGCTGCCCTCGAAGCCAGCGTTGTTAGCGATGGTGCGAACTGGAGCCTCAAGTGCCTTACGGATGATCTCAACGCCGATCTTCTCGTCTGCGTCAGAGGTCTGAACGCTGTCAAGGACAGAGGAAGCAGCCAGGAAGGAAACGCCGCCACCTGCGACAATGCCCTCCTCGACAGCTGCGCGAGTTGCCTGAAGTGCGTCCTCGATGCGGTGCTTGATCTCCTTGAGCTCAACCTCGGTAGCTGCGCCAACCTTGATAACAGCAACGCCGCCGGAAAGCTTAGCAAGACGCTCCTGGAGCTTCTCGATGTCGAAGTCAGAAGTGGTGTTCTCAATCTCAGCCCTAATCTGGGTGATACGGTCATCGATTGCCTCCTTGGAGCCAGCACCACCAACGATGGTAGTGGTCTCCTTGGTGACCTTGACGGACTTAGCACGTCCGAGCATGTCAGCGGTAATCTCGTTGAGGTTAACGCCAAGCTCCTTGATGACTGCCTGGCCACCGGTGAGAACAGCAATGTCCTCGAGCATGCGCTTACGACGGTCGCCATATGCAGGAGCCTTGATTGCGCAGACGTTTAGAACGCCGCGGAGCTTGTTGAGGATGAGGGTGGTCAGAGCCTCGCCGTCGACGTCCTCAGCCATGATGAGCAGAGGTGCGCCCTGCTTCTGGACTGCCTCAAGAATAGGCAGGATGTCCTGGATGGTAGAGATCTTGTGATCGGTCATCAGGATGTAAGGGTTGTCCAGCTCAGCGGTGAGAGTCTCGTTGTTGGTTGCGAAGTAAGGGGAAACGTAGCCCTTGTCAAATTGCATACCCTCAACAGTATCGATGTCGATGCCGAAGGTCTGGGACTCCTCAACGGTAATAACGCCGTCCTTGCCGACAACATCCATAGCGTCGGAAATCTTGCCGCCGATGACTGGATCACCTGCGGAAATGGTACCGACAGAAGCAATCTGCTGCTTGGTAGAGACGTCCTTTGCGATGCCCTTCATCTGAGCGACAACAGCCTCAACAGCCTTGTCGATACCGCGACGGATTGCGATTGGGTTTGCACCAGCAGCAACGTTGCGGAGGCCCTCGTTAACGATGACCTGTGCAAGCAGGGTTGCGGTGGTGGTACCGTCGCCGACGGTGTCGTTAGTCTTGGTTGCTACCTCTTTGACCAGCTGAGCGCCCATGTTCTCTACTGGGTCCTTGAGCTCAATCTCGCGAGCAACGGAAACGCCGTCGTTGGTGATGGTTGGTGCGCCGTAAGAACGCTGCAGAGCAACGTAGCGACCCTTAGGTCCAAGGGTGGTGGTTACGGCATCTGCCAGGGTGTTTACGCCCTTAGCAAGCTTGGCACGAGCGTCTGTACCAAAATCGATATCTTTAGCCATGGTATTCCTCCAAAATAGCTGAACTTACAAGTAAAAAGCGGACGAACAAGCTGCAAGCGACTAAGCTGCGAGTTAACGAGCCGCGAGCAAACGAGCTACGAGCGATTAGTCCTCGAGGACTGCAAGGATGTCGTCAGCACGAAGAAGCAGGAGCTCATCGCCGTCTACCTTGACCTCGGTGCCACCGAACTTGCCATAAAATACCTGGTCGCCGACTTTGACATCAAGAGCGATACGATTGCCATTCTGATCAAGCTTGCCAGTTCCAACTGCGAGGACCTCGCCACGCTGAGGAAGCTCCTGTGCTGCGGATGCAATGTAGAGACCAGAGGATGTCTTCTCCTCTTTTGGAGCAGGCTTTACCAGAACACGATCTCCAAGTGGCTTCAAATTCATAATGAAAACCTCCCTTTCGGGCCAAGCCCGATATTGGCGCCAAGCGCCCTTTTCCAACGCTATTAGTTATTCCACACGGGAAAACAATTTATACGAAATATTGTGAAAATCTTACAAAACCGACTTAGATTTTCTGTAGGCGTGCAGTATAAGCCGTCAACGGTTATGCGCAGGCTAGTGGGTACGGGCAGAGCGCGGGCGACGTGCGGGCAGCGTGCGGACGCGCGATGCTGCTGAGCTGCAGGTAGACACGGTTTGCGTCGGCAGGCGCGAGCGCCAGGTGGTCTTCACCTGCGATTTCTTGCCATTAGCATAATTTTTGGTGCAAATATTCGCTGCGTGCATATTTTGCTAGTGATATTCGCGATTTTGCATAGGAAAAATGAGCACCTCTTTGGGAGGGTCCAATTTGGGTAAAAAATGCGTTTAGTTGGGGATGAAATGGAGTATTCAGAAAAATTGCATCTACATTTTACCAGGTGGCAAATTCTATCCATATTTCTGATTATTTGTCCAAAGCAAAACAGCAGGTAGACTCGATGCATAGAATCCCGTTATTTCTGTAAACCCCAACTAAACGCATTTTTTACCACTTCGGGGTCATTTTTGGGCCAAAACCATCTCTTCCCTACTCGTAGCAAAAATCAACCTGCATAAAAGTACCCGGCTATTCATATACATGAATAGCCGGGTACTGAACGTCTAAGAAATACGTCCTACCGCGCTATCGCCGCATGCTACGCTCTGCCGCGCTACGCGCCATCGCGCGCGCTTACGCGTCCAAACTCTCCAGTTCAGAGAGCCAAAGCGAGCTCGAAGCGTCGGATGGCATGCGCAGGTCGCCGCGCGGAGACAACGAAACAGAGCCAACCTTTGGTCCGTCGGGCATCGCCGAGCGCTTGAACTGCTGCGAGAAGAAGCGGCGGTAGAATACCTTCAGCCAACGTACGATAGTCTCGTGGTCGTAAACCTCCTGGTCAGTGCCTGTACCAAACGCACACTCGGCAAGACGCAGAACCTTGAGCGGGCCGCTTCCGTGACGAAGCACGTGGAACAAGAAGAAATCGTGCAACTCGTATGGGCCAACCAGGTCTTCCGTCTTCTGCTCAATGGAACCGTCTGCCGCGGATGGTAGCAGCTCAGGCGAAACCGGTGTATCCAGAACGTCGCGCAAAACGTGAGCAATCTCGTCTTCGCCCTGCTCCTCATAAGCGTCGGCGCAGTAATCAACAAGGTACCTGACCAGCGTCTTTGGTACCGAAGCATTTACGCCGTACATGGACATCTGGTCGCCGTTGTACGTTGCCCAACCAAGCGCCAGCTCGGAAAGGTCGCCCGTGCCAATGACCATGCCGCCCACCTGGTTGGCAACGTCCATCAGAATCTGCGTGCGCTCGCGAGCCTGAGAGTTTTCGTACACAACGTCGTGAACGTCCTGGTCGTGGCCAATGTCAGCGAAGTGCTGCAGCACGGAATCCACAATGGAAATCTCGCGCAGGTCAGCGCCAAGCGACTGCACCAGCTCAATAGCGTTGGTGTACGTGCGATCCGTGGTGCCAAATCCCGGCATCGTCACAGCTACAATGCCCGAGCGGTCATATCCCAGCTGGTCAAACGCTCGCACCGTGACGAGAAGGGCCAGCGTAGAGTCAAGTCCTCCCGAAATGCCAATAACCGCGTGGTCAGAGCCAGTGTGTGCCAGTCTTGAAGCCAAACCGTGAGCCTGAATCGACAGAATCTCCTCGCAGCGTGTTGCGCGAGCGTCATCCATCGCGGGCACAAATGGATGTGGGTCAACGTACCTGGTCAGCGGCGTGCGGATTGCAAGTTCGACGCCCTCGCCCTCGCTGTCGTGGCCGTGACCTGCAGCGGCGTGCTCGTTGCCACCCTCACCGTCAAACTCCAACGAGAAATACGTGGTCAGGTGCTTGTAATCCTCCGGCGTCGGAGCAACCTCAAACGTCGACGTGCGCCTGCGGTCAGCCGCCAGCGACAGCACGTCAATCTCGGACACGGCAATGCCCTCGCCAAACACGCCAGAATCGGCGAGCACACGGCCATTCTCGACAACAAGATCATGGCCCGAGAAAACCAAATCGGTTGTAGACTCGCCCTCACCTGCACTGGCGTAAACGTAGCCGCAGATCAGACGCGCGCTCTGCTGCGCAACCAACTGACGACGGTACGCGGACTTGCCGGCCAGCGCAGGCGACGCGGATAAGTTGCAGATCAGCGTGGCGCCGGCAACGGCGTGCGCGTTTGACGGCGGCATGGGCACCCAGAGGTCCTCGCAGATCTCCGCGCCCACGACCAGCTCAGGGATGGTGTCGCATGCAAACAGCTGGTTGGTACCAAACGGCACCTCGCCGAGCAGGCCAAAGTACACGCTGGTGACGGTCTTGGGGCCAGAAACAAAGTGTCGGCCCTCGTAAAACTCGTTGTACATGGGCACGTAGCGTTTAGGCACCAGGCCCAACAGCTCTCCCCTAAAGAGAACGGCGGCGCAGTTGTAAAGCTTGCTAGCCACGCGAACAGGTAGTCCTAGCAGCAGCAACGCGTCGACGTCGGCCGTGCGGGCGGCAATGGAAACCAAGCCGCGCTCGGCTGCGTCCAGGAGCGCATCCTGCCAGAACAGGTCCTCGCAGGTGTAGCCCGTGATGCAGAGCTCGGGCAGCACGACCACCTTGGCATCGCGATTACCTGCGGCTTCTTCGATGGCCGCCAGGCAGCTCTCCACGTTAAACGCCACGTCGGCCACGCGGACGCGCGGCGTGATACTTGCAACTTTGATGAATCCGTCTTGCACAATGGCCTCCTTACATGCCGCTTGGGACAACGGGCGCCGCATCCGACGACCACGATCCCAGCTGCGCGTTGGGGTTTGCATCCAAGGTCAATGGCGAGAAACCCTGCGTACGGTAGCTACGAAGTGCGCCCACGGCAATCATCGCAGCGTTGTCGCCACAAACCGACATCGGGGGCACCGTCACTCGAACGCCCATACGACCAAAGGTTTCCTTATATGCAGCTCTGAGCGCGGGGTTGGCAGCGACGCCTCCGCCCACGCAGAAATCGGAGACGCCCGTCTCCTCAACAGCGGTTTTAGCCTTTGCAACCTGCACGTCAATAACCGCCTGCTCAAACGAAGCGGCCAGATCGGGCAGATTGATTGCTCTACCTGCGCGATTCTCGCCCTCAATGTAAGTAATAACGGCGGTCTTTAGGCCAGAAAGGCTGAAGGAATAGTCACCGCTGTGCATCATCGCGCGCGGGAAGTGGATGGCCTTAGGATTGCCCTGAGCTGCAAGTTTGCTGATTACGGGACCACCTGGATAGCCGAGACCAAGCGCCTTAGCAACCTTGTCAAAGGCCTCGCCCACGGCGTCGTCGATGGTGGAGCCCAGGACCACGTAATCTCCCCAGGCACGCACGTGTACCAGCATAGTATTGCCGCCCGAGACCAGGCTGGCCACAAATGGCGGCTCCAGGTCAGGCGTCTCAAACAGGTTGGCCAGCAGGTGGCCTTCCAGGTGATGAACGGGAATAAGCGGCAGGTCAGTGGCCACGCAGAAGCCCTTGGCAAACGCCACGCCTACAACAAGCGCGCCGACAAGGCCTGGACCTGCGGTAACACCAACGGCGGCCAGGTCAGACGGCACCAGCGTGTCGCAACCAAAGTGCGCGCCCGCGCGGGCCATGGTCTCCTCGAAAAGACCCACAATAGCCTCGGTGTGCTTGCGAGAAGCAATCTCGGGCACGACGCCACCAAAGCGAGCGTGGAAGTCAATTTGTGTTGCAACGACGTTTGCGCAGACCACGCCGTGTGAATCCATGATGCACATAGCGGTTTCGTCGCAAGAGGACTCCAGGCTGAGAATCAAATCCCCTGCCTCGCGCAGTGCCGCAAGCGTCTCTTCAGAGCGCTCACCTGCAACAATAGGCCACGGGCGCACTGATGCGTGAGGCTCAGGGTTTCTCGCCTCAAAACCAACACCAACCGCCAAAGGCAGCTGCGCCGTCATCAAAAGCGCCGCGCAATCTGGACCGTAATATCCCGGGCGACGACCAACCTCAGCAAATCCCAGCTTGCTATAGGCACCCTGAGCTGGAGCGTTATCCTCCTCCACCTCAAGGGTAATCGCAGATGCGCCCAGCATCTGAGCATCGTATGCCACGCGTTCTACCAGCTTGGATGCAATTCCTTGGCGGCGACGCTCGGGCGCGACCACCACTTCTTCCACCTCAAACTGAGCTCCTGCTAGGCGACCGCCCGCAAAGCCAATAACCGTTCCGCGATCGTGAGCCAGCCACCAGCTGCGTCCAACGCCCGAGAGCTCGTCATAGAACGCCTGTTTTGACCAGGCAGAATGCGCAGCATCAGCATACGTTGCTGCCTCAAGCTCCGCCACCTGGTCCAGATCGTTTACTGTCATCGGACGAAGCTGCAGGTGAATATCGGCCAGCGCATCATCCACGCCGGTCAGGGCCACCGTTGCCGGCTCCTTCAGGCCCAAACGCTTGCGCTCCGACTCCTCCGCATCAGAAAGGCGCGTGTAGATGGGCAGCACCAGCGCCGGATCGCCCGCGCCCGCCTGCTGATACTCGGGCATGCACACCGCGCGTACCAGGCCTTCTCCTGTTGGGAACCACGTTGCTTCATCGGTATATGTCGAGAAACCCGCGCACTCAAAACGCTCACGGTACTTCAATAAGCCATTGCCTGTAAGCGTGAGCTGGTCCTTATCAGTCCTGCTCGACCACTCCTCCACACAAGCGTCTGCCTTGAGGACGGTCTCCACCGGGAACGTTCTATGTGCTCCAGCGTCATCCAGCAGGTAGATGCCCGGATAGACCTCACCGCGCATGGCGTCTGCAACAACACCAACGGTGCCGCGCACGCCCGCCTTCCACGCGCTGAATGCCATGGCGTCAAGCGCGCTTGCACCATAAAGTGGCAGGCCAGAACCGCATGCAATGCCCTTTGCGGTTGCCACGCCAATGCGGACTCCCGTGAACGAACCAGGTCCTCTACCTGCAATAACAGCGTCAACGTCGGCCATAGTTAGGCCAGCAGCTTTGAGCGCCTCCTGGACCGAACCCACAAGCTCCACGTTTGCCTGACGACGGCACAGATGGTCCGTTGACGCCAGTACCTCAACGTCGAACCCGCCGTCTGAGGTAGCCGCGCTGTCCGCCGCACCGGCAGCGCTCCCAGCATCGCACCTGGTCAGACGCGCGACCGTGCATGCCAACATGTCCGTTGACGTATCAACCGCAAGGACCACGTTCGTTTCATTTTTTATAGCAAGCATAAACACTCTTCTCGGCGTAAAAACGCCTTGTATCACGCCAATATTTCTTCTTGTAACTCTATAACTATACGCCAAGCCACGCCCGCAAACAGCGCGAGTCCTAACCCCGCAAAACTTTTACGCAGCGACTGTTTGAACAGGAAAAATATTTGCTTTAAATCACTCGAATTCTGTACTTAATACATACAAAATGGCGAGAAAACCTTCGTTCTCAGACTTCTAACGTTAACCTGCAGAAGCAGCTTAAATGGACCGCAAGCTACCCGTTTTGCACTATGAATTTTTTGTTAAGCTGGAATCTTAAATTTGTATATAGATAAAACCCTGTATAATTATTTCAACATGACCGGTTCCGCTATAGCTTTTGCATAGTCCAGGGCCGGTCCTACTTTTTTCTATTCCAAACTGATCTTTCACAATCCGATCAAGCTGCGCA
>CALIZK010000010.1:0-4097 GCA_938028635.1 uncultured Atopobium sp.
TAAGCTGGCGTAATGCTCTGCAAGGGCGCGCCAAGCCTTAGTCTGTGTTGCGTCAGTAGGCAAAATATGTGGTGCTGTAGGTGATGCCATACCAGTCTCCTTCTTTTGACTATCTTAAGGATAATCTGCTCAACGCTCATGAAACGCCACAATGTCGTTTTTCGTAAAAAATACGACAAATCGTTACTAATAAGGTTCTCCCAAAGGTGGGACTTGTTTAATAGCCGCCCAGCGTAACTGCTTCTGACGAGGGTCCTCGAGTGCTCCGGCAAAGTTATCAAGATTTACCATGCGCATTCCACACACACGAACAAGAACACGGGGCGAGAAGGTCTTCTCGGCATCAGTTTTAAGCTGTTCAAGCTCTTCTGCGTATGCTTCACGCACTGATGTAACTGCTGCGTCATTTACCATGAGCACTGTGTCTGGGCTAAAGGCGCTTATCGCCTGTCTGACAAGCTCTGGATTTATAGGATCTCCTGTTTTTGTGGTGGTAAGCAAGGTGGCCCATGCCTCAGGCGCATAGCCTAAATGCTCTAAAGAAGCTTTAAGTGCAGAAAGTTCAGCCTCTTCAAAGTCTTCCTGGCCTTTTACCAATAAAACCGATGCAAAAGCATTGCCTGCCATACACACCCCCTGAGCAGCAAAATCTCCAAACTCATGCGTTGTTTTTGCCATGTAGGCTTCTTTTCGCATAGATCTTTCGCTTGGCATGCGCACCTCTTTCTTATATGCCAACTATGCACGTAATTCACAATTTGAGCAAGTCTATAAAGTTATGTGTATACACTTTTCTAATTTGGGGATAAGTTTGCTAGCAATAAAAAGTTAATGGCTTTATAGCCGTATGTAACTGGAGGTTCACTATGGCACAGCAGCTTACTACTGCAGAGTTCGATTCTGTTCTTGCTAACGCAGACAAGCCTGTTCTTGTTGATTTCTGGGCATCTTGGTGCGGTCCTTGCCGTGCTCTTGGTCCAGTCGTTGAGGAAGTTGGCCATGAGATGGCAGACAAGCTTGACGTTTACAAGGTAAACGTTGATGACGAGGCGGATCTTGCAACTCGTTTCCGCATCGTTTCTATCCCCACCCTCATCCTCTTCAAGAACGGTGAGCCTGTTCACACTATGGTTGGCAACCTTCCTAAGGCTGACCTCGTTTCTGAGCTCAACGCTAACCTGTAAGTTCTTGTGTGTCACGCGGCTGCGCTGGCTTATCATTGAACTAAGCGGCGGTACGTCTATCGGCGTGCCGCTTTTTTGTTACAAGGAGAACTGATGGCCGATAAAAGCCTTGATGCCCAGAAGACAGGACTTTTAACAGGAGTTCGCAAGCGCCTTTTTCTACAGCGTCTGCGTTCTAGCCTTTCTACCATCATTCTGCTTGTCTCATCAGCAATTTTTATTTTTCTGTTGATTGACGTTTCTGAAGGCGACGTCATTGGCATTGATCACTTTGCCTACAGGCTTTTTGTTGTCCACCTCAGAACTCCCCTTCTTACAGAGATCATGGAAGGGTTCTCTGGACTTGCAAGTCCCGTCACCGTTATTGTCATGCTTATTGTGGTTGCTGCCTTTGCACCAGGACCAAGTGTTGGCAGACTTGCCTCTATTAACCTGGGTGGCGTTGTTGTTGTTGACCTTATCTTTAAGGCGATTGTCCAACGTCCACGCCCGGATGGCTTTAGACTGGTTGTTGAAACTGGCTACAGCTTCCCGTCGGGCCACTCGATGTTCTCGATGGCTTTTTATGGCCTACTCATTTGGCTTGTCTGGCATTACGAGAAAGACAAGCTACAGCGTTGGATTTGGTGTGGCCTGTTCTCAGGTGTCATCATTATGATTGGCGTCAGTAGAATTTATCTGGGTGTGCACTACGCTACCGACGTCATTGGTGGTTTCTCGCTTGCCCTTGTATGGCTAGTACTTTTTACCAAGCTGATGATTCCATCGCTTATTTACAAGAAGAAAGTACCTCAAGCGAAGACAGACTAATAATCTCTGCGCTGACCACCTGGGCCGATTCTTCATCAACAATAATGCGTCCCATAGTTGCGCCCTCGCGACCGCGAGGATACGTAGGACTTCCTGGATTCATTACAAGCGTGTTGGTCCACTCGTCGCGCTGTACAAAAGGCTTATGCGTGTGACCACAGATAGCAATGTTGCATTTAACCAGGTCAAGCCTCTCGCGATAATGGCATACCTGCCACTTTAAACCGGCCGCAAAGAAAATAATCTTTTTCTTTACCATGGGGCCATAGTTGTAGCAAAAGTCATTATTGCCCAGGCAGAGCTTTACCGGAGCAATCTTCTGGAGTGTCTGATAATCAGCGTTTGAAGTGATATCTCCCGCATGCACAATGTAGTTGGCGCCCTGCAGAGCTTCAAGCAACTCAGATGACAAATACCCATGCGTATCTGAAATTACATCAAACCTTACCAGTGCCATACCAAACTCCTACGTGCGCTTTTAAGCCTCTGGCGAGAAACCCTTTGAGCTTCTACAGTCCCAGTGCTCGCTTGAGTGCAACCACACGACGGCGAGAAACCGAAATGTGACGCTCCTCAAATCCCTGAATAGTCAACTGTAGGATACCAGCAGAGATAACCTCAACATCGTCAACATACTCAAGATTCACGATAAAGCTACGATGAATGCGGAAGAATCCGTGCGGAGCAAGGCGCTCTTCAAGTTTTTGCAGAGAAATAGTAGACAAGAAGCGATCGTCTTCTGTGTAGATGCAAGAATAATCGTCTTTTGCCTCAATGAAGCGAATCTGATCAATAGGAACAAGAACTTTGCTGCCGCTCTTAATGACAGGAATACGCTCAATAGTTGCCATAGGAGACTGAGGACGCAGACGCTCTTCAACCTTATCAAGGGCCTGCTCAAGGCGCTCGGTCTCAACGGGCTTCATCAGGTAATCAACGGCATTAACGCCAAAGGCGTCTAGTGCGTACTCGCTATATGCAGTGACAAACACAATCTGAGGAGGGTTCTTCAACTTGTGAAGAGCCTCTGCAAGCTGCATTCCATTTGTCTTAGGCATAGAGATATCCAGGAACAAGACCTCAACGCGAGACTCCATGAGTTTCTCGACAGCATCCCTTGCACTTGTGGCCTCAATAATTTCCTCGAGACGTCCGGTCTCCTCAAGCAAGAACTTGAGTTCAGAACGGGCTGGAGCCTCGTCATCAACAATCATGGCACGCATGTCATTCATCTCCCAACGGCCTAACGCAGCGTTAAGCAAAAACCGATACTACTATGCTGTTGCCTGCAGTGCCGCACCTGCAAGCTTGAGTGTCACGCACGTACCCTGCCCTGGTTTAGACATGATTTCCATGCCAGAGCCAACGGCGTAGAAGCGCTCAACTCGCTCAGCTACGTTCTTAATGGCAATACCCGTGCCCCTATTTCTCCCCGAAGAATCCTGCGGGGTAGGACCTTGACCATTAAGTAAGCGAGAAACAGTCTCTTCATCCATTCCAAGACCATCATCAGCAACAGATATAAGGATATCATCTTCGTCGCGTGTGACGTGGATATCAATATGAAGTGCGCCTTCGTCTTTCATGGCATGCCTTACAGCATTCTCAACGATAGGCTGAATCAGAAAAGATGGGACCTGTATGTCTTCGCATCCCTCATCGACATGCTCAGACTCTTGGATACGCTCTTCTCCAAAACGAGTTTTCTCAATTGTCAAATACCTACGTGTTTGTGTCAATTCCTGAGAAAGCGGAATAAGCGCACCTTGAGAGCTCTCGAGCGTACGACGATAAAACACAGAGAACTCGCGAAGCAAGTCTCGGGCCTTGTTGGGATTTGTGCGCGTAAGTGATGCAATAGTATTGAGCGTATTGAACAAGAAATGCGGGTTAATTTGAGCCTGCAAGGCTTTAACCTCAGCTCGAGCGGTCAACTCTGCTTGTCGATCAAGCTCATACGAAGAGAGCTGTGTGGAGAGAAGCTCACCCAAACCCTCAGCAATTGCCAACTGCGTACGGTCAATTTCAATACCGCGACGATAATAGAGCTTAATGGTTCCAACTGGTCGATCCTGAACAATCAATGGAACAATGATGCCAAAG
>CALIZK010000011.1:0-6048 GCA_938028635.1 uncultured Atopobium sp.
TCGTACCCTCGTTATTTAGTGGCTCATCATCCGGAGATTTTTTGCGATGCACTGGAGATTGATCCTAAAATTGCAGCTCTAGCTCATAGCTACTTCTTTGTGGATGAAGCTATTAGAGAGAGCAATGGTAGGCTTCGGGTACAAGTAGCTGATGGCGTAGAGTATATAAAGAGCCTAGCTACCTCTGATAATAGGCGCTATGACGCTATCTTAAATGATTGCTTTAGCGGAGAAGTTCCACCTGCAGCTATGATGACTGTTGAGTGGATGAGACAGGTGGCACACTGCCTTACTCCTGGCGGAAGATATCTTACAAATGTAGTTTCTGCACAGGTAGGAGAGGACGCATATCAACTTGAAGTACTCATGGATGTTGCTCGCACGGTGTTTGAACAGGTAGAGGTTGTACCTTTGGATCCAGAAGTTGCTCCAACAGAGCCAGATAACCTTATGCTCGTTTGTCAGCGCGCTTAAGTGCAGCGAGCGCAAGCTTTTGGCTATTTATTAGTTAAAAGTTTTTGCGATGTCAATGAATTAACATCGATGAAGAAATTAAAAAAATGAAGTGTAAAATAGAAGATACTGATTTTAGTTTTTGAATGATTCTCGTTTGGACACAACATAAATCGAATTCTTTAGTCTAGTTCAGCGCACTTGATTGGAGATATGAATATATGAAAGAATCGTTTTTATCAATAAAAGAAATCTTTCATATTGGTAATGGAAAAATCAATGCACTAGTTTTTCTTGCCGTTTTAGCGGTTTTATCATCATTTCTTGAGATTTATTCGATTCAATATATGCAGTCACTTTCTGAAGTTTTTAGCACATCGGTTACAAATGATCTTTTTCAAATTGGTTTTATCTGCGCTAAGTTTTTGATGTTAATTGTGCTTTCAACAATAGTTAGAAATTACTTTTGCTTTAGAGTTTCTATTTTTTCAAATGACATCATTAAAAACGTAAGAGATAAAGCGTATTCAAAACTTATTGATATGAAATATGAATTAGCGACAATTCATGACAATGCGTATTATATTAATTTGATAGACAATAACGTAAATAGATTAAGCTTAATCTTTTCAACAAGCTTTTTTACTTTGTGCTCAGATATATTCGATACAGTGTGGATTTGTTTTTTTATGACACAAATAAATATCACTTCGTTATTTATTTTAATAATCGGCATATTACCATTAGTTTTAATCGGCAATATATCGGCATTTGAGCAAAAAAAGCTTGCAGAAAATACAATCAAACTCAATGAGGATTTGATTGAAAAGATTAATGAAACTAATGACAATTTTGCATATATTAAAATATTTAAAGGCAAGGAGAGAGAGGACAATCGTTTTAACCGTATAAATATTGATATTTTGGAGAACGATAATTTATCAAGTGCGGCACTTAGTATCTTCTTTGTTATAGAAAAAAGCGTTCGATATTTATTTGTTGCGATTTCATTATTCTTTTTATGTAAAGATGTGTTAATGCAGGATGGAAATTGGATGCTTCTTATCCCGTTTTTGCTTTACGTACAAAGATTTTATAATCCATTTTCAAATTTGAATAAGTATTCTCAGTTAATTCAAAAATCCGTTTCAAGTGCAGATAAGCTTATAGATTTTATAATCTCGAAGCCAGCTGAAGAGATCTCAACTATCCATTTTATTTCTGATTCATCTGAATCAGAAATAGTTTTGACCGGCATATCAAAAAATTATGAATCTGAAGCAATTCTTGAAGATGTCACTTTTAGATTTAAAGAAGGAGTCAACTTAATCGACGGAAAAAGCGGTGTAGGTAAATCCACTTTGATAAAAATACTTTTAGGCTTAATCAAATCTTCGAGTGGAGAAGTGACTATTTATTCTCGAGAAGACGACTTGAATTTGTACTCATATTCAGGACAATCGAATAAACTGTTTAATTTATCTGTGATAGAAAATTTAATATATCCTAAAACCGTAGACCATCTCTCATCATCGGAAAGAATGAAATTAGAGAGTCTACTAGATGAATTTGGATTCAGAAAAAGCCTATTGAATAAAGATATTGCTAAAGAAGGTGAAAATCTTTCTGGAGGTGAAAGAAAGAGACTGTCTATTCTTAGAGCACTGATTCGTCCGTCAAAAGTTGTGATACTTGATGAACCATTTGCAAACTTAGACCCGAACAATATTGAAATTATTGCTCAGAAATTACAGGATCTTTCTAAGAATAGAATCGTTATTATTGTTTCTCACGAAACCTCTTTTCCCGCTTCTTTAAAATTTAATACGCACTTGACTATTAGTGGTACCTAAAGGTTTCTTTGGTTTAAATCATTCTCAAGATTCAGAGGTAGATCCAACAGAGTCAGATAACCTTATGCTCGTTTGTCAGCGCGCTTAAGTGCGGTGAGCGCAAGCGCAAGACAACTGCTCATCAGTACAATGCCAATGCCAAAGAGCACTAAGAAACCGTGGGCTGAGCCGTCTACAATCAAGCTCCAGATAATGAGCGCGCACGCAGAGACAAAGCTGCTTACGCCTGCAATTCTTGAGTAAATAAGAGTGGAATCTTTTTTACCAAAGACCGCACGTACCAAAAGTGGCGAGCCAACCGTTGTAAGGGCATAGGCAATTCCAAAAAGGAAGGTTCCTGCCAGCAAGAGTGGCAATACTGGAAGCTTAATCCCCAACATAAGTAAGCCAACAATGCCCGAGAAAATTCCTACAAAGCAAGCAAGCTTCACGGAGATATCGCTTAAAGCACCTAGAAGCACTTTTCCAATTGCTTGACCCAGCATAGTTGTTCCAGCAAGAAGGCCTGTGGCAGCGGCAATGGCAGGAGCAGTTTCTGCAAAGGTTGCTGCATAGCTTGGGAAGTACTGAGAGATTTGCTGGTTAAAGGTAATGAGTGCATAAAACGCAGCAACCATAAAAAACTCTGGATATTTCATTGCGTCATCGGCAGAGATATCGGTAGAAGAAGTCTCTGCAACCTCAACGTTTTTCTCGTCAGTAGAGGAGAAGGTAAGGGGAGTAAGGCCAAGGTCTTGGGGTTTCTCGCGCACCACAAAAAGGGTGAAGGGGAGTGTTCCTACAAGCATGACCAGAGCAAAAATCAGATAGCAAGCGCGCCAACCTTCAGGGCCAGAGGAGATAATGGCAGATCCAATGGGGTTAAAGACAGTGCCACCAATGCCGGTGAATGCAAAGCAGAGGCCCATAAAAGTACCAACGCGCTGGTCAAACCAATCGTTAATGAGGGCAGGGACGCACAAGAACATGAGTGCAGGTACGCCAATGCCAAGTCCCACTGCGCAGAGATAAAAATGCCACATTTCTTGAGCTGCTGACATGGCTCCATATGAGATTGCACAAATGATAACGCTTGCAGAAAGGACCAGGCGCGTGTCGTGCGTTTTGTAGAACTTGCCTATGAATGGCAGAGCTACTGTCATGGCAATACAGAGTACCGAGAAGACCGCAGAGAAGGCAACGCGGGGAACGCCAAAGTATTGTGAAACTGGTGTGATGAAGATGCCAAAGCACGTAAGGATAATGGCGCACGGCAAAAACATGACGACAATACAAGTTGCAACGATGGCGTATGCATATTTAGTGCCGAGTAAACGATGTAGCACTGAGGCTCCTCTCTTTTGGCCAGAAATAGTGTAGGCGATGTGCCTTAAAAAGGACACATCGCCTACCAAGTCGCACAAATTTTTTGAGGATACTCGAGGACTTTACGCGCGCAAGATCTTAGCTGTCAGAACCTCTGCGGTTCTCGCCCTCAAGAGCACGGATTGGTCCGATGTCCTGCGTGGTCTCAAGAGCACCCAGGTAGTTACCCTCTTCATCGCGAACAGCAAAGTAACGGACGTAGAGGAACTTATCTCTTACCTCAAACCAGAACTCGGAGGAGTCGCTACGACCGCTCCTGAACTCGGTGAGGATGCGACGAACAGCTTCCTGGCTCTTTGGTGGATGGCAGTCATATACGTCGCGGCCAAGGCAGCTCTTAGGACGAGGGAAAGCACGGGTGTCGCCGTGGCTGAAGTAACGTGTCTTGTCATCTGCATCAACAAAGGTAATGTCAAGCGGAATGGTTGCAAAGACAGCCTCAAGCTGCGGAATGGTGAACTCACCGGTAGAGAGTTTGACCTTACCGTCAGCAGAAATTGCTTCCTCTTCTGCTTCAGCGTTATTCTCGTCCATAGCAGCTGCGGCTTCCATCTCTTTAAGCTTGTCGTTTGCAAGCTCAAGAGGATCTGCGTGCCATGAAGGAGGATTGACGCCAAATGCGTGACCAAACTCGTTCTCTTCAGCAGCAATCTGGGTCCACTGAGTAGCAGTTAGGTGCTCAAGGGAAAGTGGAATAAGGACGTTCTCTTCCTTGGAAGCCATGGACTCAGCGCCCTCAATAGCCTCATCCAGATAGTCAGCAACGCCTGCCATAAGGCCTGCATCATACTGGCCGTATGCAGTCTCAAGCAGAGCCTCTGCACCGTTAACAGCGTTTCTTACCTCGTCGTCCTTACCCCACATAACCTTTGAAGGACCGGTGATATCGTGGCGCTCTAGGTGAGGGAAGAGCAGCTCTTCCTTGCGCTTGTAGTGAACAAAGACCTCATCAAAGGCATCCATATCAGCTTTCAGAATTGCTGCAACGCCAGCGCACTCTTCGTTGCTGGAAGACTCAGTAAGCGTACGAGCACGCTTCACATCTGGAGCAACGCGGTCGTGGATAAAGGCAAGAATGCGGTCGTTCTCTTGGCGCATGGTCCAAACAGGATGGCCAGGGGTCTCTTCAACAGCACCTGTTGGTGCGCAAGAAACCTTGCCTTCAAAGAGAGCGGCATGAACGTCACAGAGCTTGAGGACCTTCTCCATAGGAACGCCGCCAGCAATAAGCTCCTGCTCAGCGTTGGAAATCTCTGTGCCAGAGACGTCCTTGAAGTTACGGGTAAAGTCCTCGCGAACAGCCTCGATGTCCTCGCCGTCATTGAGGCGCTCAAGGTACTGGGCGATAAGAGCTTTGCGCTCCTCAGGAGTCTGCGCGATAGGTGCGTTCTCTGCCTCTGCGGGTTTCTCGTCAGCTGGGGTTTCTGCTGCTGCAGGCTCCTCATCACCAAGAATGGTAAAGCCGTGAGAGCGGAAGATTGCTTTGAGCTCCTCAAGGTCTACGCCTTTGTGGTCGCAGCCTTTAGGGATGGTCATAAAACGACCCATGGTCTGTAGACGGCCTGGCTCGGTGATCTCGGCAAAGCCGTTTTCTGCCATGAGGCCTTTAATAACGGGATACTTAGTGCAAATCTCATAAACGGATTTGCTTAAATCAAGAACCTGTGCCATACGGGCTCCTCTCGGATAGGTTAGAAAGTCTACTATGGCTTACTTTATACCCAAAGTGTGGCAGGACTCTCACGTTGCTTTTGTTGTGGTTACAACAAAACAGAAATTATTCTTTAGTTTTAAAAGAGATCAGAATGAGAGCCTGTTCTAAAAAGAAAAAGAAGTAAGTCTTCGTTATCAATTCTGTAAATAAGAAGCCAGTCCGGCTTGATGTGACATTCTCTGAAATCTGCGTAAGAGCCGGTCAGAGAATGGTCGCGATATTTTTCTGGGAGTGATTTTTGAGAGGCGAGGGTGTCCACAACTTCAGTAAGTAACTCAAGCTTGAGACCTCTTTTTTGAGCTGATTTGATGTCTTTTTTAAATTGATTAGAAAGAACGATTTCAAGCATCTAAGACCTCCGACATTGCGTCGGAGAATGAGGCATAGTGCTTGTAATTTTCTGGATGCTCTTTCATGTTTGAGTATTCATTAAGAGCCTCTATAGTTTGAGCATTAGGAATTTCTCGTTTAATTTCAAAAGGAATTCCCTGCTCACGAACAGTCTGACGAAGAAAAATGGTAATAGCAGTAGTAAGATCCATGCCTAAATCTCTGAGAAGTTCCTGGGCATTCTTTTTAAGCGTTGGATCCAAATTTATATTTGTGCTTACTTTTGCCATAATGACCCGCCTTTCTTGTAGCTATGTTATACAAGATGATGAC
>CALIZK010000012.1:0-1231 GCA_938028635.1 uncultured Atopobium sp.
TGCCATGCAGAACAGAAGAGGCATGGGCGCCGCCAGAAGAAACAGCAAGCCTCTGAGAATCAAGTGCCTTTTTGCTTGGTTCAAGCTCAGTCTCACGACCTGTACCCTCGTCACCTGCTCTGAGCAGGAGTGCAACAATGATAAAGCTGGAAAGAAGGGAACTACCACCCTGACTCATGAAGGGCAGAGTAACGCCGGTAAGAGGCATAAGCTTAGTGACACCCGCAACAATAAGGAAGGTCTGAAATGCCAGAACACTGGTCAGACCTGCTGCGGCAAAGGCAGAAGCATCGGACTTTGCACGAGCAGCTGTTGCAAGGCCACGTACTGTGAGCAGCAGGAACAGCGTAATAATTGCAGCTCCGCCAAAAAGACCCAGCTCCTCAGCAATAGCCGAGAAAATGAAGTCAGACTCAACAACAGGGATGAGTGTGGGCATGCCCTTGTCAATACCGGTGCCGGTTAAGCCACCGTCAGCAATGGAGTAAAGAGATTGGACAATCTGGTAACCATCGCCAGATGGATCCTTAAACGGATCAAGCCAAATGTTGACTCGGGTTTGAACGTGAGTGAAGAAGTGGTAAAGCACCACACCACCAATAGCAAGCAGGGCAACACTGACAAAAACATAACTTGCGCGACCTGTTGCGACATAGAGCATGATGACAAAAAATACGAAGAAGAGCAGTGCGCTACCAAGATCACGCTCGAAGATAACAACAATCAGACTGATGCCCAACATGACAAACAGTGGCAAAAGCATCTTGAAACGAGGAATGCGGAAAGGTCCCACAGAACGCATGGAGACCGACAGAGCTTCTCGATTAAGTGCCAGATAAAACGCCAGAAAAAGCGTGATAGCTATCTTTGCAATCTCGCCAGGCTGGAAAGTAAAAGCACCAAAAGAAATCCAGAGCTTTGCGCCGTATCGATCTTGACCAATAACAATTGGTAAAAGCAACAGTGCAACACCGAGAATACCAATAGAGTATTTGTAGCGCGCGAGTGCATCCAGATTTCTTATGACGGCAAGCACCACAACCATGGCTACAACAGAGATGAAGAGCCAAATGGTCTGGTTGACCGCAAGGTTTGGCGCAAGCCTGGTGACCATAGTAATGCCAATTCCCGAAAGTACAAAGACAATAGGAAGAATGGCAGGGTCAGCTGCTGGAGCTAAGAATCTAATAGCAATGTGAGCAATAGTAAATGCTGCAAAGAGGCCAATAGG
>CALIZK010000013.1:0-9960 GCA_938028635.1 uncultured Atopobium sp.
TTTCAGCGTCATGTATACGTCTTTTTAACAGATTATCCGACTTAGGTGTGTTTTGCACTGCCTCCTATTTCTCGTGTCCAAGAAATGGGAGGCAGTTCACAAGCCGCGTGAAAACGCGGCTTTGTTTCTTTATGCGATGTTGTTGTGAGCTGCAGCCGTTCGAACAGCACGACGCCCTAGTTGCGGTGCTCGTGTCCGTCTTAATATCCCTGCTTAGAGGCTGGAATCTTAGCATCAGCGATGGTGTTCAAAAACGTTTGGGCATCGCGACAAGCCATAAGCTCCTCAGGAAAATCAACCTCTTCAAGCAGCTTAATAACAGAATGTGCATCAGCAATGCGGGTTGCAATGTGAGCGTCTGAGCCAAAAGAAATCTTGCATCCCAGTTCAGCGCAGGTCTCTGCAATCACACGACAACGCTCAATAGCAACCTCACGCTGGCCTTCATCGTGTGTAGCCTCGTTCATCTCGATGAGCTTACCGCGATCGCGACACTCTCTGACAAGTGTAGGAACATCAAAATCTAAACCACTGCGACCAAGGTGGCCAAGAATCAAAACATGTGGATTATCCAGTGCATTTACATACATCTGGGTAATCTGCTTCTGCGAGGCGCCAGCTGCCCACTGCTTGCTATGAATGCTTGCAACTGCATAATCGCAGGTACCTAGGATGTGCTCGCCAAGAATATGAGGCTGGCGAAGTTTATCGCCATTAATGCCCTGTTCAAACGTTATATCGTAGGCAAACAGATTGCCCTCAAGGTCAACAATATCCACCTCGGCGCCGTGAAGCAGCCTGACGCCGTACCAGGTTTCTGGCCAAATAGCGGTGTTCATAAAGAACTGGAAATTCTTAATGGTCTGCTGGTCATACAGCATGGACGAGAAGTGGTCGGTGATTCCAAGCAGCTCATAGCCACGCTCAGAAGCTGCGCGAACGTTTTCCTCAACGGTTGAATAGGCGTGCCTCGAGTACAGACTGTGAGTATGAACGTCGCAAGTAATGCGCATGACGTGCTCCTTTGAATCTCAATCGACAACTCTAGTTAATCATGGCCACCGCATTCAGGCAACCCTGGCGAGAAGACCGGTCTTCTCGCCATCCGCACAATCTACAGCTCAATGCTCAGCTCAACGGGGCAGTGGTCGCTGCCGTAGACCTCGCTCAAAATAGATGCGCTTTTGACCTGCTCAGCAATGCGATCGGAGACCAGGAAGTAGTCGATGCGCCATCCCGCGTTGTTCTTGCGAGCGTTGAAGCGGTAGCTCCACCAGCTGTAAGCGCCGGTCATGTCGGGATGGCGATACCTAAACGTATCGGTAAAGCCTGCGTCCAACAGCTTGGTAAAGCTCTCGCGCTCCTCGTCAGAGAAGCCTGCGTTTTGCCTGTTAGACGATGGGTTCTTGAGGTCAATCTCGTTGTGTGCAACGTTAAAATCGCCGCAGGTAATCACTGGTTTTTGCTCAGACAGCTCAGCCAAGAACTCGCGATAGCGCTGATCCCACTCAAGACGCTCGTCCAAGCGCGCAAGCTGGTCTTTTGAGTTTGGCGTGTACACGCACACAAACCAGAACTTCTCAAACTCCAGCGCACACACGCGACCTTCGTCGTCAGCAACAGGGCATCCAATCTGACGAATTACCTGCAGAGGGGTTTCTCGCGAGAAAACCGCTGTGCCCGAATAGCCTTTTCTTTCTGCGTAGTTCCAGGTTTGAACGTAGCCGGGAAGATCCAGCTCAACTTGACCTTCTTGCAGCTTAGTCTCTTGAAGCGCAAATACATCAGCGTTTATGGTTTCAAAAATTTCCGTGAACGAAGGCTCTTTTTTTAGCACGGCACGCAGGCCATTAACGTTCCAGGAAATCAGCTTGTACTCTTGAGTTTGGCTCATAACTCCTCTTTCATACTACGACCTGGTGGTTTAGGTCGCAGTGGATTCGTATCACAGTAGCCGCGAGTGACGCGGTTCCACGCTCCAGTTACGGCGCCAAGCGGTGCGTCTGCGGCAATAAACTTTCAATAAATCCATGGTATACGACTAGTAGCCACCAATACCGCTACAATAGAAACATTCATAGCTGGCAAGGAGGATTCATGCTTCGTCAAAGCTACAACACCTGGCAATGTGGAACTCACACTATCTCGTTGGCGCGTCCTAGGATTATGGGCGTTCTCAACGTCACTCCAGACTCGTTCTCTGATGGCGGAAAGAACTTTGATCCAGATGCTGCAATTGCACGCGGTCTACAGATGCTGGATGAGGGCGCTGACATCATTGACGTTGGGGGAGAGTCTACTCGCCCAGGTCACACGCCTGTTCTGCCTACAGAAGAGGCTGAGCGTGTAGTGCCTGTGGTGCGTGCGCTGGTGGCTGCCGGCGCAATTGTTTCCATTGACACACGTCACGCCGAGGTAGCAAAGATGTGCGTCCGCCTTGGAGCATCCATCATCAATGACGTTTCCGGCTTCACCGATCCAGAAATGGTTGCTGTAGCTGCGGAGTCTGACTGCGGCTGCATTGTGATGCACTGGAATAAGGATGGCCTTGGAGCTCGTGTTGAGCGCAAGCAGGTGCAGCTGGACGACATGCGCCCTTCTCGCCCTACTGGTAGCGCAGCTGCTCGAGCCGCAGCTACAGGAGCCGAGACACGCACGCTGAGTTCGCAGCGTCGTTTTACCCTGCCTGAAGAGGCGCCTATTATGCGCCAGATTATGGGCTTTTTGGGCGACCAGGCTCGCGGTCTGATGCGCGCTGGCGTTTCCAAGGATCGCATCTGCATTGACCCAGGTCCAGGCTTTGACAAGTTTGCCGACGAGGACGTTGTTATTCAGCGTGCCACTCGTTCGATGGTTTCTATGGGATATCCGCTGCTCTGTGCCGTGTCCAGAAAGCGCTTTGTCGGCGCTGTTTCTGGCGTAACTGAGGCTACGCAGCGCGACGCAGCTACGCACGCAATTTGCATTGCCGCAATCACCAACGGTGCCCGTATCCTGCGCGTTCACGATGTTGCGGGAACCGCTCAGGCTATCAACGCTTACTGGGCTATGACCGAGCGCGATCCTCGACAGGGATTTGTGGCGCTTGGCTCCAACGTAGGCGACCGCGTGGGCTATCTGGCCCGCGCAACGCAGCTCATCGATGAGATTCCGCTGACCTGCGTTGTTTCTCTCAGCCACGCCTACGAGACCGAGCCTGCATACGGCATTGCTACGCCCGTGGTAAACGCCGTTGCCGAGATTAGAACTGAGCTCCATCCGCTGGTACTGATGGACAAGCTGCTTGAGGTAGAGAACGCTCTCAACCGCACACGCAAGAAAGGCGAGGAGGGCCATGGACCTCGCACTATCGACTGTGACCTTCTGTGGGTTGAGGGTGAACAACACGCAGGTAAACACCTAACTCTGCCTCATCCACGCATGGGCGAGCGCGATTACGTGCTTGTTCCTATGGAGGACCTGATGCACGATCCTGTGCGCTTCTTCTCGCACGGCGGCGTGGAGATTGCCCCTCCTGACCAGCGCGTTGGTCACGTAACCGAGGATCTGGGAGCCATTACGTGGGAGTAGCACAAGAAGCTCTAGAGCTAGCACGTGGTGGCGCACAAACGGGCGAGTTTATATTTCGCGTCTCTGACGTGCAGGAATGTGCTGCATCTGGCCAAGACGACTGTGCCGAATCGGCTTGCGCGCCGGCATCAGCGCACCCATCATCTGGCGAGAAACCCTTTGAGGTTGCGACTATTGTGCACCTTGGTGTCTCGATGCCGTATGTACCTGCCGTTCCATACGTTGTAGCGCTGGGGCTCTGTCAGTTCTTGCGAGCCGCAGATGAGGACTTTGGTATCCGCTGGCCTTACGATATCTGCTATAAAGACCAGGTTGTTGCCTCAATCAAGGCAACCGCAGGCTATCAAGAGGGCATGTTTGCTGTGGTGAGTATCGCAGCAGACCCCAAGGTGCTTTGCTCAGCGTTTAACGTTGCGGACAACACAGAACTTCTCGCTAATAAGGTCTCTGCGCTGGCGGTTCAGAGCGTAAGCGTGTGGGAGCAGCAGGTTAAACGCGCAAGGAGTTTTGCGGGACCAATCGCACTGATTCTGAGCGACTACTTTGATATGGTTCCTCTGCTTGGACAGCAGGTCAATAAGGTATACCCCAGTGGTAACGTTGCGCTGACCGCTCGATTTGGCGGCATTGACGTGTGGGGCCATGCCATCCTTGTTGACCAGGACGGTAAAGAAATCCTTGTGAGCGAGGAAGAAGCTTCTGTTGTGCCAGCGGTTTAACCGCCGGTTTAGCTGTCAATCTAACTGCTGTAATGCAGCTGCGGAGCCAGTTACTCTGCGGCTTGAGTGGACTGCTTCCAGATCAGATAAATACCACGCATAGTAAGCTGCGGGTCAACAACATCAAAGACATCTGTTGCTTCGCTGACGGTATTTGCCAGGCCACCTGTTGCAATAACGGTTGCACCTTCAATACCAGGCTCTTTAAGAGTCCTAGCAACTAGGCCTTCGGCCTGAGCAGCTGCGCCCACTACAATACCTGCCTGAACAGCGCTTTCTGTAGTGTTACCCAAGACGGTCTCGGGGGCCTTGATAGGAATGCTGGAGAGCTTAGCTGCGCGCGCAAACAGAGCGTTTGCAGAGATCATAATACCTGGTGAAATAGCGCCTCCGCGGAATACGCCGTCCTTATCAACAACATCCAAATTGGTTGCGGTGCCAAAATCAACCACAATAACTGGATAGCCGTAGCGCTCAGTTGCAGCAACGGAATTTGCTACGCGGTCGGCACCCACAAGCTCGGGGTGGGGGATATTGAAGCGAATCTTATCCGTGGAAAGCGCGTTAATGCGGGTCAGAGGCTTGTTAAGCAGCAGCTCAAAGCAGCGCTGCCAAGCACGTGTGATAACAGGAACCACGCACGAAAGTCCACCCGCCTCAACGTCGTCTAGACTTAGTCCATCTTTCTGGAAGAACGTGAAGAGACGGCCGTGCAGAATGTCGGAGGTGTCGCTTTGATCAGTAGGCATTCTCCAGCCGCGCACCATAGTGCCTTCGCTGTCAAATAAACCAATGGCAGTTTGCGTGTTACCCACATCAATCGATAAAAACATTATGCCTCCGAGGTGCTGTGGACCAGCTTTTTATGACGTATTGGATTTTAGCCCATTGGGCATATCTCTAAAGTTGTCGTGAGTAAGAAAAAAGTTGTTTTGCAGTTGTTGCACAGTTGTCGCACACAAGAATTATCTGCACAAAATGTGAATTTCTCGCCAAGTACTTCTAGCAACAAAAGTGTTGTTCTGCTATACTTTTTCAGCTTATTGTCTTGATTGAGCACGTGCTCATAAAGACACCCCTGCTCTGGTCGGAAACCAGGGCCGATGTAAGGAGTCCTGCATGAAGCAAGGTATTCATCCAGAGTACGTAGAGTGCACCGTTCGCTGCACCTGCGGAAATACCTGGACCACACACGCAACTGTTCCAGAGATGCGTCTTGACCTCTGCGACAAGTGCCACCCATTCTATACGGGTCAGCAGAAGCTTGTCGATACTGGTGGACGTGTCCAGCGCTTCGCCGACAAGTTCGGTGGCGCAGCAAACGCTGCTCTCGAGGCTGCTAAGGCTGCCAAGGAGGCAAAGGCTGCTAAGGCTGCTGAGCAGGAGGCTGCTCGTAAGGCTGCTGCTGAGGCTAAGGCTGCTGAGAAGGCAAAGCGTGCTGCTGAGTTCGCAAAGAACGCACCAGCTGCAGAGCCAGAGGCTGAGGCTGAGGTCGAGGCACCTGCAACCGAAGAGGCTGCAGAGTAGCAGGTATTTGCTCGCGCAAAGACCGCAGAGTACAGAATCGGGGTGGCTTCGGCTGCCCCGTTTTTGTTTGGCGAGAAACCCTCTCAACTCAGAGGGTATACTTGAAAGTGAAAAATCTGCCGTCGGAGGACGAATGGAATCACTGTATACAAAGTATCGCCCGCAAACGTTTGAGCAGGTAGTTGGCCAGAAGCATGTGGTCGGCACCCTTGAGCGAGCGGTCTTGGAGCAAAAGCTTAGCCACGCATACCTGTTCTGCGGACCTCGCGGCACAGGTAAGACCACTATGGCTCGTTTGCTGGCAAAAGCCATCCTCTGTCACGAGGCTCCTGGTCACCTGCCCGACGGCACTTGTGAGGACTGTCAGCTGATTGCTGCCGGTCAGCATCCAGACGTCTTCGAGATTGACGCCGCCTCTAACACCGGTGTTGACAACGTGCGAGAGGAGATTATTTCTCGCGCTAGTTACGCTCCTGTGCGCGGCAAGGGCAAGGTTTACATCATCGACGAGGTGCACATGCTTACCTCGGCGGCGTTTAACGCCCTGCTTAAGACGCTGGAGGAGCCTCCTTCACACGTGACGTTTATCATGTGTACCACCGATCCTCAGAAAATTCTTGCAACTATTCTGTCCCGCGTGCAGCGCTTTGACTTCCGCTCCATTGCTGCTGACGAGATGGCAGAACACCTGGTCAACGTCTGCAAAAACGAGGGCTTTACCTACGAAGACGCAGCTATTGATCTTATTGTTCGTCATGCACGCGGCGGTATGCGCGATGCCCTCTCTTCTCTTGAGCAGCTCTCCGTTTATGGCGGCGGCGTCATTTCTGAGCAGACGGTTCGCGACGTTTTGGGTCAGTCGTCCGGTTCTCTTATTAACAATGCTGCGATGGCTCTGGCTCAGCGCGACATTTCTTCACTCTTTACCACGGTAAATACGCTGTTTGAAGGCGGAAAAGATCTGCTGCAGTTCACGCGTGAGCTTGCCGTCCACGTAAGGGATCTTTACATTGCCGCAGCTGTAGGCGTTGATTCTCCTGCGCTGGCAAATTCCACCGCATCAACCGAGCAGCTTACCAAAGAGGCTCAGGCATTTGGTTCGGTTGATAGGCTCTCCAGAGTCCTGACCGTTTTGGGTGACGCCGCAAATCAGATGCGCACCGCCGTGAATCAGCGACTTGTCCTGGAGGTTGCATTTACCAAGCTGGCACGACCTAATACGGAGCTTTCATTGGAAGCGCTGGCAGATAGGGTGGCAGTTCTTGAGCAGCAGCTTGCAAACGGTGTTGTTGCTGTTCCTGCTGGCGAGAAACCCGCAGCTTCCGCATCTGCTCCGGTTCCACAGCCAGCTCCTGTTGCCGCGCCGGCTCCCGTACCTGTAGCGGCTCCTACACCAGTTCCAGCTCCCGCACCCGCTCCGATTCCACAGCCGGCTCCTGCTCCAGTTGCAACCCCAGCGCCAGCTCCGGCTCCTGCATCAGTCGCTGTGCCTGCATCTGCGCCAGCTCCAACACCGCAGCCTGCACCAGCACCCGCAGCCGCGCCAGCTCCGCAACCAGCGCCTGCGCCCCAGCCTGCGCCTGTGCCTGCTCCAAAGGAAGTTGACCAGGCAGACGCACTTCTCGTCAGACAGTGGAAAGAAGTTGGCAAGGTTTGTGCGTCTAAGAACGCCGCTCATGCAGCGCTGCTGGTCAGCTCAACGCTTGAGTCCGATGACGGCTCTGAGCTGGTAGTTACGCTTCCCAAGGGCTCCTCGTTTGCTATGAGGATGCTCAGCGCGCCGGCAGTTTCCGAGTTTGTAAAAGAGTGCGTTGCCCAGGTCATGGGCCCGCGTCGCATCAAATATGTTGAGTCGAGCCTTGCTGCAACGGCAATCTCTCGAGAAAAACGTGCAGCTCAGGTGCCGACTCCGGCTCCTGCACCCGAGCCTGCAATTCCAGTGGCTCCTGCTGCGCCTGTCGCACCAGCTCCTGAGCCAGTTGCGCAGCCCGCTCCTGCCGCTGTTCCCGCTCAGGTACCTGTGTCTGCTCCAGCGCCTGCAGCTCCCGATGCACCAGCGCCAGAGGCGTCATATCCGATGCCTTGGGATGAGCCTGCGTCTGGCAGTGCGCCTACTGAGGCTTTCGACTACGATCAGGTACCTTACAGCGATGACGATGTAGCTGCAGTTTTGGACGATTCCGCTGAAGATGTCGCTTCAGCTCCAGTTGCGCCTGCGGCTGTACCTACACCAGCGGCTCCAGTTGCACCCGCGCCGCAACCCGCGCCGGCGCCTGAACCCGCAGCACCTGCACCCGCAGCGCCTGACCCCGAACCAGTTCCGGCTCCAAAGCCTGCTCCAGTACCAGCTTCACCAGAGGATATTGCTGCTCGTTCAGCGCTTCCACCAGAGCTCAACAGCGTGGCAGACATGCTTGAAAAGGTATTTGGACCAGCGGTTTCTTTGTCGGTAGAGAAGAAGCTGGATGCCGAAACTCCCGTAGACCATGCAAATAACTAGAACTTCTCGCGATATTCTCGCGATATGACGCTTTGGTGCATGGATCCTCATGCGCCAGCGCAAAAAGCGCAACTTGTCTAAAATAGATACGACGATAGGAGAACATATGGCACGTGGTGGATTTAACATGGGCGGCATGAACCGCAATCAGATGATGGCTCAGGCTCGCAAAATGCAGGAGCAACTGCTGGAGGCCCAGCAGAAGGCTTCCCTTATGCAGGCAACCGCAAGTGCTGGTGGCGGCGCTGTTAAGGTAACCGCATCCGGTGACCTGCGTCTGACTAACATCACCATTGATCCTGAGGCAATTGATCCTGAGGATATCGAGATGCTCCAGGACATGATTCTGGCTGCTGTAAATGATGCTCTTGAGTCCGCTGAGTCTCAGGCATCTGCCCAGATGAGCGCAGTAACTGGCGGACTGAATATTCCAGGACTGTTCTAATTCATGGCGTTTGATACCACAAATGATGGTCGCGCGCTGCAGCGTTTGCTTGACGAGTTAGGCCGACTACCAGGCATTGGTCCAAAGTCTGCTCAGCGCATAGCCTACCATCTTCTAGAGGTTGATTCCGAGGAGGCTCGCCGTTTGGCGCAGGCTATCTTGGAGCTTAAGCAGCAGGTGCATTTTTGCCCTATCTGCTTCAACTACGCGACGCGCGACGAATGCGACATCTGCCTGGACTCTTCCAGGGATCGCAGTAAAATCTGCGTGGTCTCCGAGCCTAAGGATGTCTCGGCAATCGAGCGTACCGGTGCGTTTCACGGCCTTTACCACGTTCTGGGCGGAGTAATTTCGCCTATGGACAAGATTGGTCCCGAGCAGCTCCACGTGCGCGAGTTGCTGTCCCGCTTGGCCGATGGCACCGTTACCGAGGTAGTTCTGGCAACTAATCCGGACGTTGAGGGAGAAACAACCGCAACGTATCTCTCCAGAACTATCAATCCGCTTGGAATGACGGTTACCCGACTAGCAAGCGGACTTCCCGTAGGCGGAGATCTTGAGTACGCAGATGAGGTAACATTGGGACGTGCAATTGAAGCACGTCGGGAGGTTTAAGCATGGCAAACCACATGAGAACAAGTTCATCTGGCGAGAAGACCCCTGAGGCTTCATCGGTTGACATGAAGAACATTTCAACGCTTCGTGCTGGTCAGGGCGCACAAATTCCTCAGAGCCCACGACAGGCCGATAACACGCCAGAACCTCCAAATAGAAAATCGGTCATCATCTTGGTGGTCGCAGCTATTGTTGTGCTTACTGCTCTGTTCTTTATTGTTCGTTGCGCTACAAGCACTAAGAGTGAATCGGCAAGCCAGCAGCCAAAGCAGACTCAGTCCGCCTATGCTGACGAGAAACAGCAGGATGAGCAGGCAGTTGACGGCTCAGTTACCTTCCATGGCATGAAGTACTCTCTGGAGAAGCAAAGCGACGGCAAAACTGCTGTTGTTCGTACGAGTGACTCGGGAACTAAGAGCGTTCTGTTTGAGGTTGAGGGAACTCCTACCAGCCTGATTCTTTTTAACGACACCATTTTGGTTCCAGAGAATCGCGATTCTGGCTGGGATGTCGTGGCATGTGCCCTGGTAGACGGCTCGCTTCCAACGCTCATTGCCGATAAGGACGGTAAGGCTGTTGGCGGA
>CALIZK010000014.1:0-14685 GCA_938028635.1 uncultured Atopobium sp.
CCATGTTTTTCCAGGTAACCGTCATATGTGGTTAGGGCAATTTCAGTTATTCGTATTGAATATCCCTTTGTATTCTCAGAAGACGAATAATGAAAATTTCCGTCAAGAGGGACCCATTCTCCCATTTGATAAATCTCTTCGGGGATAGTTAGTGCATGGGTATTTACCCACCAAACTCTGTATCCAAGAGCACAAACCAGTACAAAGCTTATGGCAATTGCGAATAATGGTATTTTGCTTTTTAGTTTCATGATGCACGTCTTTGCACGTCGATCTTCTCGATAATTTTACCGAGCTTCATTTTGTAAATTACATCGCAGACAATCTCTAAGAACTCAGCATCATGACTTGAGATGAGAAGTGTTGCACCTCTATCTCTTTGTTCAACAATGAGCTCAGTGAGCATATGGACACCGTCTTCATCAAGGGCATTTGTTGGCTCATCAAGAATAATTAAATCTGGCTGCTCAAAAAACGCCATGGCAATTCCTAAGCGTTGCTTCATGCCAAGGGAGTATTTTCTAACAGGTCTTTTGTCTTTAGGATCAAGTCCCACTTTTTCAATTGCAGCATCAATATCTTGTTCAGACGCAATTTGTTTTATTGACGAGAGAATCTCTAGGTTCTTACGACCGCTATATGAGCTGAGAAGTGCCGGTTTTTCTAGGAGCAGGCCAACACTTGGTGGAAAATCTATATCATCCCAGAGCTTTTTGTTTTCAATAGAAACATATCCTTGGGTAGGTTTAATAAGACCACAGACCGCTCGCATAAGCATTGTTTTACCAGAGCCGTTTTGGCCTTCGAGACCAATTATCTTTTCCTTTTCCAGGGATAATGTGACATCCTTGAGAACAGTATCGTTTCCGATTTCTTTTGTTAGATGTTCAACTGAAATGTACGACATGTTTACTCACCGCCAAACTGATCAATGTTCTTAAAGCGTGAAAGAGACAGATAAAGAAAAATACCTAAGGAGCCAATACAAAAAACTAACGTGCAGAATGGATTGACTCCTGCGCAGAGGTTACCTTCAACAATCTCCCTGCTAGCTGAATCAATATAGAGAGAACTTCGAGAAAACATCATGTAGTTGCCAATAAGGATAGGATGTAATTTGAAAATTGAGGAAACTATCCAGGAAATTATTAAAAAGAGAGGAGGCCACTCTTTAATGAATAATCCTGCTGAACATTGAAGTGTTATAAGAGATAGTGAAGTAATAAATAGAGATCCAATCAATGGGACAATACTTACCGTATTTGCAGGTAATGTTGAGGCGTCAAAACCTTCGAGAATTTCTAAGCTTAATGTCGTAGTTGGTAGAATTTCTCCACCGTGAAGCAGTGTAAATAAGAGGATTAAAACTCCCGCTATTATCCAATAAAGCCCAGTTGCTGTCACACAACTTACTGTTAGAAGAATTGGATAGAAACTCTTTGAGGAGGACATAACAAGATACATATCTTTTCTTAGTGACCTGGAGACTGCCAGAAAACACATTAGATGGGGAAGTAAAACAAGTATTAACCAGGCAAAAGGAATTTTAATTTTTGGCAGAGCAGC
Organism: uncultured Atopobium sp.; assembly: GCA_938028635.1. Lineage (GTDB taxonomy): Bacteria > Actinomycetota > Coriobacteriia > Coriobacteriales > Atopobiaceae > Lancefieldella. The sequence goes on from CALIZK010000014.1 coordinate 1,567, forward strand.
ATTTGAAGGAATGCTTTGCGATATCTGTGGCATTCCAGCAAATAGACTTGATACGTTATCTGCAAATGTTGGATTACTTGTTGCCGAGCGATTGAACACTACAAGAGATGTAGCAACGATAAGTGCCATTAAGATGGTACAGATACAAAATGGACCACGTAATGAATAGATAAAAGGACCAAATGGAATTACTTTAGAGTTTCTCATAATGACCACCAAACTCTGTATTTTTAGTTCCAATGAGGCCAAAAATGTTTAAGCAAATGATTCCAACAAGAAAATATAAAGTTGTATATACAGGGCTATATCCTTCTGGATTAAAAGGAAGAAGTCTCGAAAAAGTCATTAATGTAGAGGGGAATGGAAGTTCAGGAAAAAACTCTCCTAAAACTAGTAGTGCTACGCTTAGTAATACAGCTAGTGAATTGTGAGTATAGAGTTTTATTACTTTGTAAATAGAGCAAAAGAACAAGAGACCAAGATAATAAATGCCGAGAAGGACTAATACTTCTGGGGCTGTGAGTGAAAATTCTGTACTAGCTTGAACGGTATGGTTAATGAAGATATTTACATTTAGTGTAGCAATAGTAAGGCTGTTGCCTGTACAAATAAGTAAAACAACGTATGTCATTATATAGACGGCAATCAAAACGAGACAAGATACGCTTATATTTATATAGCTATAAATCCAAAATCTAGTTTTCTTCTCAAATCTCATTATGCGTTGAATAGAAAAATGTTCATTCTTGTCTGAGCTTGAAATAATGACTATAAGAAGAAAAGAGATGCAGAGTGCGGTCCACTCTATAGAGAACGTGTGGGCAGATCCGAAAAATGTTGCGATAATCAAATCACCTAAAGAAAATGAATATCCTCCTTGTGTAATTAAGCTGAATTGTGCAAAAGAAGAAATAAACGCAGTACAAGATAGCAACATCGCAAAAAGCGCTACTAGAAGATTTTTATGCACATCAAAAAGCTGAGTGAAGTTCCTTGAAATTTGATGTTTCATAGCAGATCACTTCTACAAGTCTTTTTGTAAGAAATGAAGATAACCAGTAATAGCAAAACAAAACAGAAGCAATAGAATCCAAGTTTTGTTGAAGCATATTCAGAACTTATCAACTGAAAGAAATTCAACTTAATAAAAGAATTTTGTCCCACTTCTCTTAATTGAGCAGAGAAGAGGATTGCAGAAAATTGTGAGCCTAGGAACGCTAATAGATGCAGCAGAAAATAAGAAACAAAAATTGCTTGGAATTTGGTTTTAGATAAACTTGCGAAAAGAGAAACAACACAGGAAAACAGCCCTCCAATTATGAAGGCTAATACGGATAGAGTAATGACATAAGCAAGAGGAGAGTTATAAAAGAGTCCTGAGAATAAAGAGTTCATTGGGACTGCGGTATATATCTCATCGTAAATTTTTGGCGTAGATAACGGTAAGAAACAAATTACAGCTAAAAAATTAAGGACAAGAGGTAAGGCAGAGCAAATACCTCCAGAAACAAAGCTTACATATAGTTTTATCCTGATAACACTAGCTTTTTTAATTCTAAGACATTGCTGTTCAAGCACTCCTTCTTTTGAATCGTTGCTTAGTATCCAAGCAGTTGGGATGGTAGCTAAGAGCGGCCATAAGAGATAGTACAGTCCACTGTAAAAATCTCCGATTCGTGTGGGAATCCAAGCAGTATAAGCAGAAATGACAGAAAGCAAAGTGTTATAGGAAAGATGATTTCCCTGTTGAAGAGTTGCTTCCAAGGTATTTAATTCAATTTGTATTTCAATCCAAGCAGCAAGTAGTGCAAGACAGGCGCCAATTGCAATACATATCCAAAATAATGGGTTATGGGTAAGTTGTCGCTTAAATTCAGACTTGAACAATGAATTCATAGCAAACACCTACTTATCACTTTTTAATGCAGACTGTATATCAACTAACTTTGCGTTTGAATAAATTCCTCCCATATCTGCCAGATGAATAGAAGTAATATCTCTCATCTCTTCTGGAGATAGTACAAAGGCAAGTTTGACGTCACATTCATCTCCTGCATTAATCCAAAAATATCCTTTTTCTTTTTCCACTTCCGAACTGCTAATTCGGGCATTTTCAGGTGTGATTTGGGACATGAAAATATCGTGTCCTTCGGCATTAATTGAGTAGCTAGAAAGTAATATAGAGCTCATCCCGTTTGAGGTGCGTTTTTGAACAGCATCTATGTTTTTAAAATGAAGCGTATAGACTAGATACAAGCTATTTGCATTTTCCGGTGCTGACGAATGGTTAAGTGCTTCAGAGGTAAATCCTGCTTCGTCTATAGAATGATAAAGGGTTACGTCTGTTACCGTTACCTCTATTGTACCAATCCATGGTAGATAAGCCCCAAAAGGAGTCTCAGCTGGATTACCTCCTTCTTGATCAAGTCCAGTTAGTTGTACAGTATCGCCAATTTTATAAAGCGCTGAAGCTTCGTTTTGCCTTTGTGTAACTTGTTGCGCAAAGAGTTCTTGCTGAGCCTGTTTTTGGGCTAGATCATAAAAATAAAAAAATCCAGCAATGATGATAAAAGTAATTAATACTGCCAAAGCACAAGCTCCTTTTGGGAGCTTGTGCATTTTCAAGTTAAGGTTTCTAAAATCATGAGATACCATAGCAAATCCTAATTAACTTCGGTAAATCCGCCACGTGAGTCGGGGCTCCAAACTCCGTTTACGACGCCGTTTCCGTCGCAGCCCCAAGCTGTCATCCTGGCATAGCGCATACCAGCTTCATAAACATAGTTGTGGATATTAAAATGACCTGTGTGACTAATAGTTGCGTGGTCGTTTCTCGTTTTATTTACATATCCGCTCCATAGACTATAGGAACCGTCAATGTAAAAGCGAACGCTACTAGGATCAATGCGATCAATTCTAATATAACTCATTGAGTTAGTGTCTTTTGTGCGGCCTGATGTTCCTTGAGTGTTGCAGGCGTAAAAATAGAAATTAAAAGGCGTATCCTCCGTGCTTGCATAAGCAACATTTTGGACTGCTAAAATACAAAGAAAGATAGATAAGACTGTAAATAGTTTCAAAACCTTTTGGCGATTCATAAACGCCTCCTTAGTTTTTAAGTTTGGCTAACCCCATGATTAGACCTTAACTTGTCTTTATCATAAGCTTTAAAATGCCATACAGATTAATGATTCTGTGAACGGTATATTTTTATCGGTTAAAGTAATTTTGTTATTTTTGAAACTTATTCAATAAAAATAGATTTCTATATATTGAGATGTTTGACTTGGATATTTTTAATTAAATATGAATTAATTTGTATTATTGAGTTAAGTGCCTATGTTGAATGATAGCGTTTGAATTTAGGCCTACAAGTGCAACTAAAGCGGCCAAAGGGAGTTTTCATTTCCTAAATCGCAAATGTAGTAGGTGTTGTTGGCTTGTGGAATTAAAATCGTGCCGAGAAAATCTATTCCTCCTACAGGCTCAGTCTCTTCTCTATCATTTTTAACTTCTATAGTGACATCTATCACACTTGTTTGATTGCCATGAGCATTGGGATGTTGTGGCGTAATACCATGTTTTTTCAGATAACCGTCATATGTGGTTAGGGCAATTTCAGTTATTCGTATTGAATATCCCTTGGTATTCTCGGAGGACGAATTTATGGATCAGGTAAAGATTTTAGCCAATAATTTAGGCTTTGATGCTTTTTTACATTCAAACTATAAATGAAAAGGAAGTTAAATCTTCTTAAGAATACGGTAGTACCATTTATAATTACGGCTATGAATCAGATTGTTAAAATTATCCCAGTTGGAGGAAAAGATGGACTATATTTTTGTTTATTTACAAGCAAGAGTTTAAATACAATAATCAAAAAATTTAATGGTAAATAAATATTAGAGAAGGTACAGTATCAATGAATAATTTGAATAATATAGTTGATTTTATTAAAGAAATAGAGAAATTAAAGTCAGTAACAAGATTTAATAAAACCCTTGACGGAAGATTTGAAAATAGCGCTGAGCATTCTTGGCAAAGTGCAATAGCTTCAATTGTTCTTCAAGATTATTATCCTGAAAAATTGAATATGGAAAAGGTTATTTCTATGTTATTGATTCATGATCTAGGTGAGATTTATGCTGGAGATACTTGGGTCTTTGACGATAAAAAGAAAGTTCACTCTCATGATAGAGAGCTAGAATCTATTGAAAAAACAATGAGCATCCTTCCAGAAGAAAAATATTTGAATATGAAAAAATCTTGGCTAGAGTTTGAAAAAGGACAAAGTGCTGAGGCTAGATATGCAAGAGTTATTGACGCATTGGTACCACTAATAAATCACTTGGAAGTGTCAGAATGTAATTACAATCCAGATAATATTAGTTCAGACATGGTATTAGAAAAGAAAAAATTTATAAAAAGTGAATCTAAAGAGTTATGGGAACTGACTGAAAAGTTGGTTAAGGAAAGTGTAAAAAAGGGCTTATATTCGTAGTATCAATTGATTTTTATAATAGTTGAGGAATATCGTGAAAAGGATAGACATATAAAAATATACTGTATTTAATTAGTAGTAAAGGAATATCCAGAATTGAAGTAATGCACAAGCTCCTTTTGGGAGCTTGTGCATTTTCAAGTTAAGGTCTCTAAAATCATGAGATACCATAGTAAGTCCTAATTAACTTTGGCAAATCCACCACGTAAGTCGGGGCTCCATGCTCTTTTTAATTAAACATAAATAAACGCACGTTATTGCGCTAAGTGTCCATGTGGAATGATAGTTATAAAACCTTACACCCACGTAACTGCTTGGCAGCAGCGCTTGAGCGCGTCAATGTAGAGCTCGCCAAAGGGCGAGAGGCTCTTCTCGTCGTGGGTAACGTAGCCAACTTCCATGTAATCATCAACAGCCAGAGGAATTGCAACAATGTTTGGTCCGTTGAGCTCCTCATTAATAAGGCCAGTGCTAATGGTGTAGCCGTTTAGGCCAATAATCAGGTTGAAGATAGTGGCGCGGTCTCGGACCATGATGTCCTTATCGCGATCAAGTGTTGCCAGAAGCTCCTCGGAGAAATAAAACGCATTGTGCTCGCCCTGCTCGTACGAAAGGCGAGGGTAGGGGGCAAGATCGTTGAGTGTTACCGAGGAGCGCTTTGCCAGCGGGTTATCTTTTCCCACAAAGACGCTTGGCTTGCATTTAAACAATGGTGAGAAAACCAAGCCCTGGTCCTGCAGCGTTTTTCTAATAACGCGCTCGTTGAACGAGTTGAGGTAAAGGACGCCTACTTCACTTCTCAGCTTGGAGACGTCTTCAATAATCTCGTACGTCTGCGTCTCTCTGATACGGAAGTCGTACTTTGAGCCGCCGTGCTCTTTAATCAGGTTGACAAAGGCCTCAACGGCAAAGGAATAGTGCTGGCAAGAAACGCAGAAGCGCTGTTTGGCGGGAGCGGTGCCCAGATAGCGCTCTTCAATGAGGTCCGTCTGCATGACAACTTGCCTGGCGTAACTCAAAAACTCCTCGCCATCTGCGGTAGGCTCAACGCCCTTGCTGGTTCTGTTAAAAAGGGAGATTCCCAGCTCGGCCTCAAGCTCTTTGACTGCGCTACTTAGAGTAGGCTGCGAGATAAAAAGCTGTTTAGCTGCGGCGTTAATAGTGCCTGCCTTAGCAATAGCAAGAACGTATTTAAGTTGAGTTAGAGTCATAAGTCAGGTTTCTACGCAGAGGTTTTTCTCGCCTTATTTAACGCCATACTGCTGGTAGTAGGCATCAATGGAGGCCTTCAAGGTGTCGTCGATAATAACTTTGCCGCCAACCTCTTTGTTGTAGAGTGCCTCGGCAACCTCATCCATGGAGACAATGGCTGCGGTTGGCATGCCCCAGCGCTCGGAGACTTCCTGGAGAGCTGCAACTTTGCCGCTCTTGCCAACTTCCATACGATTGAGCGAGACAATAAGGCCAACTACCTCGATGTTTGCAATAGAGGTAATTAGAGGATAGGTCTCTTCAATAGACTTGCCAGAGGTAGTGACATCTTCAACCATGACTACTCTCTGGCCGTCTTTGAGCTCTGCTCCTAAAAGCATGCCAGCATCAGCACCGTGATCTTTTGCTTCTTTTCTGTTGGAGCAGTACTGAACCTGTTTGCCATAGAGTTCATTGATGCCCATTGCAGTGATTACAGAAAGGGGAATGCCCTTGTAAGCAGGACCGAAAACTACATCAAAATCCAGGCCAAAGTTGTCGTGAATGGCGCGAGCGTAATAAAGACCCAGCTTGTGGAGCTGCTCGCCAGTGACATAGGCGCCGGCGTTCATGAAGAAAGGAGATTTGCGACCACTCTTAAGCGTAAAATCACCAAATTTAAGTACGTTGCTCTGGACCATAAACTCAATAAATTCGCGCTTGTAGTCTTCCATGGTTTCTCCTTTAGCAGGCCTTTTAACGCGTCGGCACTTTGTAGATATGTTCTACTGCACTAGTTTAGCCGAATTGCATCTATGTGTTTTAGGGCGCGGTGTTTATGGCGCGCCGTTTTATGGCGTGCCGGCTTGGCTGTGTGAGATTAGCGTAAATACCGCCAGATATATAAAAGTGAACGTTTGCCATGTGGTTATGCGGTATTCTAAATAGATATTTGTTCGTCTCGCAGGATAGTCCTGCAGAGCGCAGGAAAAGCCTGCAGAGTGAGTTACAAGGAGGGTATGCCCGTGGAGCGCATCACGATTTCTGCATTGTACGCAGATGCAGAGCAACTTGGTGGCCAAAAAGTTACCGTGGCCGGCTGGGTACGTTCAGTAAGGGATATGAAGAATTTTGGCTTCGTCACACTTAATGACGGTAGCTGCTTCAAAGACCTACAGGTTGTTATGAATCGTGAGAACCTTGGCAATTACGAGGAGGTTGCTTCTTGTGGCGTTGGCGCTGCTCTGATTATCGAAGGCGTCCTTGAGCTTACCCCTGATCGCCCACAGCCTATTGAGCTACAGGCTCAGAGCATTGTGATTGAAGGACCATCCAGCCCAGATTATCCAATGCAGAAGAAGCGTCAGTCTCTCGAGTACCTTCGTACGCAACAGCATCTTCGTCCTCGCACCAACATGTTCCGTGCGGTTTTCCGCATCCGTTCTGTGGCTGCCTTTGCCATCCATCAGTTCTTCCAGGATCGCGGCTTTGTATACGTGAACACCCCAATCATCACTGCATCCGATGCTGAGGGTGCAGGAGAGATGTTCCGCGTCACTACACTTGATTTGAACAACGTTCCACGTACCGAGAAGGGCGATGTTGACTACTCAAAGGACTTCTTTGGTCAGTCTTCTCACCTTACCGTTTCTGGACAGCTTCAGGCAGAGAACTTTGCAATGGCCTTTGGTGACGTGTATACCTTTGGTCCAACGTTCCGCGCAGAGAACTCCAACACACGCCGCCACGCTGCAGAGTTCTGGATGATTGAGCCAGAGATGGCTTTCTGTGATCTTGCACAGGACATGGATGTTGCAGAAGAGATGCTCCGCTACGTTATTGCGTATGTTCTTGAGCACTGCCCAGATGAGCTTGAGATGCTTAACAAGTTTGTGGATAAGGGTCTGCTTGAGCGCCTGAACCACGTTGCAACTTCCCAGTTCTCTCGTGTTTCTTACACCGAGGCAATTGAGATTCTGCAGGAGGCAGTAAAGGCTGGTCAGAAGTTTGAGTATCCTGTTGAGTGGGGCATTGACCTTCAGACTGAGCACGAGCGCTACCTCACCGAGCAGCACTTTGGAAAGCCGATCTTTGTCACTGATTATCCAGCAGAAATCAAGGCCTTCTACATGCGTCTTAACGATGACGGTAAGACTGTTGCCGCAGCTGACTGCCTTGTTCCAGGTATTGGTGAGATTATTGGTGGCTCACAGCGAGAAGATCGACTTGAGCTTCTGGAGAAACGCATTGTTGAGCTTGGTATGAATCCCGACGACTATAAGTATTACTTGGATCTTCGTCGTTATGGCTCTTGCACTCACTCGGGCTTTGGCCTTGGCTTTGAGCGCCTTGTTATGTACCTCACTGGTGTGGATAACATTCGCGACGTTATTCCTCACCCTCGCACGGTAGGTAACGCCGACTTCTAAGATTGCAGTTCACAGGTGGTATAGGGGAACGCGATTGGCGCGCTAGCCTAACTGCCATAGTTGCTAAGTCTTTCTAGTTGGATTTTTGCGTGCAGGTTATGCATAGTCGTTATGCAAAAACTGCATAGCAGAGATGCGAGATAAAAGTTTTTCTCGCCATATACCGATATATTTGCCCGTTGGCAGTAAAAATAGGACGTTCGTGCAAAATTGCGCGGGCCTCCTATTACGCTATAAGGAGCAGCTTTCTGCAGATGACCAGCGGAGGTAAACATGGTAAAGACTTTGGTTCTTGTACGACATGGTGTATCTGAACGTGGCTCTGAAGACATGAGTCGAGAGCTCACACGTGCTGGTCAGAGGGCTTTATCTGCCAATTATCCTCACATCTTTGGGCTGTTGGGACCAGAGGGTGAAGAGGCCGAGATTTGGACAAGTCCTGCTCTTCGTGCACTTGAAACTGCAGAGATTGTGGCAGAGGCGCTGGATGCAGAAGGTCTGGAGATTCATGACTCCCTTTACGATCAAGATCTTCCTGCACTTCAGGCAGAGCTTGAGCACGCTGATGCAGAAACGCTTATTCTTGTTGGTCACGCCCCATTTTTGGGTTATGTTGCAGAGACTCTGCTGGGATTTGAACTTCCGCTGACAAAGGGCGCTGTGTGCGCTATTGACGTACGTGGTTCGCTTTGTAATCAACAGAAGTGTGTCTGGAAGCAGCTTGGAGATGTTCGCGAGCCTCACGGTAAGCTTCTTTGGCTGGTCAGTGGTCCTTCAACTCAGCCTTGGGAAACGCTTGACGCTCTTGATGAGGCATGCGCTCATGCAGCAACCAATCTGGAAGATGCATACACAGAGTTCCGCGCTCATCCAGAAGACCCTGCAGTTATCGCAGCATTTAGGTTTGCTCTTAGAGGAACCCAGCTGCTTACCAAGTTCTTCTCGCCACTTCTTAATGAGGAAGCAGTTGAGATTGCTGAGCCTGTTTATAGGCTAATGCTTGGTGCAACTACGCGCCTTCGCGAGATTGACGGCTTCTCTGATACCGTTGCAGATTTGATGGAGTCCGGAGAGCTTTCTCAAGGCTCCAAGCTGGTCAGTGCTGTCGAGGCAGCTCGCGAGTCTGAGCGCGATCGCATTTGCGAGGGTCTGCGCAAGAAGGCCGTCCGTCGCAGTCTGCGCTGTGCGCTGGATGAGCTCTTTGAGCCTGCATGGTCAGACGCGGTACTAAAAGATGGCCTCTCGTTTGAAGACATTAGCAGCCGCTTTGATTACATGCTTGAGACCATTGACGCGCGCCTCTTTGGTCTGGATATGACTAGCTTCTCTGAGGTACACCATGCAAGGCGAGAAGTTCGTGAAGTTGAGCACATTCTTTTCCACCTCAGTGATATGCTGGGCGAGAAACGTGCAAATTACACCCAGATTATGCAAGACATTGACTCTGAGCTCAGCGCTATTTGCACAGCTCAGCGCAATATTTCTCTGGTCAAAGAGTGGAAAGATTCTATGGACTTCAGAGATGTTACCTCAGATCTCGCAATTGTTTCAGAACATGAAAAAGTTTTGATTGAGCGTGTGATTGAGGGTAGAGAGACTAGTATCCTAAGGTAATCACATAGTCCACGTTTGGAGCGCAGAGACGTTTGCGCGGCGTGGATGATGATTATGAGGGAGGATGCTATGTCTGAGAGCATCGAGACTCGCTGCGTACAGGGCGGTTATCAGCCTGGTTGCGGTGAGCCTAGGCAAGTGCCTATCATTCAATCAACCACGTTCAAATATGACGAGTCGATGCAGCTTGGAGAGTTGTTCGACCTCAAGGCTGCGGGTTATTTCTATTCTCGTCTTCAAAATCCAACGCTGGATACTGTAGCTTCAAAGATTTGTTCTCTTGAGGGCGGTACGGCTGCAATGCTGACGTCTTCTGGTCAAGCCGCAAACTTTTTTGCCGTCTTTAATATTGCTGAGGCTGGAGATCATTTTATCTCCCTGTCTACCATTTATGGCGGCACCTTTAACCTGTTTGCTATCACTCTTAAGAAGATGGGTATTGAGTGTACGTTTATCTCACCAGATGCAACTGACGAGGAGATTAACGCAGCATTCAGACCAAATACAAAGTGCGTCTTTGGTGAGACTGTTGCAAACCCTGCACTGGTTGTTCTTGATATTGAGCGTTGGGCAAAGGTTGCTCATGATCATGGTGTACCTCTGATTGTTGACAATACTTTTGCCACACCTGTGAACTGCCGTCCTCTTGAGTGGGGAGCAGATATTGTGACCCATTCAACAACCAAATATATGGACGGTCACGGCTCTGCTGTTGGCGGTGCCATTGTTGACGGTGGCAACTTTGACTGGGCTGCTCACGCAGATAAGTTCCCAGGTCTGACTCAGCCTGACCCTTCATATCACAACCTTGTGTATGCAGATACCTTTGGTAACGGTGGCGCCTTTATTACTAAGGCAACCGTTCAGCTTATGCGTGATTTTGGTTCCATTCAGTCACCACAGAACGCTTTCTATCTTAACCTTGGCCTTGAGTCTCTGCACGTTCGTATGGCTCAGCATTGCAAGAATGGCCAGGCAGTTGCCGAGGCGCTTGTAAACAATCCTAAGGTTGCGCACGTAAGCTACCCTGGTCTTCCAGGCGATAAGTACTACGAGCTGGCTCAGAAGTACCTGCCAAACGGTTCCTGCGGTGTTATCACTGTTGACGTTGCTGGTGGTCGCGAGGCTGCTGAGAAGTTCTTGGGCAACCTCAAGGTCTTCTCTATTGCAACACACGTTGCAGACGCTCGTTCTTGCTGTTTGCATCCAGCTTCTTCAACGCACCGTCAGCTTACTGACGAGGAGCTTGTGGCAGCAGGCATTACCCCAGGTACCGTACGCCTGAGCTGCGGTATTGAGGGCACCGAAGACCTTATCAACGACGTCGAGCAGGCACTTGCTGCGCTGTAGGTAGACGCTCTATAACCGCTTATGTTTATGGCGAGAAGATCTTGGAATCAGAAGATCTTCTCGCCATGTTTTTGTGAGGAGTGCGTTGTTGTGCGGAGCATGCCGGGTGCGCAGGCTATTGAGCTCGGGAGATGGATTCTGGGTCTACATGCTCTTCTGGGCTGGAGAGCTCGGATGCTGCAAGCTCTGCTTCGGCAAGCTCTGCATCGGTGAGCTCGAAGTTCTCTTCCTGTGCATCGTCTGTGGCATTAGAACCGTTTGTATCTATGCCCTTGAAGTGCTTGCAATAGATGTGGATGAGGCAGCCAACAGAGAGCAGTGCTGAGAGTATATTGGACACAACTGACACGTACCAAAGTGCGTCCAAACCAAATGGCTTCAGTATCAGCAGTGAGCTGATAGGGAAGATAAGTGCCATAAAAAGGCTCAAGAGATTGGAAATCTTTGTCTGCTTCAGGGCAATGGCAAGACTCTCGGTGCACATGGTAATCCAGCTAAAAATAAAGATAAAAGCGTGAATGCGCATAGCTGGGATGGCCATGTTAAGCAGGTCTTGCGTTCCTTCGGGTAGGTAAAGCTTAACCAAGAACTCCGAGAAGAAGAACGAGACGCAGAAGGCAAAGATGCCAATAATAATGCCTGTGGAGAAGATGTACTTCTCGATAGCAAGCACTCGATCTTTTTTCTTTGCGCCCCAGTTGTAGCCAATGGCTGGCTGCATAGCATCAGCTTGTCCATAAATGAGCGGCTGAATGAGTCCGCCAGAATAGAGAAGCACGCCATAAGAAGCAATGGCAATATCTCCGCCGAGGCTTAGCAGGGCAGCGTTCATAAGCAGGGAATAAATCCTGCTTGAGATGTTCTGCATAAAGATAGGGAAGCCGTTTACAAAGATTTCTTTGATTTGTGTCCAATTAAAGTGTGGCTTTACAAACTTAAGGATTTGCTTGTTGCCAATAAACGGCCAGATGCCATAAAGGGACGAGAAGGTAATTGAGATGCAGTAACCCAGTGCTGCGTACTCAACGGATAATCCCAAAACACCTAAGAAGTAGTACTCAAGCACGGTTCCCAGAATTGCAGAAATAAAGGCAATACTGGTAGAGCGTCTAATTTTTCCGCAAATCTTAAGGAAGTTATCAACGGCGTACGAGATGCACATAACGGGTAAGAAGAGAGTCCATACGCGCAGGTAGATGGCTCCTTGTTCGGCAATCTTTCCTTGAGCACCCATTAGTGCCAGAACGTTTGGCGCAAAAAAGTAGAAGAAAATGCCGCTGATAACACCAGTGGTAACGAGCATGATAAAAGCAATGGTAAAGATGTTATTGGCTGTCTGGTGATTTTTCTTGCCGTGCTCAACGGCAATGACCGCAGAGGCTCCAACGCCAATAAGGTCGGCAACAGCAAAGCAGAGAATAACCAGTGGAATGGCAATGGTTACTGCGCCAAAGGATTCCTGACCCAGATAGCGTCCAACAAGGATTCCATCTGCAGTGTCGTAAAGCATCGACGCAAGCATAGCAATAGCACCCGGAAGGGCTGCTCGTAAAAATAATTTAAATGGTGGTGTTTCCGCAAAAAGCTTATTCGATTCCATACTTCTCCTCGATTAGTGGTGGAACATGTCAGACAAACTCGTGGTGTGGACATGTGACACGCTCACGAGAAGATTAAAAAAGCATCGAACAAGCCTCCTTACATACTTGCAGGTACACGGACAGTTGCACATACTAACACAGCAAAGTAGCTAATGCTATGATTTATTTGAACATTTTGGACAAGTGTGAGGATTTTTTGTGTCAGTGGAACAGAAAAAAGATATCGGTGCTGAGATCGCCAAGCTGGCTAAAAATTCAAAGGTAGAAGAGCTCTCTAAAAAGGTCACTGAGGTATCCTCTGAGCTGGCAAAAAACGTTTCTGAAGTAGCAGAGCGTGCCGAGAAAATCCTTGTAGTTGATGAGGATCAGCCACTGAACCGCCCTGCATCTGATCGAGTTAAGGCCACTGTCCCTAGAACTCCTGCTCAACATA
>CALIZK010000015.1:0-14683 GCA_938028635.1 uncultured Atopobium sp.
GAATATAAATTATGAATAAATGAAAATATAAAAACCTTTACATAATGTGGAAAAGTTTTTGTATTTTTATATTTTTATTTTTTGTATATTTGCGCCATAAAATAGTTTTTAATCAAAAATTTTATATTATTAGACAAATGAAAGTATTTTTAATAGTTTTATGTTGCTGTGCTTCTTTCTTTACTTTTGCACAGCCCAAGTTGGAAGAGACTTGGAAGGATTCTCACCTGAATGAAACCCTGGAGACTCCACTGGGTTTTCTTAGAAAAGAAAAAACTACTGTAGAGAAAGTAGATTATTTTCTTGGGGTGGATAAGAGCAATAAGATCAAGTATATAGAGACCAGTAGCCCAGCTTTCAAGGTAAGTAATTACAACCTTAATACCAAGCTATTTGGTTTTAAAAACTATACTTATACCCGCTATTTCGAAGGGTGGGGGTACTACCTGAGAATCAATGCTTCTTGGTGTGCTTTTTTTGGAAAAGCAAAACCTACTAAGGATACCCGTCCTGTCTTCTTTTTCAACTATAACTTTGGGGCAGCAGAAGGGAAACCTATTTTTGATGCCAACTATGAAGAAGTATTAGCAGCACAGCAAAAAGCAGAGAAGGAAAAGGCAGAGCTTGATGCTATTATTGCTGATGTGGATCGCCTCCAGGACGACGGTATCGTCCCAAAGATCAAGGCTAAGCCAGGCACAGAGGAGTTTAACACTGACCCTAGCGTGCAGCTAGTAAATAAGATCCTTGACTTTCGAGACGAGTACAACCGCAAACACAAGGGTGAGAACATTAGCTCTTACACAGCTGGCCTCATCTACAAGGCAAAAAATCCCAAGGAGTTTGAGACAGAGGACGACAAGCGACGTTCTAGCCAGGACAAGTCACGGGAGAAGACAGCTAGCCGTGTAGCGAATAAAACAACATCAGCCAATCGCCCAGAGTACAACCATAAGGCTTTTGGGAAGAATGTTAGTCTAACTGACATTGCAGATTACTACGCAGATCAACTATAAGGTGAAAGGAGAAAATAGATGAATCTGGATCAAATCAATCAAGGGCTAACCGAGGATCAAATCCTTGGTAACGCTGTAACGACACAGGCTGTGGACGGTGATACGTTCCGTGACATTGTGTACGCCATGTTCAAGCCAAACGACATGGTTGTTATCAAGAACAACGCTCCGTATCCATCAGGGTTTGCATACATGCACATTGATGACGAGGAACACATCCAACCTAACGAGTACACTAATACGACCATTCGTGGGGCACAACGCGCTTTCCTCATCCACGCAGGCGAGGAGAAGGTAGTGCAGGGCTGGCTCGCCTACATGGCTCTTGAGCATATGTGGAAGGAGTACGCTCAGTACAGCAGCTCTGATGGCGCTCGTATGCTTGCAGACGTTCAAGCGCGCAGCAAGTGGCTCAACGAGGCGTACCGTGGCCCAGCTCAGTACACGACTGGTGCTAAGGATACCGCTCCAAAGGAGGAAGAGAAGCCAGCACGACGTGGTCGCCAAGCCAAAGCGGAGAATAAAGACGAGGATCTAGGGTTTAGCGAGTAAATAGCAACCCTATCTGTAGCCCGTCCGGGGTATAATCTCTAAAGAAGGAGAAAAACCGGGCGGGTTTCCGCTTTGTAGGAGAAAAACAGTATGGACAATCAACCGCTAAACAAATGGCAAGTCAAGGAAATTATAGATGACGCCATCACCAAGCATGAATTGCGCAAAGAAAAGGACTTTGTGCCTATCTACGCGTTAGAAATATACAAAAAAGACATAGAATCACGCCTCAAAGACCTTGAGGATGACTCGGCAGAGGCTAAAGACAGGAACAAATGGCTATTTCGCCTTGTTGTGGGCGCAGTTATCACCTCATTCGTGCCAATTGTCATCGCATTGCTGTCCAACAGCAGGGGAGGACTACTACGATGAGAAAAAATTGTATCATTCGATGGTTTAAAAGAGAAACACTGCTAAAAGTTCTATCAATCATGATGATTTTAAGCCTTCTATTCAGCGGCTACACCATTTACAAGGTATTTACACTCAAGCCTGGCCAAGCTGTGACTATTTCAGGCGGTGCGAAGGTGGAGAAGCCTATCACAAACATCACTAACGCCCAAATAGATAAGGATGGCAACCTAGTGCTCACATATTCAGACGGAGAAGCTCGTAATGTAGGCTCTATCGTAGGCTCTAACGGTAAAGATGGTGCAGACGGCAAGACACCGACCAACTCAGAGATAGCATTAGCCATCAAGACGTACTGTCTCACAAACAAATGTTCAGACAACCCCACAAGCGCCCAGGTAATGAGCGCTGTTGCTGCTTATTGCTCAGGTGGTATATGTAATGGTACGAACGGCAAGAACGCCTCAGACGAGCAGATAGCAACCGCTGTGGCTAAATACTGTGCGGCAGGATTATGTAGGGGAGACAAAGGCGCTACGGGTGCTACCGGGGCTACAGGAGCGGCAGGAGCTAACGGTATAAATGGTGTTGACGGCAAAGACGGGAAGGATGGTAAAGACGGCGTATCACCTCAGCTATCATGCGTCAACATCAAGGACAATTCAGGTAACCAAACATCATGGGTAGCATGGAAGTACGAGGGTGAAGCAAACCCAGCGTACCGTAGGCTATACAAGATCGCTGGTGACAGTAACTGTATTAATATTTAAGGAGGTATAAATGGCGTACAACTACATTACGCAGTATGACTCGCCAAACTACACTGCTGGCCGGCAAGGCAACAACATCAGCAGTATTACAATCCACTGGTGGGGTGACCCTAACCAGAACCCTACGTTCGAGGGTGTTACAGCATGGCTATGTAACCCAGCAGCGCAAGTGAGCGCTCACTATGTCGTTACGGGCACAGACCGTCGTGTAGCCTGTATTGTAGACCCTGCAAACATCGCATGGCACGCAGATAACTGGGTAGGCAACCAAACAAGCATCGGTATTGAGTGTGATCCACGGTGCCGTGACGAGGACTACGATGTTGTTGCAGAGCTGGTAGCAGAACTGCGCAAGACTTACGGCGACCTGCCACTCCGACCGCACAACTCATGGACAAGCACTAACTGCCCCGGTAACTACGACCTAGGCCGTATTGATCGTATGGCTCGTGAGAAGGCTGGCCAAGTTGTACAGCGCGATCGGACTGATGAGATTAACTATCTGAATGGCTTGTACCAGCAAATCCTTGACCGCAACGTAGACGAAAACGCTATCGGTCACTACCTGTCTCAGATCGATAAAGGCTGGAACTGGGATCAGATCCGTGAGGACTTGGCTAACAGTGCAGAAGGCAAGGCTGTGGCAGAACGACGTAACGCACGTAACAACGAGCTACGAGCAGCCTACGACAGTGAGACCAACGAGATTCAGCGACTCTACAAGGAGATTCTCGAGCGCGATGCAGACGAAGGCGGCGTTGAGCATTACCGGAATCAGATCCGCAGTGGGTGGAGCTGGGGTATGGTAGCAGATGACCTGCGCCGTAGTGATGAGTACAAGGAATTGCAGCGTATCAAAAACGCACCAACGCCAGAGATTCAGCACGTAGACCCAGAGCCACCAACAGAGCCAGAGAAACCGCAGGAGAGGGCCGCAGAGACGCCTCAGGAAGCTCCAAAGGCAGAGGACACTACAACTATCCTCGGAGATATTCGACGCATATTGCAGGCGATTCTAGACGCTATCACAGGTTTGTTTAAAAAATAAAGGAGAAGTAAAATGGAAGTACTAAACGTTCTTATCGTACCAGCAATTGTAAAGCTGTTCGACATGTTCAACAAAAAGGAGTGGGGCGGCATCGCTAAGGTGTTCCTCGCTATCGCAGCAGGTATTGGTTACTACTTTGTGACCGGTCACTTTGTCTTTACTGACAAGGTTGTTTACGAAGGTATCGCCTTCGGCCTTCAGGCTGCTGGTCTTGTAACTGTGGCAGCTAAAGCTGGCGCAACTAAATAGCTCACAATAAGCTGTTGTATTATTGACCCCTAGGTATCCTAGGGGTTATAATATTAGCGTATGCAAGATAGTCTTATGATTGAGTGGAGAAACGGCGAGGTGACCATCACGCCGCCTGAGGATTTTCAGAAAGTAATCAAGCCACGGTATATACCACGAGGGGCAAGCCGTGGATTGTACATAGACCGTATGTCTGTGACCAAAAATGGCCAGACAACAGTGGTCACGTTTGAGAAGGATGGGGACGCCTACATTACCGCACCGACTGGCAAAGTCTACTTTACAGAGTACAAGATCGTAAGCGCCCAGCCTGTTTTATTGTCTAAAGAGTTTGTTGGATTCTCTGGTGTGAATACTATCGGTGAATTTGATGAATTACTGTTGCCTATTTGATCTAGTAGGAGTATAATGCTTTATGCAGCGTGATCCGGAGTCCGGACGCCGTGTGAGCGACTGTACAAGTATAATTAATTAATTTACTGTGGTTATGCATAGCACCCTTGGTCAAAAGCCAGGGGTGTTGTGTTATTATAGAGGTGCAGAGCCAGCCTACCAAGCTATCTTGGTGTGGGCTGGTTTTTATTATTGGCGTGTATAATGAGAGGTAGAATTAAACGGAGAATAATAAATGGCGAACAAAATATCGATACAATCATGGCAGGCTTTCGTAGACAGGATTAAAGGAGCTAACGTAGTACATGTGTGCTCTAGCGAGCCAGCTAACTATGCAGGGCTTACTGCTGTGTCACTGGGAAACAAGAATATCGGCTCATACAACCTTACTGTGCCGACAGCAGGCGAAAAAAAGGTTACAATCCCAGCAGTGAACGATGTGCCTGTCACAAAGACTGGTACGGCGCAGTGTGTGATATACGCTAATACGACGGCGCAAGAGCTATCTGTGGTAGTTGACGTTACACCAGTGCAAATGTCGCTTGGTGGCACGGCTAATATTGGCGCTGCCGCTATTGGGATGGAGGTACAGTAGCACAATGTCAAACCTATCTATTGGATTCCTAAACTCAGCAATAAATGCAACCGCTACCACTGTTACGCTCAAGTCTGGCGGTATCAACTCGTTCCCTATTGAACCATTCTTTGTGACTATTGCTCCGAAAGACGAGTTACCCACACTCTCTAACAGTGAAATTGTACTCGTGAGCAGTCGAACCGGGCCAGAATCATACACTATTGTTAGGGGACAGAAAAATACATCGGCAAAGCCGTTTCCAGCTGGGGCGTTGTTCTTTATTGGGCATTACTACGAACAGAGCCTTAGGGTGGGTGATATATTCATGACGATGAACACCTCACCAGGCACTGGTAGGCTGTTTATGGATGGATCGGCATATCGCATCGAGGAGTTCCCCCTCCTTGCAGAGCATATACGCAGAAACCCCGCCTACGGGACGATTGTTAATGCAAACGCCTTTACGCTCAGTGACATGAGGGGGAGAGCACCATTTATGTATGATGGCATATTAGGTTCATTAGGGTCGAAAGGCGGTACTAAAACACAGGCCTTAACACCAAATAACTATAAGCAAAACGCTTGGCAATCAGAGTATCTTGGAGGCGGTCTCCAGCAAGGGTTTAGTAACCTAGGTGCTGGCAAAGGTAGTGGCATGAACACATTCGCTGGTGGTGCTATTAATGCCACGGGTAATAATGTGCCGTTTGAGATAATGCCGCCGTTTGTAGTAATAAACTTTGAGGTTGTTGCGGGGTAGCACATGGCTACGTTTATATATAACAGGATACTTGCGCCAGTCTCTATATCTAGACAAATATACAAAGACAATAGTAATGTCGAAGTTGTAGACGGTATAATACGCGTTACAAATGACGGCACAGACTTTTATGCCCCACTAGCGCACAGCCTTAACTGGTATGACGGTGAAATACTGACGAAGTTTAGATATAGCGGTAGCGATGGGCTTATTGGTGTTGTCGGCTTTAGGTTCACCGGCAATTCTCAGAACACCGCTAATGGGTATTCTATTAGTCTGTTACGCGACGGCGCTACACCTGGATTTGTTGTATACGATAATAAGACAGGCACTATAAGAGGGTCGGAATATCCATTTAGTCATCAGCAGGACACCTGGTATTGGGTTCGGGTCAACTGGAAGGGCCAAAATATTAAATACAAGGTCTGGGTCGACGGCTATCTAGAGCCATCTGCTTGGAGTAGAGAAATAACTTCATCGAAAACACCCGGTGCTATCGGGCAGACGGCTGGCCTCTATACGTTCAACAGGGGTGTAGTTGAATATGGCTGGCTCTCGTACGAGAATTACGGGGATACCGCTATAGGGCCAGCGCCACTACATGCAAGGTCACTAGACTCGTATGCCTATAGTCCAAATCCTTATGCGGGGTATTATAACGCTGGCTATGTTTGGCCGCTGAAGGTTTCAAAACAGTATGAATTGGATGCTCGCGGTATAACCGCAAGAGCTAGGATAACAAAACCTACCATCAAAGCTAAGTATATTTTGCCAGATCGAGAGGTGTGGGCCGGTGCTAATATATGGCAACCAACAGTTACATATAAAGAGCCCGGCAAAACTTATATTTTGCCTCCAACAGTGGTAGCGAGAGCTAAAATAAGCAAAACCGGTATATTATATACACCCCCGCCTCCGTCTCTGGTGTCTCCTGGGTACATAACATCGACGGCTACAATCAATGTTCCAGATCTTTCATTTAGGGATATTGAGCGGTACACGCTGTCACCTATGGCCGTATTAGCATTAGCTCGCATCACGTCACCAGCAATGCGGTTTAGAAGGGCTCAAATTGTCCCTGACGTGTGTGCAACACCACAACAGCGGATAGAGCAGGAGTGGCGCAAGCTACCGGTCTCTAGTGAGGCTACAGGCACTTGGCGACAACACGAGTATGTTCGTAGTAATGACCAGGTTTGGCGCGATAGACGGCGCGAGGACAGTTCACAATGGCGAAAACCAGTATCTACCACGAGAGATGAGCAAGAGTGGCGGCGTGTAGTGTATGATTAGAGTAAAGGAGAATAAGACATGCTGACATTTTCGCAACTAAAACAGGACGTAATCAGCCTCATTAACGTCGATGAGGACAATATACAAGAGGTACGTAAGGCTGTCTCGGATATTAACACCGGAATAAAGCTATTCCAAAACGCCGTGAGACGGTACTGGGTGCGCCAAGAGCGTGAGACTAACCTAATCCAGGGTAAATCACTGTATCGCTTCCCAAGGGACATGGTGCGGGTTGTAGACGTGCGTATAAAGGATGGGGATAACTACTATCCTATCACTCCAGTGCACAGTATTGAGGAATGGCATAAGATTACAAGCGGGCAATCAAGCGGAAGGCCTGAATGTTTCATTATCAAGAACGGTACAGAGATGGAATTGTTCCCAACACCAGCAGAGGACGTGCCAAGTGGCATGATTGTAACGTTCGAGCCTCGTATGCAAGACCTTGGGCTGGCAGATAGGGAGGCAAATGTGTCTTTGACGGAGAATAGCCCACGAGTTACGGCAGCGCAGGACAGTTTTGTGCGCAGTATGGAGAATAACGGGTGGCTACAGGTCACAGATGGCAGTGATGGTAACTGGTACAAGGTGGCTAAGGTTGTAAACGCTCGAGAAATACGCCTTGAGACGCCATATCAGGGCCTCACAGCGACGACACGGGTCAAAATAGGTCAATGCCCACAATTCCCCGAGGAGTATCACCAAGCTCCCGTATATTACGCCGCACAGCAATACTTTTTGATGCGTAAAGACCTAGATAGTGCCAATATGTACAAGCAACTGTTCGATAACATGGTGCAGGAGTATAAGACCGTCTACGGCATTACTACAAGCTCTGGCTTTATCCAGGGCGGTAGCAGCATGATGGGTCGGGAACGGGTCACTGATCCAGTAAGGAGTATTTGGTAATGGCAGCAGGCAACACAGGCGATACAATCATCAGCCAAACGTCATTTTACGGTGGTTTTGGCACGGATGGTAAGATTGGTATCAAGAATAGCTACGGTGATTCAGAGTGTTTGGATGGCCGCAAGAACCCAAGCCGGCTTTCTGTACTACCTGGTGCTCGCAATTTAGGCGACGGAGATATACGCGGCTTGATCGTGAATATGACGCAAACCCCAGACGGTGTAAGGTGGGGAATTGACAGATTTGGCACATTATACAGGATTGACGTAAACAACGACGTTACGGTTGCAGCTTTTCTCCCAGGCTGGACTGATGGAACGTTCGGAGACCTCACCTACTGGAGATTGAAAGACGCTATCTACATTACTGGGAATGACCGTATCTACGCGTACACTAACGCCACGTCACCAAATCAGTCTTTTATTGATACTATTACCGGTAAGGCTAGTTCATACCCTACAGTAGCTCAGATCCTCGTAAAAGATCGTGACGGCAAATGGATTGGTGGCGGTACAAACCGGTGGAGTAGTATCAACGGCCAAGCTCAGAGCGATGGGCTGCCTACCTCTATTATCGAGAATGAGGAGAACACCTGTATTTTCTTACCTGACCAATCACCTATGACGCGTATCTCTGTGCGATTCCACGCTAAGGGTAGTGGCCAAGTTCACCTTGTGGTGCATGATGCTCAAAACAAAGAGATTGCTCACGCTACCAAAAATGCTAGTGAGGTACAGACAGGGCAGATCACTTACTTCGACTTCCCAGAGACTAAGGTTGGTGACTACGCTAACTTCGGTACAGAGTACCATATCCATATGTATGCTAGCGATGGGAACTGGCGTGTAGAAACGTATGAGCAGGACAAAATGTATGGCCTACACTTCCAATACTTCGCCTCACTACTAACTAGTACGACACGTAAGAGCCATCCAATCATCAACTGGGGCGGTAGTAAGCTATTTATTGGTAATGATCAGTACCTAGTCGACTGGCTTCCTTCTGGCTTAACACAGGTAGATGAGACTGAATTTAACCGCCATCGTGTGATTGTCGAGAACGGCATGGAGGTGACAACGCTCACCAGCAATGACGAGTATGTCGTGCTAGGCTGCGAGAAGGTGAGCACAGTTCCTGGGCGCTCCTTCCAAGAGGGGATGCTCGGCTTCTGGGATGGGTTTGCAGACGGGTTGAACTTTAAGATTGACACGCCAATGGGTGAGCCAAAGAGCCTGTTCACTTACCAGAACATTACATACACGATCATTGATGGCGCTATGTACGCTTACACAGGGGCTAAACAGCTTACCAAGGTGCGTACGCTCAACGATAGCCATAGTGAGTACTCAGAGCGACGAGATACCACAGATATTTACCCGCACTGTATGACGGTACGGCGCGGTATCATGCTGTTCGCCTTCCCAAGCAAGACCAGTCTCTACACGATGAGGCACGGCATCTATTCATGGGGGGCAGTAGACAAGAACTACCCGGAGTCTTTCTACTACTCGTACAATATGCCAGAGGCAAGCGGGAACTACAATACCTCTGACGTGACGTATGAGCTTGGTGGGTGTTGGAACTTTGGGGACACGTTATACTTTAGCTACAAAATACAGACAAGAAACGACACGCGTTACAATCTAGCTGTTGTAGACAATAATAGTAAGCCAGCCAAGAAATTTAGCTACCAATCGCTCATGAATGATGGCGGTGTGCCATGGGCCGACAAGCAAGCTCTCCGTATGGGCGTAACGTTCCGTGCGCTACCTAAGGGTGCTACAATCATCCCTAAGTACAAGATTGACGCCAAGCCATGGGTATACGGTAAGAAAACAGCCACAGAGGGAGACGTAAGCGTCCGTATGGAGATAAACAAACGATTTAAGGAAATTACCTTTGGCTTTGATGGAACGACCACAGACGCCACACCAGAGCCTCCTACAATCGTATCTGTGCAACTTAATGCCCGAACACTCGGGGAGGAGATGAAACTGTAATGGCAGACTCGGTATACAACCCTAACACAGCTAGCCTTGAAACCTCTTTTTCCCAGATTAAAGAGACGAAACTCACTACAAAATTTGAGGAGATAGAGAACACTGTGGTGGGGAATATAGCACAACAACAGCAGATCACGCCACGCCAGGTGCGCACAGGTGAGACACGGGGCGACACACAGCTCCGTGGGCTCATTAAAGCAGAGGATCGATCAGGCCGCATTGTGGCTATGTTTGGGTACTCACAAGGAGCTTTCTAATGGCTCGAGTAGAGCGTAGAGATTACGGTGTAAAGATTGCTATGCCCGGGTTTGACGCGCAGACAGCGCCAGACAACAAGCTGCTCTTTAACTCGTCATTTCCTATACTTCAGGCAAAGATACTAGCTCCACTTGGTATAGACGCTCGGCAGCCACTGCCGGGTGGGCTACAAACCGCTAACTATGGCGGGGAATTGCTTGAGGCGCGTAACACCGGGGTTTCTACAATCTACTATTTCAGATGGAGGCACAACCTGGGCTATGTACCGTTCGTTATGGCTATGAACCCTACATTCTACGACCAGCCAGGTGTGTGGACAGCTGACAGGGAGTATATCTACTACAAAAACGCTATTCCACCCTACTACAACGGTACAGACGGCTCTCGATCAGACTTGAATATGGTGTTTGTGAGCCCCACCCCTATAGCAGAGGAGGTGGAGTACCCATATACAGCCTCACCTTTATCGTTCGACTATGGTACGCCGCTACGAGACTATGGCATCAAAACATCACGCTACGGCGCTATAAAGAAGGGTGAAACCTCAGACTTTAACGATGTTGGCGTTGATGTGAGGCTACAGTCGCAGATGGTGCTCGGTATTAAGAATAATAAAGACTTTGGTAATAAGGCGGGCCTTATTACATATTGGCTACCTAATTCTCTCGCTATGACAGACGTTACGCCATATGCTTTTCAGGAGTACACAGAGACAATAGCAGGTAAGCAGGTTTCATCCTACGGGTTAGTGACTAATGCTGGTAACACGCCACGTGTGCAGATGAGCGAGGCAGAAAAGGCCTTTAAATTCACGTATGACACACAGAACCCTAACGCTAACCGTTCTCTTGTCATTATCCGCTCACCAATGGTATCGCCGTCAAGTGCTACAATATACATATGACGAGAAACGCTCAAGGATACAGTAGTAGAGATTATGGGTTGAAAGTGATCGACCCTGTTACTAAAGAGGAGATATTTAACTCCAAGTATCCTATCTTTGGCTCAGATATTACTAATAAGACACCGCAGATCGTCTCTAGACGTGTTGTGATCAACAATAACACCCGTATATTCAGCGAGCCTAATACACCGCAGATAAACTGGACGTATGCCTTCGGCTGGGATCGTATACCCCTCACGCAATTCCAAGACTTTGATTTTGTCCGTATACCACATGGACAACCACGCAAGCCATTCTTTATGAGTATGGGGCGTGCCCATATTGTGCATCGTATGTATTGCCGCTGGTTTAACGCAGATCAGAATTTTACGGTAGACTTTAACAACGTCATCACCCCTGGTGCGCCTGGAATCGGCTACTATACGTACGATATTCCGTTCATGTTAACTGAAGGTAGCGCGCTGTGGAATCCTCTATCGTATGGGGCGTTTGACTTTGTCCTTCCTTTGCCCAATAACCCGGTATCGCCGTCTATCTGGCTACGCAATATGTACACTCGTTCCAAGCAGCTCGAGATATTCGCCGACAATACCTATATTTACGTGCGTGGCTCCCTCGGTTCGTGGTTGCAACACCGTTCAGAGCGTCTGCCAGGCGGTGGTTACCACCAGTTTGCCAAGACGTGGGTGGATTTGAGCGGTTCATGGTTTGATTTTACGTTTTATATATTCCCATATAACCCTAATGAAGACATATTTGTGAGGTAGACATGGATTTACAGCAACGATTAGCAGACGCAACACGATATAGAGACCAAACACGTGAATCGTGGCACCGTGCTCAGCGTGAAGCAGACGCAGCCAAGGCGTCATATGACGCAGTATCGGCTACTATGCCCAATTATGGCGAGGAGTTTGAGCGACGCCGCAAAGAATATATGGAATCAGATGAGATTAGGAATCTCAAGGCTGACGTAGACGCCTCCAAAGCTAATGTAGATCGCACAAAGACGATGATAGACAAGTTGCCGGAGTCTATACGCCAGCAATTTGGTGGCACGGCTATTACACAGGCTCAGCGAGACTTGGCTAAACAGCAACAGCTACGAGGCCTTAGTCAACAGATGGCGGGCTACCAGGCTACATATATGACAACCAACAATACGTATAAGAAACGCGTCGAGGACGCTTTCAGCCGCTCTATAGACGTAGCAAATAAGCACTACGACTCCATCTGGGATGGTATTAGACGCCGCTACAACGACTGGCAAACCTCATTGCAGAACGTGAAGGCTTGGGACAAGATGACGACAGTAGCCAACCGCAACCTTCTATCTGTTCAATCAGCCATTGATACATACAGGTTTCAGCAGCGCCAGATGGCAGAGGAGAAAGCTCATATTGCCCGTATGAATGCCATAGATAACAGCTACATGTGGCGTGGCATTACGACTCAGCAACGGCTTATTAACGAGCAGGCGGAAATTAATGAGCGTTACATGCGTGATGAGGCCAATAAACAGCTTATTGTCCAGAATTACCGGGCTGGCAAAGGCTCGTTTGGTGAATTGCAACGTAAGTACTCGTAACACCAGGCTTATCTACGCCTAGCAGTGTTAAATTAGAGTAAAGGAGAATTAAATATGGACTTTGGAGCAAGAATAGCAGACGCGCAAGGTACAAAAAACGCCAGCAAAGCGGCTTTTAATAATTACCAAGCCCAATCCGACCAGGCAAAGTCGAATTACGACACACACCTGCAAAACAGGCGGACGTATGGCGATATTTACGACCAAGCACGCAACAAGTACATGAACACTGACGAGATTAATAAAGCTCGCGGTGTTTACACCACTGCCCGTGATGCAGTGAACCAAATCAACACCACCATCAACAAGCTACCAGAGAGTATCCGGCAGCAGTATGGTGGCACAGGCCTCACAGAGGCGCAGAGGCAGCGTGCATTGCAGGGCCAGCTTGGCAATATGCAGAACACACAGAACTACCTCAACACTAACTACCAAAACGCATCCACAGACTACAATGAGCTTGTAAACCGTGCGATGAATGAGGTGAATAATGTGGCAGCTGGTAACTACAAGACCCAAGAGGACACCACAAACATCCTTCAGGGTATCTGGAACACCTTGCTTGGCCAGCGTAACAGCGCCTACAGCCAATACCAACAAGATGAAAACGCTCTCGCTAATATCTACGGCGCACGAGACAACTGGGAACTTAACCAGCAAAAGATGGCCCTTGAGCGATGGAAAGAGCAACAGGCTAATGCACGACAAGCAGCAGCTAATGCCGCTAACTTTGGGTTACAGAAGTACATGCTTGACCGACAAGACGCCTCTAACGCCTCGGCTCGTGCTTGGCAGGAGAAATTGGCAGCTGCTCAAAATGCAGCTCGTGCTGAAGCTAGCCGCCTTGGCCGCGTGCAAGCTGATCACAACCGCATTAACAACCATAACTACTTTGGCGACATTGGGCGTAACCTCTCGCAAGGTTTCCAGAACGTAGCTAAATGGGGGCCACTCGCGCTATTCGGTGGTGGCTCACTGTGGGGGAGATAGAGTATGTTTGATTGGTTATTCGGTAAAACAAAAGATCAGGCGTTGGCTAAATATCAAGATGCCGCTGATCAGCAACAAATCAACCAGAAGGTCAACGACTTTTACAAGGAGCAGCTGAACGGAATCTACAACGATCCAGCCAATGCCGGGTTGTTGGCAGATATGCGCAAGACTACTCCTGGGTTTGATGACGCCTGGAAAAGCCAAATGTCATCTTTAGACAGCAAGAGTGAACAGTTGAAAGGAGCCGCTAGCGATGCTAACGCTGAACTTGAAAAGCAAAAGAAGAAGCAGAAGAACAATGTATTTGGCGACGGCCTTCTTGGTTCCTTTCTTAACCCTATTGCTCAAACAGTCGGTGCAGTAAGTGATCTGGCTACTGGTAACTATAAGGATCGTGACGTAGGTAGTGACCTGGCAGCTGCCGGTGAGACGCTCCTTACCGCTTTACCTGGGATTGGCGCTGCTGCTAAGGCCGCCAAGCTCGGTAAGGTAGCCGAAGGCCTAGGCGCAGTCAATAAGGCTCTATACACAATTCCTGGCTCAGCTGCTACAGGGGCTGCGATGGGCGGGCTAGACAAGATCCGTACAGGCGAGACGGATGACGCGCTAAACGGTGCATTGCTTGGTGGCGTCATGGGAGGCGCTATACCGGGCGCTATGAAGGTGGGCGGTAACTTTCTCAAGAACAGAGGCGAGAAGGCCATAATCCGCGGCTCAGTTGGCTCTGGGGTTGATCCTAATGTCTTACTAGAGTCTTTACCGTCACGGGCACTATATCAAGAGGGGTTGCGCAGCCTTGTGCCTAAAAGCGCGGTAGGCAAACTTGCTCTCGGTGGTGGTGCACTGTATGGAGGTTCTCAGCTTATGGGCGCTCTCAACCCACAACAGGGTATTCCTGATGAGGATGAGCAAGCTAACACACTAAACGAGTTATATAAACGAAGACAAGGGGGTATGTACTAATGTTCGGTGGAGTATTAAATAAACTGTTCTCTAAGGGGGCAGCTAACTATGGTGAC
>CALIZK010000016.1:0-10779 GCA_938028635.1 uncultured Atopobium sp.
GACTGCTGTTTAGTCATTTTATCCAATAAAGACCAGGTGAAAGTAATTTTTTCAGTTCATAAAACGGTAACAATTTATAAAAAGGTGCAGCATTCTTCGCGAAAAACAAGGGCTTCTCGTCAAAAAACCCTGCTTTGAATTACACGAAGCAGGGTTAAAGGTCAGTTATATGAAAAATTGTTGAATGCAGAAAAACTAGCAGCCAGCGTAATACTTTTGCGTATCCCAGTCAGTAACTGCCAGGCAATACTCACGCCACTCCTCTGCCTTGCGCTCGCACAGATACGAGAAGATATGCTCACCAAGAACATCTTTAAGAAGCTCTGACTGCTTGAAGCGCTCAAGTGCCTCTCCAAGATTAATTGGGAGCTTCTCGCCATAATCAGCAGGATTTCCGCCTACAAACTCTTCAGGAAGCAAGAGACCCTCTTCAATACCCTTGAGACCAGCCATAAGCGTGACAGCATTTGCCAAATAAGGGTTTGCAGTTGGATCAGGAATACGCAGCTCAGCACGGGTAGCAACGTGCTTACCTGGCTTGTGCGTAGGAATACGAACCATAGCAGAACGATTTTTACGACCCCAGGTTGCATAGGCAGGAATAGCATCACGATCAAAACGCTTATAGGAATTAACCGTTGGGTTAGTAATAAGCATGTACTCAGGAGCGTACTTAATAAGACCTGCAATGTAGTGCTGAGCAAGCTCAGAAAGGTGAGCCTCGTTCTCAGTCTTTGGAGCCCAGAACAGAGACTCGCCATCGTGGTCAAGAAGCGACTGATTCAAAAGCATGGCTGAGCCAGGAACACCCTGAAGAGGCTTTGGCATAAACGATGCAAATACGCCGTGAAGTGTTGCAATATGTCTGATAACCAGACGAGCAGTAACAATGTTATCCGCGCAAGTTAGTGCTTCTGCATAACGGAGCTCAACGCCGTTTTGAGCAGGGCCAGCTGCATGGAAAGAATACTGAACAGGAATAGAAAGATTCTCAAGTGCACGAGACGTGGAGTAACGAAGACTATGACTGAGATCAGCAGAATTTAAATCAAGGTATCCAGCCTGGTCAATAGGCTTTGGCTCAGAGCCACTCACAAAATAAAAATACTCAAGCTTAGGGCCAACATTTGCGACATAGCCAAGGTCTTCTGCCTTGATAAAAGCATTTCTCAGTACAAGGCGTGGATCGCCTGAGAAAGCCTCACGTCGAGGAGTCTGAATATCGCAGAATACGTTTGCAACTACACCGTCATCTGTCTTCCATGGAAGAATCTGGAACGTATCTGCGTCAGGGAATGCGAGAAGATCGGACTGCTCCTGGGAAGCAAAGCCGTCAACGTTGGAGCCGTCAAAACCAATGCCCTCAACAAAAGCCTCTTCTAGCTCCTCGGGGGAAATGGAGAGAGCCTTTAATCCGCCGAGTACATCGGTAAAACAAAGACGCAGGTAGCGAACGTCTCGTTCCTCTACCGTGCGAAGAATATAGTCAATTTTCTTATCCGTACTCATACGGTCCTCCCGGGTCAGAAAACTGGAATCGTAACTACCATGACACATTCTTGTTACGGCTATGTTTCCACTTCCCTGAAACCAGGTGAATGGTAGAAATTGTTAATGAAATTGTGACAATTGACCTATTAAGCGTCAAAAGCCTTATCAACGTCAGAAATCATTTTCTGAGCAACACCACAGTGACCGTCTCCACCGTGATGAGTGCCACAGCTGCTGGATGAAGAACAGCCAGAACAAGAGCCCTCTTTTGCGCCCTTAAGTTGAGAGCGGACACAAAGAGCAACAAGAGCAACGACGATAAGGACGACCAAAATATCAATAGGACTCATACAGATACTCCTCAGTTTGTTAGCTAAGGCATACTATACCCTCATTGCATGCTTGCATGCGCTGAATTATAAATTATTTGCAGAATCTAAATTCTTACCAAAACAATTGAGATGAGCGCTCTAAATCAAAGTTGGCACACGCGATATGCAAAATCTTTTAGACATTGATTCGCACGTATTTTTTCGGTGTGCGGTAGAATATTATTCACAAGCGTTTTGTCTTGCACCTGTATGTAAAGTATTGCCAAAAACTTGGTGTTTACCACGTATGGTGCACAAAGTTTGACGCGTAGAAAGGAAGCCTAATGGCTGAAGATCAGTACATGCACCTTGTTATTGTTCGCCACGGTGAGTCTGAGTGGAACAAGCTCAACCTGTTCACTGGTTGGACTGACGTTGACCTTACCGAGACTGGTCACGAGGAGGCAGCAGCTGGCGGCCGTGCTCTCAAAGAGGCTGGCTATGACTTTGATGTTTGCTACACCTCTCTGCTCAAGCGTGCTATTCACACTCTGAATCATGTTCTTGATGAGCTTGACCGTAACTGGCTTCCTGTTCATAAGACTTGGCGTTTGAACGAGCGTCACTATGGTGCACTTCAGGGCCTTAACAAGGCTGATGCAGCCGCTGAGCACGGCGAGGAGCAGGTAAAGATTTGGCGTCGTTCCTTTGATGTTCAGCCACCAGCTCTTGAGCCAGGCGACGAGCGCGATCCTCACGTTCAGGAAATGTTCCGCGATGTTCCAGCAGAGGATCTTCCTTACACCGAGTGCCTGAAGGACACCATTGCACGCGCATGGCCTTACTTTGAGCAGGAGATCAAGCCACAGCTTGAGGCAGGTAAGCGTGTTCTTATTGCTGCACACGGCAACAGCCTTCGCGCTCTTGTTATGCAGTTTGAGCACCTCACTCCAGAAGAGATTCTTGAGGTCAACATCCCAACTGGCATTCCTTGCGCATACACCTTTGACAAGGATTGGAACATTGTAGACAAGCACTATATTGGTGATCCAGCTGTCATCGAGGCAAAGATTAACGCTGTTGCAAACCAGGGCAAAGCTAAATAAACAGCTTGCTAACACGCAATATTGCTAAGCAGAACGGGGTGGTTTAAAACCACCCCGTTCTTTTTTGCCTACTTATAGAACCATGATGAATACGCCATAGTATTAAAACCTACTTTGAATAGTGTTACGATGTACCGCCGAGAAAAGAAGGGATTAAATGTTTAAAAGAGAGCTCAACGCAAAACTTGTTCTTTCTGTAATTGCAACAGGAATTATGTCCTTCTCGGGAGTTGTCGTAGAAACTGCCATGAACGTAACGTTTCCAACTTTGATGGAAGAATTCTCTATTGGCACCTCAACGGTACAGTGGATGACCACTTCATATCTTTTGATTCTTGCCATTATCATGCCTATGTCATCGTTTTTAAACAGACGATTCAAAACAAAAAGCATCTTTACTGTAGCTATGATCTTCTATATCAGCGGCATACTCTGTGGGTTTGCTGCTCCAACATTTATGTTGCTGTTGCTTGGCCGTATTTTAGAAGGAATTGGCACTGGCCTGGCCCTGCCTCTCATGTTCAACATTATTACTGAACAAGCTCCGCTTAAAAACATGGGTGTCATGATGGGCATTGGCATGCTTGTTACTGCCGTTGCACCTGCAGTAGGACCTTCAGCTGGTGGTTGGATTGCAGAGCATCTTGGCTGGCGAATGATTTTTGCCGGTCTTCTCCCCTTCTTGATTGTGGCATTTGTACTGGGAATTAGTTCAATTCAACAGAGCCATGAAACTGAAGTTATCTCTTTTGATGTCTTTGGTTGGTTACTTCTTACGGTAAGTTTTATTGCACTCATCTTTGTTATTGACGAGTTCAGCGCGTTTGGCCTGCTTAGCATTCCTGTTTTGCTCGCAATTATGATTTTTGTGGGCTCACTTGCACTTTTTGTGCGTCACGAGAACTCCTTTAAACATCAGGAGCCATCTGAAGAATCTCCAAAAATTCCTATTATTAATCTTGAGGTTTTTAGCGAGAAAGGCTTTGTGCTCTCACTCTTTGCTATTGTTGCCCTGCAATTTATTATCCTTGGTCAGTCATATCTTCTGCCTAACTTCTCCCAGCTAGTACTGGGTGCAAGCGCTACCGCAGCAGGAGCTCAGATGCTTCCGGGATGTGCTATTGGCGCAGTTATGGCACCAATTTCTGGTCAGATTTTAGACAAGCTAGGAGCTAAAAAGCCTATTGTTACAGGCATTCTTTTCTGCCTAACCAGCATGCTCCTTTTACTGCTCTTTGTTCACGTGCTTACCGTAGAAATGATTACATACATTTTTGCCATCTTTGCCATTGGTCAGGCACTTCAGATGGGAAACAATTTTACGGTAGCTTTGGGACATCTTCCAGAAGACCGTAAAGCAGATGGAAATGCTGTTATTAATACAATGCAGCAGCTCTTTGGTGCTATGGGAACCAGCGTTATTTCTGGTGTTGTAGCGGCTTCTCAGCTTGGGGCTACAGACTTAGCTACGAGCACCCTTGCAGGAGCTCAAAATGCACTCTTTGTGCTTGTGTGCGTAGCTTGTATTCCTCTTGTTACCATGGGAATCGTACTCTTTGTGCTGCCAAAGATAACAAAATAAAGCGCAACGGCGGTATTTAAAAAGCAAATTAAAAAGCTAGGTATCCAAAAAAAGATATCTAGCTTTTAATTTAGATAATCGAATAATCAAGCTACGACACAATAGCCGATAACTTCAATCCAATAAACACAGCAACTAGGCACGTTATAACATTAACTGCAATATTCACCCCTGCAGCAGCCCAATTACCTGCTTGAATAAAGGTCAACGTTTCATTTGAGAAGGTCGAGAAAGTCGAAAGTCCTCCGCAAAGGCCCACGGCTAAGAATAGCTTTACCTGTGGCTGAAGTGGACTTGCAAGATCAAGCCCTGTTACAAAGCCAATAATCAAACCTGCAACAACATTTGCAGCAAACGTACCAACTGGCAGGTTAGGAATCCACTGTTTAAAGAGGACTCCCAACTGCCAGCGACCTAAACTACCCAGAGCTCCACCAAGAGCCACAGCTAACGCTTCAAACATAAAATGCCCCTACTCCAGCTCGCGCGATCCCGTATACAGTTGATAATACTCTCCACGTTTAGCAATAAGCTCATCGTGAGTGCCGCGCTCAATAATACGACCGTGCTCCAGAACCATAATGGCGTCCGAATTACGAACCGTAGACAGCCTATGAGCAATCACAAAGACAGTACGACCTGCCATTAGGGCATCCATACCCTTCTCGATAAGTGCCTCAGTACGCGTATCAATACTGGAGGTTGCCTCGTCCAAGATAAGCACGGGAGGATCAGCAATAGCAGCACGAGCAATTGCCAGAAGTTGCCTCTGACCTTGGGAAAGGTTAGCGCCGTCTGAGGTAAGTACGGTGTTGTAGCCACGTGGCATACGACGGATAAACTTATCTGCGTTTGCGATTTTTGCTGCAGCAATAACCTCGTCATCAGTGGCGTCTAACTTACCAAAACGAATATTGTCGGCGATGGTACCTGTGAACAGATGTGTGTCCTGCAAAACAATACCAAGCGAGGACCTCAAAGCAGATTTTTTAATGTCATTGATTGAAATACCGTCGTAAGTAATAGTGCCGCTGCGAACGTCATAGAAACGGTTGATGAGGTTGGTAATGGTTGTTTTACCAGCACCAGTTGAGCCAACAAATGCAATCTTTTGACCAGGCTTTGCAAACAGCGTGAGGTTTGCAAGAACCGTCTGATCATCGTCGTATCCAAAGGTCACGTCATCAAAGCGAACGTCTCCAGCAAGAGGGGTTTTCTCGCCAGACGGTGTGACCCAAGCCCAGGACTCTTCTCCTGACTCATAACCACTAACGCGGACCAGGTCAACCTTGCCCTCATCAACCTCAGGAGTCATTTCCATAACCGCAAAGATGCGCTCAGCACCAGCAAGAGCGGTAAGCAGGAAGTTGGAGAGCTGTGTGAACTGGTTAAACGGCATGGCTGCCTGGCGAACGAAGACCAGGTAGGATGCAAGACTTGCAACATCTGCGTGTCCGTTTACCGCAAGCAGTGCACCAACCACGGTGACCACGGCGTAATTGATATACGTCAATGAAACCGTGATAGGAACCATAGTTGCCGCATAACCCTGAGCACTTGTTCCAGAGTGCCGTAACTCGTCATTAACCTTTTGAAAATCAGTAAAGTTGGCATCCTCGTGATTAAAAACTTTAACCACCTTGAGACCAGAGATTGTTTCTTCTGCAAAACCGTTAAGAACACCAAGGCTCTTTTGCTGCACCGAATAATGCTTGGCAGAGCGCTTACTTGCATAACGTGCATAAATCACAATCAAAACATCAAAGAGAACAGTGATGAGCGTCAGCTGCCAGTTAAGGACAATGAGCAGCACAAGCGTACCAACCATCTGAATAAACGCCAGAACAAGGTTGGCAAAGCTGTTGTTGAGCGCTTCCGAGATGGTATCCACGTCATTTGTAAAGAAGCTCATGATATCGCCGCGGGTGCGCTGGTCAAAGAATCTTAGGGGCAGCGATTCAATATGCTCAAAGAGATCTCGTCTGATGTCAAAAACAATCCTCTGAGCAGCACGAACCATAATTTGCGTGTAACCAACACTGGTAAGAGCGCCAATTGCATACACAACCGCTGTAAATACAATGAGGTTGGTAAATGCGTTTACGTCTCCCCTGCCCACTGCAGCAACAACAGGCTTAATCATGTAGGTGCCAAGAAGCGCAGCAAAACCACTGATAGAAACAAGAAGTGCCACCAACATAAGACGCTTCTTAGCATGACCTAAGTACGAGACAAACACTTTAATGGTATGTCCGATGTTTTGAGGACGTGCTCCTCCTGCGCGATTAGCCATGTGACACCTCCTTACCAGCAGCGTCAATGTCCGACTGACTACCGCCCATCTGCGACTCATACAGCTCTCTATAGATAGGGCTCTTGGCGAGAAGTTCTGTGTGAGTGCCAGTCAAATGGACCCTACCGTTATCAAGAACGACAATCTGATCTGAGTCCATAACCGAGTTCACACGCTGGGCAATGATGATCTTTGTCATGTCGGCAAGCCCAGCTAAGCCTGCGCGAATCTTTGCGTCGGTTGCTGTATCAACTGCACTGGTAGAGTCGTCAAAAATGATGATTTTTGGCTTCTTCAAAAGCGCACGCGCAATACAAAGACGCTGCTTTTGACCACCAGAGACATTGACGCCACCCTGACCAAGGTCTCCGTCCAAGCCACCAATCCTGTCAAGAAACTCATCAACGCATGCAATAGAGCAGGCATGAAGCAGCTCCTCATCAGTAGCGTTAGGATCTCCCCAGAGCAGGTTGTCGCGGACGGTACCGCTGAACAGCACATTTTTCTGAAGGACAACAGATACTGCGTCACGAAGTGAAACAAGATTGTAGGAGCGGACGTCATTCTCGCCGACAAATACGGTGCCTTCAGTAGCATCATACAAGCGCGCAATCAGCTGGATAAGGGTGGTTTTTCCGGAACCAGTGCAACCGAGAATACCAACGGTAGAACCCGGCGCAAACGAAAGGTTGATGTCTTCAAGAACGTTCTCTTCAGCACTCTGACTGTACTTGAACGATACATTTTCAAAGCGTACTGCACCATTCTTAACGTCAGTCAAACCGTGCTCTGGAGACTCAATAGCAGGTTCCTCGGAAAGAATCTCTCCGATTCGGCGCACGCTGGTAATGGCACGGGCAGTAAGCAAGAACACGCCAGAAATCATCATAAGAGAGTTCATGATAAGCAGTACGTAACTCATGAAACCCGTAAGCTCACCAACACCCAGTCTGCCAGCCATAATCATCTGGCCACCAAACCAAAGAATGGCCACGTTAGTGACATACATTGAAGCCTGGAAAATAGGCAGGTTTAAGACGGACGTTCCAAAGGTCTTTGTAGCAGTCTGCGCATACTGGGTATTAACTTTTTCAAAGCGCTCGGAGACATATCCTTCTCGGACATATGCCTTAATCGCTCGCACCGCGGCAAAGTCTTCCTGCAGTGCCTCGTTAAGCTTATCCATTGCGCCTTGCATAACGCGGTACAAAGGACCAACGCGCTTCACAATAAAGAAGAGTGCAATAGCCAAGAAAGGCAGCACGGCAAAATACACTACTGCAAGCTCTGGACTCATAATAAACGCCATAACCAAGCCCATGACCAGCATAATTGGTCCACGCATAAACGGGCGCGTACCCATTGCAAAGGCGTTCTGAATAATGGTTACATCAGAAGTCAAACGCGTTACCAAAGAGGATGAATCGTACTTATCAAGATTTGCAAAAGCAAACTCTTCCATGCGGCGATATTCATCTTGTCTCAGTTGGGCGCCTAGTCCCATGGCTGCTTTTGCTGAGTAGCGCGCATAGCCAATGCCGGCAAACATGGCGAGAAGAGCAAAGACAACCATAACGGTGCCGTTTATAAAAACAGTCTGAAGGTTGCCTTGCAAAATACCCTGGTCAACAATTTGAGCCATGAGTACAGGAATCACTAATTCGAGTAGGGACTCTGCAAACACGCAGAGTCCCGACAAAACAAAATCCTTTTTATACGCGCCAAAGTGGTCCAAGATAACCTTTAACTCAGCACGAGCAGATGGAGCCTTTTCTTCTACAGAAGCATCATTCATTGTTAAAACACCACGTATCTTACTGCCTTACATTGCTTGGTTTGCTTATGCCTCTTTTGGAAGCGTCTGAAGCGAAACTTCCTTGAGCTGCTCATTAGAAACAGGTGAAGGTGCACTCGACATCAAATCAGAACCAGAAGTAGTCTTTGGGAATGCCATGACATCACGGATGGAATCGGCACCTGCAAGCAACATGCATACGCGGTCAAGACCAAGTGCAAAGCCGCCCATTGGAGGTGCACCAAACGTCAAAGCCTCCATCAAGAAGCCAAACTGAGCCTTTGCGCGCTCTTCAGTAAAGCCGAGTTTCTCCAGAATCTTAAGCTGCAGCTCAGCGTTGTGAATACGCATTCCGCCGCCGCCAGCCTCAAAACCGTCCATGACAAAGTCGTACGTATACGAACCCATAGCCAGAGGGTCAGTGTCCAGAAGGTCAAGCTCATCCTCACGAGGAAGCGTAAAGGGCTGGTGCTCAGAGGCATAAGACTGAGATTCCTCATCCCAGTGGAACAGTGGGAAATTAACAACCCAAAGGAAATCATGACCTTCTCGCGGTACATCCAGGACCTTTGCCATATGCAGGCGCATACCACCAAGAATCTCATCTGTCTCCAGGCGGCCGCCTACAGCAAAGAGAATCAAGTCCCCTGCCTCAGCAGACATCTCTGCACGCAATGCCTCAAGCTCTTCTGGCGAGAAGAACTTTGTGATAGGACCTCCCACGGAACCGTCTTCTTTGAAGGCAACCCATGCAAGTCCCTTGGCGCCAAAACCAGCAGCTACCTCAGCAAGCTTATCTACCTGAGAGCGTGGCCACGTGCCCGCGCCCTTAACGTTGATTGCCTTAACGTACTGGCCATCAGTTGTTGCAGCAGAACTAAAGAGCTTAAAGCTGGACTGCTTAAAGACCTCAGAGACATCATGGAGCTCCATACCAATGCGGGTATCAGGCTTATCGGAGCCGTAGGTATCCATTGCGTCCCAGTACTGAATCTTGCGCAGTGGAGCTGGGAACTCAATGCCCATCTTTGCAAATGCATCGCCCAGAATATCCTCAAGCTCGGCCATGACATCTTCCTCGCGGACAAAGGCCATCTCCATATCAACCTGTGTAAACTCAGGCTGACGATCTGCACGAAGATCCTCATCACGGAAGCACTTAGTAATCTGGTAGTAGCGCTCAATACCACCAATCATCAGCAGCTGCTTCAACAGCTGTGGAGACTGTGGCAGTGCGTAGAAGCTTCCGCCCTGCATTCTGGAAGGAACCAGGAAGTCACGAGCTCCCTCTGGGGTAGATTTAAACAGCGCTGGAGTTTCTACCTCGGTAAACTCACGTTTATGGAATGCCTCACGAAGGGCAAAAGCAAAATCAGAACGCATACGAAGATTCTGTGCCATCTGTGGACGACGCAGATCAACATAGCGATACCTCAGACGAAGGTCCTCGTTGACATCAATGTGGTTCTCAATCTGGAATGGTGGAACAGCACTGGTATTAAGGACCTCAATCTTTGTAGCAAGTACCTCTACCTCACCAGTAGCTAGAGCCTCATTAGTCTGACCTTCAGAACGGTGCTGAACCGTACCGGAAATCAGAACAGGCCACTCAGGACGAATAGTCTCTGCAGTTGCAAATGTTTCTGCATCCACATCTGGGTCAAACAGAATCTGAGTTAAACCTTCGCGGTCACGGAGGTCAACAAAAATCAGACCACCAAAGTCACGACGACGCCAAACCCAACCAGTGAGCGTAACGGTCTGACCGATATGCTCTACACGAAGCTCTCCGCAGGTATGCGTATGCATGCTGTGCAAATCAACAGCTGCGTGAGCGGAATAATTCTGAGGGGTTTCTGAGGAACAATCCATTTTTATCCTTTCGTCTTTGCTTCCCTGTGCCAAATCGGAAAGCTCCTTCAAGACGGCAAAAACGTGTAGACGGCACGTTCTTGCTCATAGACTAACCATTGTACTCTCCAGCGCACAGTCATATCCTCTCAATCTAAACTTAGCGGAGATTCACGCTGAATAAATAACTTACATCCACGCTTTTACGCTAGACTGAAATTGATACACATGAGCCCTCTTACAGGGCGAGAAGAACTTGGAGCTTTCATGGCCTATAAAGCCGCTGTTTTTGATCTAGACGGAACACTTCTGAACACCATTGTTGATCTTGCTTGGGCAACCAATTACGC
>CALIZK010000017.1:0-1277 GCA_938028635.1 uncultured Atopobium sp.
GGACAAGTGTGAGGATTTGTTGTGCCAACGGAACAAAAGAAAGATATCGGCGTTGAGCTAACCAAGCTGGCTGAAAACTCAAGAGTAGGAGAGCTTTCTAAAAAGGTCACCGAGGCATCATCTGAGCTGGCAGAAAACGTTTCTGAAGTAGCAGAACATGCCGAGAAAATCCTCGTAGTTGATGAAGATGAACCACTAGAGCGTCCTGCGTCTGATCGAGTTAAGGCTACTGTTCCTAGAACGCCAGCACAACATATCTTACGTATCGTTTCAATTGTATTGATTATCTTAGGCGTAGCAGATGTTTTAACTATATCAGCGTCTCTTTTTGCAACTATAATGGGTCTACAACCTGCGGTTCCTTTGGAGCAGCTTGAGTTTAGTGGCGTGTATTTTACGTTTAGTAATAACATACTTCTGGGCTATGTATTTGTACTTCTTATTGGTATGTTGCAAGTTGTCACCTCAATATTTGGATTACGCGCCGCCAAAGACTCATCAAAAGTTGAACCATACAGATTTCTTTGCTATCTGATTGGCTTGATTATTCTGGTAGGAATTTTATGGGCCTGGGGTAGAGGAGAGTTGATTATTCTTGATCCCTTTGTTCAGCTTAATACCATAGTTTATGTAGTAATTTGCTCTAATCTTGCGGATAAAGTAAAGAAGGAGCATGACCAGGGTATTGTGGGAACTACATATTGGCGCTCTCGTCATCAGCGAGTTCTTCACTTTTTTGCACTGGTTTCTATTACGCTGAGTGGAATTGCACTTTTTCTTGTTCTGATTTTGCTTGGATTGCATGATTTTTCTAGAGTTGTAAATCAACCGTTCTTGGCAACTGTTAATCAATTTATCGAGCAACAGGGTATTCTTACCATTTTCTTGGTGACACTTGGTGCGGCATTTTCTCTTATTGCAGGTCTTTTAGCTCTAAAGGGTTCAAATGATGCCCGATTTATTAGACCGTATATTCTTGCGGTTACCGTTATCGTTCTGTTTGACATAGCAAGAATTATCTTTACGGCATTAACGCAGGGTATTCCTGCTGTAACCAGCCAAGATATCTTTGAGTTGGTTTATAACGCCACGGGATGGTACTTGGCTGTTCGTATTGAGGCAGGACTTCCTAATAGCTATGGTTTACGCTTGTGGAAGAAGATTTGTTCCAATGCGTAGCATGTAAAAAGCAATTGCTTGCAAAAAGCCTCTGTATCTGAACTGCCTCCCATTTCTTAGACACAAAAAATAGGAGGCAGTTCAAAACACACCTAAGT
>CALIZK010000018.1:0-2721 GCA_938028635.1 uncultured Atopobium sp.
GCTCATTGAAATGCTTGATGAGTGGAAACATGATATCGAGACAAATCATACAAATCCTTCTCCAAGACGCATTTTTAGATATAATCACCATGACTTTACAAACTATCTAAATCAACTAGATATAAATGAGCCAGTCCCAGCTGGCCGTGTACCTACAACAACGCTCTTTTGCTATGACTATGATAAAAATATCTTTGTTGGAGCAGTAAATATTCGCCATTACCTTGATGAAGGACTTCTACATAGTGGTGGACACATTGGTGATGGAGTTCGACCAAGCGAGAGAAGAAAAGGATATGCAACAGCAATGATTGCGCTTGCGCTCAAAGAATGTAAGAAACTTGGCATTAATCGCGTTCTTATGTGCTGTCGTAAAGATAATATCGGCTCGGCAAAGTCTATTATCAATAATCGTGGAATACTCGAAAACGAAGTCCTTGACGAGGACAATGTGCTTACGCAGAGATATTGGATTGACCTTTAGTAGCTCTTCTTGCCAAAGAAATAATAAGGGGACCGTAATTGTTTGCGGTCCCCTTTTGGTATCAAACTTTAAAGCTTCTTATTGAGAAACTCTTATCCCTCGACAGGCTGTCCAAGATAGGATGCTACAGAAGTTGCAGCAATAGCACCGTCTGCAGCTGCAGTAATAATCTGACGCAGTGGCTTCTTATTGAGGTCTCCTGCGGTAAAGAGGCCAGGTGTCTTGGTAGCCATACGCTCGTCAGCAAGGACATATCCCTGCTCATCAAGATCTACAAGGTCCGTTAAAAGCTCAGTTGAAGGCACGCGACCTACCAAGACAAAGACACCAAAGCTACCCTCATCAAAGGTTTCTGTGTGCTCTTCTCCCGTCTGGTTATTGCGGAAGGTGATGGAAGTAAGCAAATCGTTACCATCAACTGCAGTGATGCTGGTCAGATAACGAATCTCTGTCTTAGGATTCTCCTCAAACTGCTTAATTGCAGTTGCGTTAGCTCTTAGGTGATCCTTGCGGACGATAAGAGTTACTTTGTCAGCAAAACGAGCAAGGAACTGAGACTCCTCTACAGCGGTATTACCACCACCGATAACAAATACCTGCTTACCGCGATAGAACATTCCGTCGCAGGTAGCGCAGTAAGAAACACCCTTGCCGGTGAACTTCTCTTCGTTGGTGAAGCCGGCGTGGCGAGGATTAGCGCCACCAGAAACAATGACGGCCTTTGCGTGATAGGTTCCCTCAGAAGTCTCCAACACAAAGAGGTTAGTCTCTGGATCCTTAACAATAGAAAGGACATTGGCCATGACAATCTCTGCGCCGAGGTCTGTAGCCTGCTTCTGAAGAGTGTCGGTAATAGTGAAGCCATCAGTGTTTGGCATGCCAGGGTAATTCTCAACCTCAGTTGTGGTGATTACCTGGCCACCTACGGCCTGCTTCTCTAAAACAACGGTATCGAGAAGAGCGCGTTTTGCATAAATTGCTGCTGAAAGTCCTGCAGGACCGCCACCAACAATAACAAGGTCTTTAGTAATAACATCTGCCATGATTGGCTCCAATCGTATAAATCGTAACTGGGTTTGTTATACCCTACTGGTGACAATCATTATCAGTTATCTCTTAAAAATAAATTGTACACAATCTATTCACAAATAAAAAAGAGGCGCGCCAAGACCTCCATCTTGAACGCACCTCCCCTAGTAATTTAAAACTAGTTAGCAATGATGAAGTAAGCAACAAAGGCAAGCGTTGCTACCCACATCAGAGGCTTAACCTTCTTAACGTTACCGGTAACAAGAGCGACGACAACGTAGAAAATGAAGCCAAAGCCAATGCCGTCAGAAATAGAGTAAGTCATTGGAATACCAGCAATAACCATAAATGCTGGGAAGCCCTCGAGAAGATCATTCCAATCAATCTCAGTGACCTCAGACATCATCAGGAAGCCAACAAGGACCAGTGCGCCGCAGGTAGCTGCAGAGCTGACGATAGAAATAAGAGGTGCAATGAATGCTGCTGCAATAAAGAGCAGACCAGTGAAGATAGAAGAAAGACCAGTACGACCGCCGTCAGCAGCGCCGGATGCGGACTCGATGAATGTGGTAATGGAAGAAGCACCAAAGAAACCACCTGCAGCTGCAGCAGCAGAGTCAACAATAAGGATCTGCTTGATGTCCTTGACGTTGCCGTCCTCAGTGAGGAAGTCTCCCTGCTTAGCAATAGCCATAGCAGAGCCCATGGTGTCAAAGAAGTCAGACATCATCAAAGAGAATGCAAAGACGAGAAGAACTGGCGTTGTCAAAGCCTTAACAATACCCATAACACCAGCACTATCGGTCAAGAATGGTGCACCAAAAGTGGAGAAATCAAGACCAGAAACAATGCCAGTAGGGCTTGCGGTAACGCCAAGAGGAATACCAGCAAGTACGGCAAGGATAATGCCGATAAGCAGGGAGCCCTTAACACGAGCAGAGTAAAGAACAACTGTTGCAACAATGGAAATTACACCAACGATAAAGGTTGGAGAAAAAATATCGCCAAGAGCAACAAGTGTGGACTCATTAGCAACGATAATACCGCTGTTCTTGAGACCAATCATGGCAATAAAAAGACCTAAGCCAACTGAGATTGCGTGGCGTAGGTTTACAGGAATTGCATCCATGATAGCTTCACGAAGGCCGCAAAGAACTAAAAGTAAAATTGCAATGCCCTCGATGAAGATTACTGCCATTGCAGCGTGC
>CALIZK010000019.1:0-12678 GCA_938028635.1 uncultured Atopobium sp.
GTATTAACTGGGATGAAGCAGCTCAAAAGCTTGTTGGCGATGTTAATACAGAGCAGGTAGCTCCTCTGGCAAGCGCTTATACTCCTGTTCCTGGCGGTGTAGGTAGCGTGACAACGGCAATTCTTGCCCGCCATGTTGTTGCCGCAGCTCAAAGAACGCTTGCATAAGAGTGAAAGGTAGGTTGTCCCGTGGCATCGGAAAATAACTATAAAGAGCTTGACCAAGAGCGCGTAAAAGCCGCGGTCAAGGAGTTTTTGCTTGCTATTGGTGAGGATCCAGAGCGAGAAGGTCTGCTTGATACACCAGACCGTGTTGCTCGTGCTTGTGTGGAGCTCTTTGGTGGCATGCAGGAAAACCCTGCAGCCCACTTGCGCAAGCAGTTCCATGAAGAGGGCAATAAAGAGATGGTTATTGTTCGCGATATTCCTTTCTCGTCTACCTGTGAGCATCACATTTTGCCTTTTGTCGGC
This sequence comes from uncultured Atopobium sp., assembly GCA_938028635.1. Classification (GTDB taxonomy): domain Bacteria; phylum Actinomycetota; class Coriobacteriia; order Coriobacteriales; family Atopobiaceae; genus Lancefieldella. The sequence continues at coordinate 471 of CALIZK010000019.1, forward strand.
AAGGCGCACGTCTGCTATATCCCGCAGAATGGCCGCATTACCGGCCTTTCCAAGATTGCTCGCTGCGTCAGCGGATATTCTCGCCGTCTGCAGGTACAGGAGCGCCTTACAGGCCAGATTGCTGACGCTATGGTAGAAGAGCTTGATCCCTTGGGCGTTTTGGTGGTTATGGAGGCCGAGCATACGTGCATGAGTATGCGTGGCATTAAGGCATCGGGCGCTCTTACCACCACATCTGCGGTTCGCGGCATTTTTAAAACTAACGAGAAAACCCGTGCAGAGGCTATGCGTCTGCTTGGTCTATAAGAGGTATGTGCGCAATGAGTTATTCTGTTCCTTTTTCTGTACCTGAGCTGAGCTATGAGCAGTCGCTAAAGGTGCTACACGATACAAAAAAATTTGGTATTCAGCCTTTGCTTGAGAGTGTGGAAGACATGCTCAAAGAGCTGGGCAACCCCGACCTCTGCTTCAAGAGTGTCCAGATTGCCGGCACTAACGGCAAAACGTCTACCTCTAGATACACTGCAGCTCTGCTTAAAGGAGAGGGCCTCAAGACCGCTCTGTACACGTCTCCCGAGCTCATCAGCTATACCGAGCGCATGGAAATCAATGGCACACCTGTTTCGGAGGAAGCTTTTGCGCACGGCGTTTCTGCGGCTCAGGTAGCAGGGGAGCGCGTTAATGCAGAGCGTCTTGCCTTGGGCGAGCGCCCCTATGACATCACCGAGTTTGACCTGCTTACCGTTGCCGCCTTGGTTGTCTTTGCCGAGGAAGAGGTTGACGCTTGCGTACTTGAGTGTGGCATGGGCGGCAGATGGGACGCAACAAGCGCTGCTCAAAACATTACTTCCGTTGCTATCACAGGCGTTGGCTTGGACCATACGCGCATCTTAGGCGATACTCTTGAGGCTATTGCTGACGAGAAGGCCGCCATCATCAAGCCTGGTCGTACCTGTGTGCTTGGTGTGGGAACGACAACTCCTCAAAGCGTCCAAGACGTATTCTTGTCCCAGGCAGCTTCTGCAGGCGTTGTTCCAACTTTACTTGTGGCTGACAAGCCTGAAGACGTTGAGGGAGAGGTTTCTGCTGGCCAGCCGTCTGACCACCCAGAGCTTCCTCACGCACATTTCTTCATTACCAAAAAGCCTAAGAGCATTGGATTCCCGCTTGAGCTTACGGTTGTGACACCGCGTGCAACCTACGAAGATCTTGCTGCACTTAAACCAAGCTATCAGGCAGCAAATATTGCTCTGGCAACCTGCTTAGCTGAGGATTTTCTTGGTCGTCCACTTGATGCGGAGAAAGCGTTTTTCTCCACAACTAGGTGCCCTACACCCGGCAGGTTCCAACTGCTTCAGCCTAAGCCTTTAGTGCTTATCGACGCAGCCCACAACCCTCAGTCAATCGAGACATTCTTAACTGCTATCCGCTCAATTGAGCCAGAAGTTGCCAACCGCCCCATGCTTTTGACTGCAGTTTTTGCAGATAAAGATGTTAAGGGCATCGCAGAACTTCTCGCCAAAGAGTTCCCTGAGGTAGCGGTTACCCAGACAGACAACGATCGCGCCATGGATGCAGAAGAGCTTGCTGAGCTGTACAAAGCCTGTGGCGCCAACGTGGTAGCGGTCTACAGAAGCGTCCCCGAGGCTGTGGACGCCTTGCGCGAGAAGGGTTTTGTGGCATGTGGAACAATTTCACTTGCTGGCGAGGTTGCTGCACAATTTAGCGATGCTTTGGTAAAATAAATTTATCTGCGACATTTCGCCCATTTTTGAGGCAGTTTGTCGTACGATTTAGGAGAGAACAAAAAGCCAGCAGAAGGGGCTGTCAGATGCAGGAGATTCTTGATCAGATTATTACACCTGAGGTACGTATGGTTATTTACCTCATGGTTATTTGCGTCGTAATGCTTTATATCCTTTCCATCATCTACGTTATTCGCGACGCTCAGCGTCGTGGCGCAGAACCTTGGTGGATGTGGGCAGTCATTTCTGTTGTTCCTGTTGTTGGTCTGCTTGCATACGTTATTTTGCGTCCAAGCAGCTACCTCATTGACCGTGAGGAGCAGGACCTTGACATTGCCCTTCGTGAGCACCAGCTTTCTCACTACGGCATTTGCCCTAAGTGCTCCGCTCCAATTGACCGTGATTTTATCGTATGTCCAATCTGCAATACGCAGGTTAGAAACGTTTGCCCAACATGCCATCGTCCTTTGAACGCAGACTGGAAGGTTTGTCCTTACTGCCGTACTCGCATTCAATAACGTTTGGTTTTGTTCTTTATGATGGCAATCTGGTGTTTTACAACAGAGACTATGTAGGCGTCTGCTCCTAAGCTCCTGTGTGAGCAGAGTAGGCGCCGTGCCTGTTTCTATGAGTATCTACCTCTGAGGGGTTTTACATGAAGGTTTTATATAACGACGGCCATGTTGGCGAGATTAACGATGCAGCTGAAGAGCTTGAGGTTATTCGCCACGATGCAGCTCACCTGCTTGCTCAGGCTTTGAAGCGTCTGTACCCACACGCACAGTTTGCCTATGGTCCAGCAACCGAAAATGGTTTTTACTATGACGTTGATCTTGGAGACACTAAGGTTAACGAGGATGATTTCCCAGCTATCGAAGATGAGATGAAGAAGATTGTCAAAGAGAACCTCAAGATTGAGACGTTTGAGCTTCCTCGTGATGAGGCTATTGCCTACATGAAGGAGCGCGGCGAGTCTTACAAGGTTGAGCACATTGGCGATCTTGCTCCTGACGCACACATCACCTTCTACAAGCAGGGTGAATATGTTGACATGTGCGTTGGTCCTCACATGCTCTACACCAAGGGTGTTAAGGCTTTTAAACTGACCAGCATTTCTGGTGCGTATTGGAAGGCCGATAAGAACAACAAGATGCTCACCAGAATTTATGGTGTTGCGTTTGGTTCCAAAGATGAACTTGCTCAGTACCTCAAGATGATTGAAGAGGCCGAGAAGCGCGACCACAGGAAGATTGGTCGTGAGATGGAGCTCTTCATGATGTCCGACTTTGGTCCAGGTTCTCCATTCTGGCTTCCAAACGGCATGGCTCTGCGCAACGCTCTGACCGATTACTGGCATGAGATGCAGGCTCGCTTTGGTTATCAGGAGGTTCAGACTCCACTGATCCTCTCGCGTTCCCTTTGGGAGACTTCTGGTCACTGGGACCACTACAAAGAGAATATGTATACCACCACGGTAGATGAAGAGGACTTTGCAATTAAGCCTATGAACTGCCCTGGTGCATGCTTGATTTACAAGTCTAAGCCACGTTCTTATAGGGATCTTCCTATGAAGCTGGCTGAGGCTGGTCTTGATCACCGTTATGAGATGAAGGGTGCTCTGCACGGTCTGTTCCGTGTTCGTGAGTTTACTCAGGACGATGCACACCTCTTTATCCGCCCTGATCAGATTACTGAGCAGGTCACGGATGCGTCTCACCTCATTACCGCATACTATGCACAGTTTGGCTTCCCATACCGCGTTGAGCTTTCTACGCGCCCAGAGGATTCTATGGGCTCTGATGAGGATTGGGAGCGCGCTGAGCAGGGCCTGCGCGATGCACTTGAGTCTATGGGCATTGAGTACGTGGTTAACGAGGGCGACGGTGCGTTCTACGGTCCTAAGATTGACTTCCATCTGACCGACTGCCTTGGTCGCTCCTGGCAGTGCGGCACCATTCAGCTTGACTTCCAGCTGCCTCACAACTTCCAGCTTGAGTACATTGACTCCGACGGTACCAAGAAGCAGCCAATCATGATTCACCGCGCTGGCTTTGGTTCCTTCGAGCGCTTCATTGGTATTCTGACCGAGAACTACGAAGGCAAGTTCCCTGTCTGGCTGAGCCCATGCCAGGTCAAGGTTCTTCCAGTTTCCGAGAAGTCTCGTCCTTATGCACATGAGGTTGCCGATAAGCTTGCTGCCGCTGGTATTCGCGTTAAGGTTGACGACCGTGACGAGAAGATTGGCTATAAGATTCGTGAGGCTCGCTCACTTGACCGTGTTCCTTACATGCTCATCCTTGGTGAGCAGGAGGTTGAGGCAGGAAACATTTCTGTCCGCGACCGCTCCAACGAGACTCACACCGCAGAGCTTGACGAGTTCATTGCTCAGGTTGTCAAAGAGAATGCTGAGCGCGTTGGTTAAAGAGGTTCAACATAACCCACAAACTGCGGTTGATGATGTTACACAGACCGTAACCGACGTTGTAGTTGAGACAACGCAAACCGCAAGCGAGGTTGTAGCTGAATACGTAAAAATGACAGGGGCAGGCCGTGCGCGGCTTGTCCCTGTTTCATATGTAGACGAACTTCTCGCCACACTGGTCGCGGGCGGAGCAACCGTCGTGGAACCGCTTTCTGGCGTACCCGTTGAGGTATGCGACATCAAGGGCAGGGCTGCAGCAGGGGAGCTGCTGGTGGCGGACGTGCGTACGATTGGCGCCGAGTTTAGCCCCGCGTGTCGCTTGGGAGCAGAACTTGCAGTGGCCGCGGACGCTCGGGTGCCGGGATATGTTGTCGTGTGCATGCGGAAGTGCTGCATACCGTGGGTAGCAGAGGCTGTTGAAGCTAAGGCGTGTTCTGCAGAGGACGTGACGGTAGCTGCCACGGGAGCGGAAGAGCAGAAGAGTGCTCGGGTTTCTCGCCACGCGGCGAGCGACGCGGCGCAGGTGGTTGCCGCGTACCTGGCGTGCCATCCGCGCGTCGAGGCGGTGCGCTATCCGGGTCTCAAGACGGACCCGAGCTTTGCGTGCGCAACATCGCAGCTGGTGGGTGGATTTGGTCCGTATGTGGATTACATGTGGAAAGAATCGCCAGGTGAATGGCATAGATTTACAGCAACTGATGAAGACGCCAGAACGCAGATTATAAATTTTGAGAGACTTGGTTAACGGTAAGTATTTGTTTAGCAGACCTTGGTATAATTTGAATTAATGTTCCTAAATAGAAGGGGATTTTATGGCAAAGAAGGCTACTCAAATTGAGGATGTTGATACTTTGCTCAAGCGCCTCGAAGAGATGCGCGAGGCACAGGCAGAGTTTGCAACATTCACTCAGGAGCAGGTCGATAAGATTTTCTATGAAGCTGCTCTTGCGGCCGAGAAAAATCGTATCCCTCTTGCTCGTATGGCAGTTGAAGAAACTGGCATGGGTGTAATGGAAGACAAGGTTATCAAGAACCATTACGCAGCAGAGTATATTTACAACAAGTACAAGGACATGAAGACTTGTGGTGTTGTAGAGGATGATCCAGCTGCAGGTTATCGAGTTGTAGCCGAGCCAATGGGTATCGTAGCTGCAGTTATTCCAACTACTAACCCAACTTCTACCGCAATCTTTAAGACACTTCTTGCTCTGAAGACAAGAAACGCCATTATCATTTCCCCACACCCACGCGCAAAAGAGTGCACCATTGCTGCCGCTCGTATTGTTCGCGATGCTGCCGAGAAGGCCGGTTGCCCCAAGGGTATTATCGACTGGGTACCAGCTCCTACCATTGATATGACTGCAGCTGTCATGAGCAATGCTGACATCATTCTGGCAACCGGTGGCCCAGGTATGGTTAACGCAGCTTACTCTTCCGGTAAGCCTGCTTTGGGCGTTGGTCCTGGTAACACTCCTGTTATCATCGACGATACTGCAGACATCAAGCTTGCTGTTAGCTCCATCATTCACTCCAAGACCTTCGATAACGGTATGATCTGCGCTTCCGAGCAGTCTGTTACCGTTCTTGATAGCGTTTATGACCAAGTCAAGAAGGAGTTCGCTGATCGCGGCTGCTACTTCCTGGAAGGTAAAGAGCTTGACGCTGTCCGTAAGACCGTTATTGTCAACGGTGCTGTTAATGCAGGTATTGTTGGTAAGTCTGCTTACTTTATTGCAAAGACCGCAGGTGTTGAGGTTCCAGAGAAGACCAAGGTTCTTATTGGTGAGGTAACCTCTGTTGAGCCTTCAGAAGAGATGGCTCACGAGAAGCTTTCTCCAGTTCTTGGTATGTATCGTGCAAAGAACTTTGACGAGGCTATTGCTAAGGCTGAGCGTCTTGTTGCTGATGGCGGCTATGGTCACACCAGCTCTCTTTACGTCAACATCAACGAGAAAGAGAAGATTGCTAAGCATCAGGAGGCAATGAAGACCTGCCGTATCCTGATCAATACTCCTTCCTCTCAGGGTGGTATTGGAGACCTCTACAACTTCAAGATGGCTCCATCCCTAACCCTTGGCTGCGGCAGCTGGGGCGGCAACTCCGTCTCCGGCAATGTTGGCCCACAGCACCTGCTTAACTACAAGTCTGTTGCAGAGAGGCAAGAGAATATGCTTTGGCTTCGTGTACCTGAGAAGGTCTACTTCAAGAGGGGCTGCATGCCTCTTGCTCTCCGTGAGCTCAAAGAGGTCTACAACAAGAAGCGCGTCTTCATTGTCACAGATCAGTTCCTATACAAGAGTGGCTTCACCAAGACTATCGAGGAGACCCTGGATTCCCTGGGCATCGTTCACTCTTCATTCTGGGATGTTGCTCCAGACCCAACCCTTCAGTGCGCTCTTGAGGGTGTAGCTCGCATTCGCTCCTTCGAGCCAGACTGCATCATTGCAATCGGCGGCGGTTCCGCTATGGACGCAGGTAAGATTATGTGGTCCATGTACGAGAACCCAGAAGAGAAGTTTGAGGACATGGCAGCGGACTTCTTGGATATCCGCAAGCGTGTCTACAACTATCCTAAGATGGGCAACAAGGCATTCTTTGTTGCTATCCCAACCTCTTCTGGTACTGGTTCTGAGGTAACTCCATTTGCCATCATCACTGATGCTGACAACGGCGTTAAGTACCCACTTGCAGACTACGAGTTGCTTCCTAACATGGCAATTGTTGATACTGACAACATGATGAGCCAGCCTAAGGGCCTGACCTCCGCTTCTGGTATTGACGTCCTTACTCACTGCCTCGAGGCATTTGTCTCTATGATGGCATCTGACTACACAGATGGCATGGCTCTTCGCGGCATGAAACTTGTCTTTGAGTACTTGCCACGTGCTTATGACAATCCAAACGATGTTGAGGCACGCGATCACATGGCAAACGCTTCCTGCCTGGGTGGTCTTGCATTTGCTAATGCATTCCTCGGTATCAACCACTCTATGGCTCACAAACTGGGCGCTTTCCACCACATTCCACACGGTTGGGCAAACGCAGTTATCCTTACTCGCGTTATGCGCTACAACGCAGCTGAGCGTCCAACAAAGATGGGTACCTTCCCACAATACGATCACCCACACACCCTCGCACGTTATGCTGAGGCAGGTCGTTTCTGCGGCGTTACCGGCAAGGATGACCTCGAGGTCTTCGAGAACTTCGTCAAGAAGATTGAGGAGCTCAAGGCATACATCGGCGTCAAGGAGACCATCAAGGACTACGGCGTAGATGAGAAGTACTTCCTCGATACCCTTGACGAGATGTCTGAGCAGGCATTCGATGACCAGTGCACTGGCGCAAACCCACGCTACCCACTTGTCTCCGAGCTCCGCGAGCTCTACCTGGATGCTTACTACGGTCGCGAGCCAGGCTTCTACGAGGACTAACTCTCGCGTGCGTCACAGTCGCAACCGCCACGGCCGCTACGTAGCGCATCCATTGCGTCGCGCATTCACCGCTTCCGACTCGTAGCGCGTAAAGCACAAAACAAGAGCCGGTTACCTAAACCCCAGGTAACCGGCTCTTTTTCTTGTCTTCTGAACTTTCTGCCTGATCGCCTGATGTGCAAATTCGATTGAAACTGTTGCTACAGATTCACAAAACACATCTATGTCACTTAATCTGTCAAAAAAGGCTATACATTGCTTCAATAATGCGTGTTTAGCGCAGAATATCGTCATTTGATGTGCTATTAGCATCGAATTTTGCAGATTATCCGACATTGCTGTGTTGTCGCATGGGGCAATTCAGGGATAGTTAAATTTTATATATTAGTTCATTCATAAATCTGTATATTGAATCAAGTTTATTCATCAAAATGAATTGCTCATGAGAATACTGACGTAACGCCCGCTTAATCCGGTATAGATTGCTATCTCCCAAGTCCTTTTTAATACTTAGGAACATATTTTGCATTGCGAGCTGGTTTCTGTAAATATCTGCATTCACAAAGTACTCCTTAATACTTACTGAATTCAGCTCATTTGTTCTTTGATTGTCTTTTCTTTGCTGATAGAAGCCATCATGATATGCACCGTTATATTCAATAGCCACTAAATTCAATCCAGACAAATTTGATTTGGACATCTTGCCATAAAGTAAATCTAACCTTCGCTCTTTAGGTTGAACCTCTTGGTTTATTTGGTCTTTTATTACATACGATTTATTCAACGCAATCGGCATTTGATTGAAACCACCTTCACAATATGGCATGGCAGATCTAATTGCCATTTTGATCTCCATGGGAGAGGCCGCATCAGAGAAGAAATAGCGCATGTTTCTTCGCGTAGTTCTCAAACCTGGAGAATAAGGTTCAAGTGCACTCAAAAGAGACGTAAGCTCGTTCGAAGTTACCAACGGCATATCAAATTCACAGAGTTCACCGTTTGCAAGATGACCATAACTGGCCATCATTAGATTTGCAAGCACAATTTGATGAAGAGGACTCTTATTCCTGGGCATCATACAAACAGCTAAAGCAGGCGAGATACAATACACATTTTGTCCAAGCTCAATAAGCGAACCAACAGGTAAAAGACATTTGAATTGATGAGATACTCGCGCATCGCAAGACCTTGTCCTCAAATTATCTCTGAGTATTTCATGAGTGGTTTTAGCCAAAACTATGCCATATTCTTTCTTCAGAAATTGAAGCTTTTCTTCATATGTCTCATCTGAACATGCAGCGTACGTTGCGCGGAAATCCCTTGATGAGCGTTGTGATAACACCTCATCGTTTCCGTGTATCTTAAGTTGTCCACAGATTTGAAGTGCAGTTTCATGCGAGAAAATAATATCTATTCGTTCCTCCTTAGATTGAGAAGCGAATATATCAGCACGCTTTGTCAGCAATCTGACAGCTATTTGTAAGTTCCCTGGCTTGGTTTTGCCATAATAAAAAGTCCTCTCATACCATCAGGTAAAAGAGGGACTTAGATGAAAATTAAACTAAAGAATCCATAAATCGTTGCGCCCAATCAACATAAAATTCATACGATTGGACGCACTGATGGGTTGTGCACAACAACAAAAACGCTCTTGGTAGGCCCACACGACGCCTAAACGTGTCGGTAGATTACAAACTTGAAAGCGACGCCTTCTGGAGTCACGCCGCCATCTTCCTCGTTACAAACTTCCCACGCAGGATCTTCGTCCAGGTTGGGGAAGTACGTGTCCGCCTCAACCACGGTGTCGTGCTTCGTAATGTACGCGTAAGAGCACTTGTCGAGAAGAGCGCGGTAAATCGAAGCTCCACCAAGAAGCCAGACCTTCTCGGGAGCTTCATCCTCAACTAAACGAAGCGCCTCCTCAGCCGACGACACAACCTCTACGCCTTCGACCTGGTAATCGGCATTTCTCGAAATGACAATGTTGCGGCGACCTTTAAGCGGTCCACCAGGGAAGCTCTCCAGCGTCTTTCTGCCCATGACAACCGTGCAACCACGCGTGTGCTCAACAAAATACTTCATGTCGGCCTTGTTGGGGATGAGAAGATCTCCGTCGCATCCGATGCCCCAATCGCGTGTTACAGAAACAATTGCGTTCATGTGGTTCTCCTGGCAAGTATCGTTTACGTGAAATTGCACACCCAACCGCGTTCGCAGCAGCCGCGCTTAAACGGCAATCGGAATGTTCTTGATCTGCGGACCGTGCTGATAATCTTCGACAATGAGGTCGTCAGTAGTGAAGTCGTAGAAGTTGGTGACATTAGGATTCAGGCTCACCTTTGGTGCGTCAAAGGTTGGGCGAGAAATCAATTCTTTAACAATATCCACGTGACGATCGTAAATGTGAGCGTCGGCAATCATGTGAACAAACTCGCCGGCTTCCATGCCGCTAACCTGCGCAACCATCATCAACAGGATGGCGTACTGGCAGACATTCCAGTTGTTAGCAGCAAGAATGTCCTGGCTACGCTGAACAAGCAGCAGGTTAAGCGTTGGTTTGTCCTTACCTGGCTCCTGAGTAACGTTATAGATTGCGTTGAATGCGCAAGGGTAGAGGTTCATCTCGGAGAGGTCGGCAAAGGTGTACAGATTGGTCATAATACGACGGCTGAACGGATTCTCTTTGAGGTCCTTGAGTACACGATCCATCTGGTCATAATCGCCATCGGAGTAGTGAGAAACCTGTCCAACCTGATAACCGTAGGCTTTGCCAATGGAGCCAGACTCGTCAGCCCATGAATCCCAGATGTGTGAGTTAAGATCGTTAACGTTGTTGGACTTCTTCTGGTAAATCCACAGAATCTCGTCCATAGCGCTCTTGAGCGCAGTGCGACGAAGCGTCAGCGCTGGAAACTCCTCGCGCAAATCATAGCGATTACAGACGCCAAACTTCTTGATTGTGTATGCGGAGGTACCATCTTCCCAGGTAGGACGGACCTTCTCGCCCTCGGTGGTGGTGCCGTTTTCAATAATGTCGGAGCACATATCAATAAAAATGCGATCTGCTTTGCTCATATTCAATCCTTCAAAATATCGTACAAAATGGAATAAACACCTGCTAGTTGTACGTATAGCAAGTCTTTTCCAAGTACATTACCAGTTGCTGTCAGTATAAGCGCTGTAGGGGTCTCCAAAAAGCGGACTTGAGGAAGTCTGATTGCTCGAAACACAAGAACGTCCCAGTCCCGAGAGCAGCATAATAACTATAAAAAATAGCAAGCCTGCAGGGAAAGGAGAGCCGTCAGGCATCTGCGACGGATCGTTTGGGTCAAAGTCAGGGCCCTCGCCGCCAAATTCATGCCTGTTGTCCCTGGTATCTTGGTTGTCGTCTTTCTTTGCCATCAATCCTCAATCAAACGCTTACACTTTGATGATACCCGTCGTCGCCCAAGGATTTCATGGCGAGAAACCCCTCTTTTTGTCACTCCACATTCTCTGCAAAGTATTCTGCACACGACAGCTTGTCCGCGCCCACAGCGCTCGCGCCAGCGGTTCACGCGCCCGCGGCTCACGCGCCTGCAGCTCCTACAGGTGCTGCGATGCAAAGATGTCGTTCCAGAACGTGCCAAGCTGTTTGATGAGCTCAATGTCCGCAGGAAGCCACTGCACATCAAGCAGCTCGTTTTGAGCAAGCCAACGAAACTCCGAGTGGATCTCTAGGTCCGCGACAGGCTCCTCAGACTCACCCAGCGTGCAGATATAACAATCCATATGCAGGTCAAAGGTGGGGTAGGAGTAAGCTACCGTGTCATAGAAAAACGCTGCCTGCACGCTACAGTGCAGCTCTTCTTGAATTTCTCGACGCAGCGCCTGCTCTGAGGTTTCTCCAGCCTCAACTTTTCCGCCAGGAAACTCCCAGAAGCCAGCATTATCCGCATCAGCTCTACAAGCGGCAAGAATTTTGTTGTCTTTATAGAAGATAGCTGCAGCTACATTGACTGTTTTGGCCTCGGCCATGTTACCCCTCCAGCCTGACTGTTGCAAAGACGGTGGAACTCTCGGCATCTTTGAGCACTACCGAGAAACCCGTCTCATCGGTGTATACCTGGGGAGTAATGGTATCGCCTAAGTGCGCCTGGCTTCTGTACTGAACCACAATGCGGCGCAGCTTGTGAGAATAGCCAAGGGCCACAAGCGTGTCGACAGCCATGAGCACGTACTGAGCATTGTTGACGTGCTTGTTTGTATCCAGGTGCTGCTGAGAAACAAGAATGGCTGGACCATCAACAGCATTTCCCTCAAGTGCAATTTTTCGAGGAGTTGGTGGCAAATCTACGCGAGGCTCGCCAGTAATGTAGACGCTCTCGCTTTCTGGAACGCGAGCTGCTTTGCCTTCTTTAATGTTCATTAAATACCAGGTAGAATCAGCTTTTACAATGTTTGCACCGCTTGCATCATTAATGACAAATGACCTGGAAGCCTGAAGGCCCTTCATCTGATATGACCAGGTACCCACGCAGATCTTCTCGCCAAATTGGGGGAGTCGGTCAACCTGAATCTGCCAAGTTGCCAGAACCCAAGCATATCCCTCGCTGGTCAGCTGCTTAAAG
>CALIZK010000020.1:0-2785 GCA_938028635.1 uncultured Atopobium sp.
TTACTGCCGACTCTAGGCCTCGGGTGCGTACCACTTCCTTTACCCATTTGCGAGCTTGGTTGTGGTTTGTGATGGAAATACCAAGTGATTTAGCCGCGTCATAAAATGCTTTCTCTGCTGGGTCGTAGTTCTTGCGCGTGCTTGTCATTGGTGTAGCCAGCTCGCCATATGGGTTGGCTGCGGCAGCCTGTTGTTGGGCCGGCGCGTTATTTGATATTGTTGCTACCTCTGTTGAGACGCTATTAAGCTGCGAGTTAGCCTCGATTTGCTTTGATGGAGTATCCTGTGTTTTACTCTCCTCTGCAGCCGCGGCGTCTGATTCGGCAATAACCTCTAGCTTGAGTTTATGGTACAGATTATTATCAATAATATTGCCGCGGCGGTCGTAGTTGTCCGCCTCGATATTCTTTGTCTGTAGGGCACATTGCTCTGCTGTGGTAAGTTCACGCAATTCTGTCTCGCTAATATCTACCGGTTTTTCATCTTGTAAAAGATCATCTGCGGTAGTAGCTTCTTTCAGTAACTCGTCGCCTCTCTCAACTTTCGGTTTCTTTGTGTAGTCCTTTTTGAAGCCACTCGGAACGGGGCGATCGTTACGTGTAATTGTGATATAGCGGTCACCGCCGGGGTTTAGATAGACGTTGATGTACCCGTACTCAGCAAGTTGTCTAATGATGCGGGTTACTTGAGATTTTGACACTCCAAAAGTGCTCGAAAAATATTGATTAGTTGCCCATGCGTAGCCCTCTTTATTTGTTAGAGCTGATATTTCAACCATAAATACCTTTGCTGTACTGCTTAGCCGGGTATCGTATCGAACATCGGCGTCCATATAGCCAGTCCAGCCGGCTTGGCTTTCTCTTTTATCTGACACTGCTCTCCTCCATTCCAATCATATCCAATCCCTTCTTTACTGCAACGTCTAATTCGGCAACGATATACGTGTTAATTGTGAAATAACCGTGTGTATGCTTTGCCCAGTTCATAGATTTTAGCCTTCTCATAGCTGCCTGAACGCTACCTTTGCTTAGTTTTGTTGAGTCTGCTATTTCATCTGCAGTGACAAAAGCCGCCCTTATACCAGCCCAATCAACATATTCAGCTATAGAATCCAAAAAAATATAGACTATCATTGCCTTATGAGCGGACTCTGTTGTTTTACACACTCTAGATTCTAAAAGCAGAAAGAATAACGTTCTCCACTCACTATTATTCACCATACCTATTTCTCCTATGTCCCGAGGACATAACCACCGAGCATAGGCGGGCATCGGTGGTTGTCCTCGTAAATGCTTGTTTGCTTTTTCTTTAGACAACCCGCCTGTATTTCTAATACTAGCACACTTAGTAATCATAATCAAGAATTTTATGTTGTTTTTTGCGCTACGCGGCTTGCCGCAACAAGCGAACGAAGTGAGCGCGTTAGTTTTCTTTTATATTGTTCTATTAGTTATATATATACCTAAGCATTTTTGCGCATACCCCTACGCACCAGTGCGCATACCCCTACACACCAGTGCGCATACTATATTGGTTGGGGCTCTTTTGAAAATCTCCCAAAAACCTCTTGCTTTTGCTTGTCATATGAACTATAATAGAATCATAAGCAAGAGAGGAGAATTGCATGACACAGCAAGAAATTACAAAACGTGACGAAAAGAGGGCTATGCAGCTTGCGCTGAAAAACCAGTACAAGCCAGTCGTTCCGCTCGCTAAGGGAATGATCAGCAACGCTGAAAATGAGAAGCAGACGCTGAGCTTGATCGCTACCCTACACAAAAGCGTCTTAGGCCTTACCAAAACGGGCGAGATGCGTCCAATTGGTGACTTGCGGGTATTTATGGCTATCGCCAACCAATACGGCCTGAATCCATTTAAAAAAGAGATTTACGCTACATATATCTGGGACTCGAACCGACGAGGTGAGGAGTTAATGCCAATCGTAAGTATCCACGGCTTGCGCAAGCTGGCGCGGAAGGGCGGCGTATACACCCACACAGGTGCAGCAGAAGTTAAGAAAGACGGCGACAAGCTCTTGAGTGTCACAGTACCTGTATTTGGCCGATGGGATAACACGAGCACGCCAATCGAGGTGACACGCTACACAGCCTACTATGATGAGTTTGTACGCACTAACCGCGAAGGGCAGCCAATGAGCAACTGGAGAACGATGCCTATCGTGATGCTTACCAAATGCGCCGAGGCTAACGCTCTACGTGCAGGCTTTGATATTGCAGGTATCTATGTAGAGGAGGAGTTAACCGCTAACGCTAACAACAGAGAGGAGGGCGACGATGAGTAGAGTTGATCACCTGTCGTATTCAGCGATTGTAACATTCTTGAACAACCAAGTGGAGTTTCAGAAGCGCTACATCGCAAAGATCTATGACAACCCTAAAACACCATCACTAGTAGTAGGTATAAGCTTTCACAAAGCTATGGAGACCTTCTACGATAAGGACGGCGGTAATGTCCAAGCTGCTATTGAGGCCGGCCTAGAGGAGATGAGCTACATCAGCGACTCTGAGATTGACTTTGGCAAGACCGGTAGCCGTGAAAAGATGATACAAGACTACACACGCCTCGTGAACAAATACTTTGAGGAAGCGCCACACTATGATGAAGTAGTAGACGTCGAGAAGCGCCTCGAGGCTAGCATCGCTAACGTGCCTATGGTTGGAGTGATCGACATGGTGGTACGCGACAACGGCCTGCGGCTTATCGACTACAAGACAGTTACAGCTTACAGCCCAGATGATGAGGAGAGTTACAAGTACCTTATGCA
>CALIZK010000021.1:0-2788 GCA_938028635.1 uncultured Atopobium sp.
CCATCAAGGGCACTCCCCGTACTGTGCTACTTTCCGTTAACACAATTCTACATTCCTTCAATGTGATATCAATAAAATAAGTTATGACCAGCGCTTTCCGTCTAGATCTAAATGAGATAGCCGATCTGTATCAAACGTTACCAGTCAGAATGTCACTGCGCCAAACATACAATCTTTTCTTAATAGCTCTCGATATTAAGAATTTCGTTTTTTAAGTTTTATAAAAACTGTTAAGCGTCGAATTCATTAAGATGTTCTTTTATTTTCAGTTTCAAATCTTTTGAAACTGGACATTTTTCTATTTTTATAAGAATTGAATCCTTAGTTTCACCTCTTACTTTAAGCTCATTAACAACAGCAATAAAAATTACTTGAAAACCATATTGAGAGATACCTCTAGCTATAAGACCAATCACTCCAAGCATTGCTATACCACCAACCATGCCGCCAGGACCAAGACTTGCTAAAGCAGCTGTTATTGCTGCAGCTCCCGCATATCCTGTAGCTTCTATGGCAACCATAAGAATAAGAATAGGAACTCCAAGCGATGCAACGGAAGAGACAATTTTATCTATAGGAATTTTCGATTTACCATTATTTACCTTATGGAATTGATTAAGGGGATTGCGCCAATTTTTTTTCATAGTAAAGTCCTCTTTTATTTAAAGGTTTAAGAATGGAAAGGATTTTCTCCAGATAATTCGAAGTTCAGTAGATTTAATAATTTTATTCGTTATTAGTTTCAATAGATAGTTTATTTTATAATTTAATTGTAAACAATCTCTTTCAGTATCAATATGAGATTATTATGGTTACCCTTGATAATTATGTGATTGAACAATGGTTTTATAGCTACAGCAAAAAAAACGAGACCGTTTCCCGACAAGCAACTGCCCGGGCGTATCTCGTTTTAGTCAGTCTATGTAATCGTTAACTCTTAGTCAAACCAGATCTTCACGACGTCACCGTCTGCGGAAGTAATATCCACAAGTGTGCCACTCTCGCCTGTCTTTGCAGCGTCCATAAGCGCATCAAGATTGATGTTAGAGAGCTGCTCCTGAGTCTCCTGATTAAGATAATTTCCGCTAACCTGAATTCCCGAATTCAAAACAAACTTTGCCAGGCCCAGAGGCACGCACATATCAACAACGTCGCCATCGTCGGAAACAACGTACACGTGCAAGCCGTGTTTTGCAGAACCGTTTCCAAGGCGGACGCCCTTCTTCTTGCTACCGTCAGCCTCGTCGTTCTTCTCGACTTTGACCATACTCTTACCAAAAAGCTTGCCAAAGCTGAAACCTGAAGACTGAGTAGCAATACCCTGGTTGTCCTGCTCTACAGGCTCTTCTATGATCTCTGCGGGCTCGTCAGCTGCAACAGAAACAACCTCAGCAGCGCTCTTCTCGGCAGTACTCTCCTGGACAGAAGCACTCTCCTGTGCAGAAGCGCTTGCGCCGCTCAAAAGCTCGTCAACGGACACACCAAGGAAGCGCGCAAGATCTGGCAACAGCGAGATATCCGGATAGTTAATGTCGTTCTCCCACTTGCTCACCGCCTGCGGGCTCACGTTCAGCTCCTTTGCCAGACGCTCCTGCGTTGCAGTTTTAGCCAAACGAAGTCGCGCAATACGACGACCAAGGGTCTCAGATGAAGTAGTCATAGTTGCTCCTTTTCTCAACTCATTATCACTGAAATGGCATGCGGGCCGCTGATTTCACTATGAGTCGTAACAATACGTTCAACAAGAACGCATCAGTTGAGTTGGGTATCGCAACGGTTTCCGGCCACTCAACAGCAGGTTGAGTTCGCAGGTAAACTATGCTTTTTGACTAAAAATTACTTGCCCTAAAATAATTCTCCCACTACCATTTAAACAAGAAACTTTTGATGTTTAGAAAGGTCTGTCTATGGCTGGCGAGAAGAACTGGGTGTTCTGGACCAGTGGTGCGCATATTGTTTCTGGTTTTGAACAATGCGCTACAGACGGTTTTGTTGGTGTCGATGCAGACGGATTCGTGTACCTCTTTGATAACAATCAAAATGTTTTTGCCTCGGCACACGCTTCAGATATTGAGGGAACGGTCGGCGGCTGGGGAGGTACCTGGCTTACCATTGACGATAAAAGATATGTTCTAGAGTTTGTGCCTCTTGCAGATAAGATTGCTCCTCGCCTGCTTATTGGAGCCATAAGCAATGTCTTTATGCAAGAGCTCCATCATGGAGACCAGGAGAAGGTCCCTCGAGAACTTCTTGAAGACTTCAAGATTGCATTTGAAAACGCCAAGTATAGGCGCTAGCTCAAACTATTTTTTGAATTATTCATATCCTTGCGGAGGTACGATCCACCGATATCGACGCCGGCGGATGAACTGCCTCCCATTTCTTGGACACAAGAAATGAGAGGCAGTGCAAAACACACCTAAGTCAGATAATCTGTCAAAAAGACGTATACATTACGCTGAAATTACCACAAACGTGCAGATTATCTTCATTTGATGTGTAATATGGCCGTAATTGAGCAGAATATCTGTCATAGGTGTGTTCCTTAGGTGCGGAATTTATCTATAGTTAAATTCTTTATATTTCTCTATTCACTTTTCAGCATATTAGATGAAGTTTATGCATGGATATGCATATCAGGTAATGTGACCGCCTAGCTGCCTGGCTATCTTGATTAAGAATATGTCGATTTTTCGGCAGAACCTACCAAAGCTGCGATATTTTGTGCGTCAAGCCTAAAAGCCGACGCTAACACGCTGCAGAATCATAATCACCCGCATATGAACTG
>CALIZK010000022.1:0-6479 GCA_938028635.1 uncultured Atopobium sp.
GAGCTGCGGGAAGGGTGATCTCCGCAACCTGGCAGCCCGCCTCGCTTTTCCAGTACGAAACGCCGTGGCGCTCGGCAAGGGTATCAACGACGGCAAAACCAGCATTGTGCCTGGTGCACGCGTATTTCTCGCCAGGATTTCCCAGGCCCGCTACAAGCACAATTTTGTTACCGTGCATCGAATTTCCTTCCGTTTGAGATGTGTACGCTTATGATGGTAAGGGAAAACGACAGGTTCGACCAGCGTGAACTGAGCGCACGGCGGAGTGCGACGACCGACAGATCGCGACGAAGTGCGACGGGCGCGCGGCGAACGCGGGGGATCTCGGCACGGCGAGCAACAACTGGCAGAGGCGTGGAGGCAAGATGAAAAAGATTCTGGTTACCGGATTTGAGCCTTTTGGTGGCGAGAAAATCAATCCAGCTTGGGAGGCCGTGAAGGCGCTGCCCGAGACCATTGACGGTGCTCAGGTGATAAAACTACACGTACCTGTTGAGTTTGGCGCTGGTGCTCAGAAGGTTATCGACGCGCTTGAGGCGGAGCGTCCCGAGATTGTGCTTTGCGTGGGCCAAGCGGGTGGAAGAAGCAAGATTACGCCCGAGTTTGTGGGCATCAACTGGGCTCACGCGCGCATTCCCGACAACGCGGGCAAGCAGCCGCTCTCGCAGCGCATCATCGACGGCGCTCCCGACGCGTATTTTGCGTCGCTGCCGGTAAATGCCATGGTGGCCGCCATGAACCAGGCGGAGATCCCCGCGGCGGTCTCGTACACTGCGGGAACGTACGTCTGCAACGACGTCATGTATCAGGTCCTTCACGCGCTGGCCACAAGATTTCCGGAGACTCGCGGCACGTTTCTGCACGTACCGTTCGCAACGGAGCAGGTTGTCGAGAAAAACGCTGCGGCTGCCGAGAAGGCTGATGCCGCCGAGAAGGCTGGCGCTGGCGAGAAGAACCGCCAGGTACCAAGCATGTCGCTGGAGATGATGACTCGCGGACTGCAGGTTGCGCTGGAAGCGGCGCTTGCAAACGACGTTGATCTCGCGGATTCCGAAAGCGGAACGACCTGCTAGAACTCGCGCTGCTGTAAGGGCGCCTACAAGTGCACGGGTTTCTCGCCAGGCGCGAGGTGCGCGGGGTTCGTGGGGCGCTGCGAGCGCACCGGGTTTCTCGCCAGGCGCGCCTGAAAAGTGTAAAGAATCTGTATTTGAGACACAGATTCTTTGACAAAATCAGGCAAATCCACCGATTCTTTTACACTTTTAGGCAAAAATTACAGATTCTTTGATGAAATCAGGCACGTGAAAGATAGGCGCTACGGCTCTAAATTTTGAGCCTGAAAACTGCATCATGTCTGAGTAAATTTACTCAGACATGGCGAGAAAAACAGGCAAATCGCTCAGACATGGCGTACTTTTCCGGCAAATCGTTCAGACTTGACGAGAAAATCAGGCTCGCATGAGACTCGCCCCGCGCGACCCGGGCTCGCACCGCCCACCTGGCGAGAAACCCCGTCCACTCCCAGCATTTCCGCACAAGAAACCCGGTATCCACAAGAAGTAGATACCGGGTTGAAATCGCTTCGCGACCTGCACGCGGCGCTGACCTGCGGCGTTACAGGTTGAAGTCGCCACCGAAGATGTCGGAGACAGGACGGTCGGTGTAGACAGCGTAGATTGCCTCAGCAATCTCGTTTGCGATGGTAATCGTCTTGATCTTGGAGCCTTCCTGGTTTGCTGCTGCACAAGGAATTGCGTCGGTAACCACGCACTCCTCGATAGGAGCGTTGTTGAGGCGCTCAATTGCAGGACCAGAGAAGACGCCGTGGGTAGCGCAGACGTAGATGTCGCCAGCACCCATTTCCTTCAGCTTAACAACGGATGCGCAGAGGGTACCTGCGGTATCAATCATGTCGTCGTTAACAATGCAGGTCTTACCCTTGATGTCGCCGATGATGCCCATAACAGCACTCTCGTTGTGGCGAGGACGGCTCTTGTGAGCAATAGCAAGGCCGCAGTCCAAGTAGTCGGAAAGCTTCTTAGCTGCTTTTGCGCGACCCATATCAGGGGAGACGACAACGGTATTCTCCCAGTCAAATGGCTTGCTCTTAAAGTAATCGCCCAGAAGGTAGAGAGCGGTTAGGTGAGAAACAGGAATGTCAAAGAAGCCCTGGATCTGGCCCTGGTGCAGGTCAAGGGTGATAACGCGGTCGACGCCAGCGTTCTCAAGCAAGTTTGCCATCAGACGAGCGGTAATAGGCTCGCGAGCAGCAGCTTTGCGGTCCTGACGAGCATATGCGTAGTGAGGGATAACTACGGTAAAGCTGTTAGCAGATGCGCGCTTTGCAGCGTCAGCAACAATCAGCGTTTCCATAACCAGGTCGTTGACGTTGACACCTGCCAAAGACTGAATGAAGAAGACCTCGTCGCCGCGGACAGACTCGTCAAAGCGAGCGTAGATTTCTCCGTTAGCAAACTTCTCGAGGAGAAGACCTTGTAGCTCTAGGTGAAGAATGTCTGCAACCTTACGAGCCAGTTCAGGGTTACCTGTACCGGTGTAGAGCTTGATATTTCTAGCAACTAACAGTGGTTCACTCAGGTTCTCGAACATCTAGTCCTCTTTCTCAAGCTTATGACGCCTCTGGGCGGCGTATCCCTCAACAATTTTCTGCTCAGAGCGCTCGAGTGCAAGCGCATCTGCTGGTACATCCTTTGTGATGCACGAACTTGCCCCCACAAGTGCGCCATCACCAATTGAGACGGGTGCCACCATCATGGTATCGGATCCAACAAAGACGTTGTTGCCAATGTTGGTCTTGAACTTGTGGTAACCGTCGTAATTGCACGTAATTGAACCTGCGCCAATGTTGACGCCGGAGCCCATGGTTGTGTCACCAATGTAGGAGAGGTGAGGAACCTTGGAGCCCTCGCCGATAGTTGAATTTTTGATTTCAACGTGGGTGCCTGCCTTGGCGTGAGGCATGAGGTGTGTGCCTGGGCGCAGGTAAGCGCGAGGACCGCAGGTAGCAAAGTCGTCTACCTGTGCGTTGATAGCTACAGTCTCATCGACAACAGCGTCGTTACCAACAAGCGTATCGGTCAGACGAGTGTTAGGGCCTACCACGCAATTCTCGCCAATTGAGGTCTTGCCGTAGAGCATAGTCTGTGGGAGAACCTCGGTGTCCATACCAAGCGTGACCTCGGGGCCAATCCAGACGGAGGTTGGGTCCAGCATGGTGACGCCCTGGCTCATCCAGTGCTCGTTGATGCGCTCCTGCATAATGCGGGTGGCAACGGCAAGCTCGGAGCGGGAATTGACGCCCAGCGCCTCTTTGTAGTCGTCAACGTGGACGGCAGCAACAGGCTCGCCCTGGCTTACATAGAGACCTACCATGTCGGTGAGGTAGTACTCGCCCTGCACGTTGTCATTGCCGAGAAGATCGATGTTTGCGGTCAGTCTTCCGCCACAGAAGCAGTACACGCCAACGTTGCATTCACGCTCTTGCTCGCGCTGCTCTGGCGTAGCATCCTTGTGCTCAACAATGGCAGTTACCTGGCCGTTAGAAGAAATGACGCGACCATATCCGGTTGGATCTGGGGGCGTCATTGTGAGTACCGTACATGCGTTGTGATGAGCTTTAGTTTCTGCAACAAGGTCGAGAATAGACTGTGCGCGCAACAGAGATGCGTCACCGTTGATAACAACAACGGGTCCCTTGAAGCCACCAAGAGCATCCTTAACAACCTTGACGGCGTGGCCGGTGCCAAGACGCTCGGTCTGGGCAACATACTCAAGGTTAGGGAAGCAAGAAAGTGCAGATTTAACCTCGTCAGCGTGGTTACCAACAACCACAATGACGCGGTCAGCGCCAGCAGTAATTGCAGCGTTGACACTCCACCAAACAAGGGGTTTATCTAGTAATTTGTGCACAATCTTAGGGTGGTGGGACTTCATGCGCGTTCCCTCGCCTGCAGCGAGGACAATCGCAGTAAGTGGCATACGTAAGCCTCCAAAGTACTTCGTATTACTCGATACGAGTGCGTCCCTACACAAAAGTTGCGTAAAAAATGGCTGGGGTAGTAGGATTCGAACCCACATTCCAGGCACCAAAAACCCGTGTCCTAACCGTTGGACGATACCCCAATGTAATCACTACGTTGGTTTTGTCCGCAACTCTATTAAGTGTATCAGCTTAGCGAAGCAAATGCTCCACAAATTGCATCAAGAACAAGAACTGCTAAAGTCTGCGCATCTGCGGTAGTAAATGAACCGTCAACGTTTGTTCCTTCTGGCAGCACAATCTTGATAGGGGAGCCCGTTGCATCAGCAGACTCAATAGCAGTGCGAAGTCTTGCTGGCAGCGTCTCGTTCTCCTCCATGGAAACAGAGCCAATACCCACCTGTCCGCGAGCGGGCATACTTGGGGCATAAGCCGTGGTCAGAACCAAAATGGTAGCTGCATCAGTAGGGGAATCAGCGCGATCAATCATGGTCATACCGCTTGCCTCAGTAGTTGCCTTAGAAAGGTTATACACGCGGGCGGCCACGTTTCTAGAGATAGGATCTTCTCCCGTAATAGCAATGCAGGTGGTTTCAAGAACGTTGGCTGCGCGAGCAAAGCCCATAGGACCCTGTGGGTGAGGGCCTTTTGCCTGCTTACCGGACCAAACGTGACGAAGACGCTCAATAGCGTCAAGGGTATCCTGAAACGCCATGCCATCAGCAAGTTCGCCGACGCTTTCCTGGAAGAGCTTAACGGCAGCCTCGGTGTGAACACCGTAATGGCCATCAACTTTTCCGCACGAGAAACCCAAGATGTTGAGACGCTCTTGCAGCTGACGCACGTCATTGCCGTGGAAGTTAGGAAGACGAAGGTAGAGAGTTCTGTCTCCTAGCTCATAGCCCTCATCGACCATGATTGCCCAGGTAGAGGCATCTACTTCTTCTCCAAGAGAAAGGTCATGGTCAAGCCTAAAGCGCGCAACGGCGCGAGCAGTTGACTTGCCAAAGGTGTGGCTTTGGCGCTCATCGTCTTCGATGGTGTAGCCAAGCTTTACGAGGCGTTCCTGAATGTCTTCAACGGCAGCACCAGTGCTACCAGGAGTAATAGGATCCATAATTACCTTTCTCGGTTCACAAAGAAGTCTGCCATAGACAAAAGTGTGTCGCGAGCGTCTTCAGTAAGTATCACGTTTTCAAGCACGTGCTTTGCCTCATCGACTAAGGCAAGAGCGTGCGCGCGGACAAATTTTATCGCATTAGCGCTTTCCATAAGCTCCACAGCGCGCTGAAGCTTCAAAGTATCGCCTGTATGCGCAGAAAGTATGGAGACAAGCTCTGTCTTTTCTGCTGGGCCAAGATGCTCAAGTGCGTAGACCACCGCGAGCGTGCGCTTGCCCTCAGTGACGTCTGACCTAAAGTCTTTGCCTTGTATTTCGGCATTTCCTACCAGGTTGAGAATATCGTCTTGCAGCTGGAAGGCAAGGCCAACCTTGAGACCAAAATCTTTGAGTGCATCAAGCGTCTTCTGGTCGGCGCCGCCAATGAGCGCGCCCAGTACCAGGGGATATGCTGCGGAGTAGTAGGCGGTCTTGGAGAGCGCCATAAAAAGGTACTGCTCAGAGGTTACATCCCAGCGCTCGTTTTGAGCCCAGCCAAGATCAAGCGCCTGGCCCTCAAGGGTGTGCTCCTGCATGGCGAGAAGGGCGTCGATAACGCGAACTTTAAGCTGGTCAGAGAGGTGGTCGGCCACGGTAACGCGTCTGACAACATTGACCAGGGCAGAATCACCAACATTGATGGCAAGTCCGGTACCAAGTGTCTTGTAGAGGCACTTCTCGCCACGGCGCAGCTCTGATTTATCTGCGATGTCATCGTGGATAAGGGCCGCCGACTGGAAGTCCTCGATGGCGCAGGCTACGGGCAGAGCAGCTTCTGCCGAGCCTCCAACTGCCTCGGTGCCCAGGCAGCAGAGGACCGGACGCACGCGCTTGCCGCCGCCCGCGCTGAAGTGAGCGAGTGGCTGGTAGAGGTAGGTGTTCAGGTCCGCGCGGGTGCGCTCCGAGGGCGTGGACGTTGCCGCCGTGGACGCCGCGGGTGCCGCGGGTGCTGCGGGCGCTGCAGATGCCGCGGGGAGTCCGCGCATGATCTCTGCCTCGACGGCAGGGAGCTTTTGTGTGAGGTAGTCGGCGAAGTTCACGGAAATCCTAGCCGCGATAGCCGTCTGGGTTCATCGACTGCCACTTCCAGGAATCGCGGCACATGTCGGCGAGGTCGTACTGAGCCTTCCAGCCAAGCATGTCAGCAGCTTTCTGGCAGTCTGCGTAGTTAGTTGCAACGTCACCTGCGCGGCGGGGCTCAATAACGTAAGGAATTTCTTTGCCGCAGGCCTTTGAGAACGCCTTGATAACGTCAAGTACCGAGCTACCAGTGCCAGTGCCCAGGTTGAAGATTTCAACTCCCGTGCGGCCAGCCATCCA
>CALIZK010000023.1:0-1275 GCA_938028635.1 uncultured Atopobium sp.
GTTTACGTTGTAAGAGCCATAGCGCGCGGTGACGGCAAAACTACCTGTGATAGGCATTGGCAAGCGACCGCGGTTGGCTGCAAAGCCACCACTGATGGCGCGGTCCATATTGTCGGCTGCAGAGAAGGTAGGTGTGGGTTCTGGCGTATCGTAGCGATTAGGAGCATTCTTAGCTGCTTCAGCCTTTTTAGCTTCGGCCGCTTTTGTTGCAGCAGCTTGGGCTGCTGCGCGAGCTTGTTGTGCTTTCTCAGCTGCTGCTTTCTTGGCTGCGGCAGTTTTTGCAGCTGCCGCTTTGGCCGCTGCTGCCTTTGCTTCTGCTGCAGCTTTTTCGGCGGCCTTCTTAGCTTCGGCGGCTTTGGCTGCTGCCGCTTTTGCTGCTGCGGCACGGCGTGCTTCTTCTTCCTGCTTCTTCTTGCGGGCAGCTGCTTCAGCGGCAGCTTTGCGCGCCTTCTCGGCAGCCGCTTTTCGGGCGGCTTCTTCAGCAGCACGGCGGCGAGCTGCTGCGGCAATTTCGGCCTGGATGAGGCGATCTATCTGAGCGTTGAGAGAAGCATACTTCTGGCGTTGCTGCGCTATGGAAGTTTGCAACTCCTTTTGTTTCTGGTTCAGCTCGTTTACCACTTGCTGCTGCTGCACTCTTTTGCCATGGAGCGCTTGCTGTTGTTGGCGTCCCTCAACGAGCAGTTGGTTTTTCTCCGTCTTGATGCCGAGAATCTGGTTCTTCTTTTTCTGAATGGCTTCTTCCTTCTCGCGGATGATTTCGCCCTGCACCTTTTGATATTTGCTGTAGTTGTTCACATAGCGCATACGGCGGTACATATCGTTAAAACTACGAGCGTTGAGGATGAAGAGCCACTTGTTGTTGAGCAACTTATTGCGGAAGGTGTAGAGAACTGCGCGATGGTATTTTTGCTTAACGATATTGAGCTCTTGCTGCAATACGCTGAGTTCTTTCTCCAGTACGCTGAGGTTGTTGGTAAGAACAACCATTTCGTTCTGTATGCCTTCAACATATTTCTGCTGTTCGCCAATCTGCGTGTTAAGGACGAGCAGGTTGTTGAGCTGCGAACGGACGTCTTTCTTTGTGGTGTTGAGGAGTTGTTCTGATTCGTTGATTTTTTTCTGCATGGCAGTGCGTTCCACCTTCAGACGATTAATTTTTTTCGTCTGCGCGTGGATGGTCAGAGGCAACATGAGAACAAACAGGAGGAATACGAGATATTTTCGCATAGGAGATAGTTTTCTTCTTGCGGCAGAAGCCGTGCTACTAATTCA
>CALIZK010000024.1:0-41070 GCA_938028635.1 uncultured Atopobium sp.
AGATTCAGCGCGGCTGTGCTCGTGGCTGCAGGTTCTGCCAGGCTGGTATGACGTATCGCCCTGTTCGTGAGCGCCCGGCTCAGCAGATTGTTAAAGCAGGCGAGGAAGGCCTTTTGAAGAGCGGCTACGATGAGGTTTCGCTCACGTCGCTCTCTACAACGGATCACTCTCAGTGCGGCTATATTCTGCGCCGTATGAACTCTGATTTGCGTAAACGCGGCGTGCGAATCTCCATTCCTTCCCAGCGTATGGACGCGTTTGGTGCGGAGATGGCAGACGCCGTTTCTACTTCAAGGCGTGGCGGACTGACGTTTGCTCCAGAAGCAGGCTCTCAGCGCATGCGTGACGTCATCAACAAAAATGTTACCGAGGATGATCTTGAATCGGCAGCTAGAAATGCGTTTGAAAACGGCTGGCGCCGCATGAAGCTCTACTTTATGATGGGCCTTCCAACAGAAACCGATGAAGACATTCAAGCCATTCCCGCAGTTGCAAAGCGTATTTTAGATATCGGTCGAGAAATTGGCGGCAAGGGCGTTACGGTTTCTGCTTCCGTTGCCGTATTTGTGCCCAAGTCCTACACGCCATTCCAGTGGGTTGGCCAGATTTCTCGTGAGGAAGCCCAGCGTAGACAGCAGTTGCTCTTGTCGTCAAACCACGATAGGGGACTCAAGATTGCCTACCACGATTCTGGAACGTCCCTGGTAGAAGGTGCGCTTTCAAAGATGGGCCGCGACGGTTTTGATTTGATTTACCGGGCTTGGAAAAATGGTTGTAAGTTTGATGCATGGACCAGCGAGTTTAATCTTGATGCTTGGAATGCGGCTGCAGAAAGTCTGGGTTTCTCGCTGTCTGATATTGCAACAGAAACCTTTGATATCCAGGCAAAACTTCCTTGGGATCACACATCTCCTGGTGTATCCAAGGGCTACCTACAGCGAGAATATCGTCGAGCAATGGACGAGGTCACCACACCCGATTGCACGTTTACTTCTTGTACGGGATGTGCGGTATGCCAGACCTTGAAGGTCGACAACGTTTTGATGGGGGCGCGCTCATGACGGATACGCAGCTAGAGGGCGTGGCTCCTGAGGTAGTTGAACCGGCAAAGAAAGACTGGCGCGCTGGTAGGCCACAGATTCAGCCAGAGATTATGACGGAACGTGGAGCAGAAATTTTTAGGCTTCGCGTGGCTTACAAGAAAGACGACCGCCTTGCGTTTTTAGGACACCTTGAGCTCATTGGCACTATTGAGCGCTGTGTTCGTAGAGCTCAGCTGCCATTTAGGGTAGGTAACGGCTTTGCAAAGCGTATGGGTGTACAGTTCTCCCAGGCGCTTCCCGTTGGCGCTTCGTCTGAGGCGGAGTACTTTGACTTGAAGCTCACAGAGTATGTGGACCCGGATGAGGCGCTTGAGAGGTTGTTGTCGGCAACGCCTCCCGCGCTTGCTCCGTTTGCTGCCAGCTACGTTGACCGGTCGCTGCCAGCGCTTGAAGCATGGTTGAATGCCGCTCACTGGAGATGCGACATTTTGGGAGACGGCCTTAAGTCCGATGCGTTGCGTTGGGGCTTTGAGGATCTTCTCGCCAAAAAAGAGCTGACGTACATGCGTGGAGACAAGCAAAAAGTGGTCAATTTAGAGACAACGTTTGCGGGCTATAAGATTTCTGAGAGCTCATCTGAAACGTGCATTTCATTTGAGCTTGATACACTCCAAGATCCAAGAGCAGCGCTTAGACCTGCAGTTTTGATTTATGAGGCTCAAAGAATTGCAGCTCAAGCTGGAGTGGATGGCCTACAAGGCATTGACTCGTTGAAGGTGTGCCGAGTCTCACAGGCACACGTTTCAGAAAATGGACTCCTTGTGAAGCCTCTATAACATGTAGTTTTGTCTTGGAATTTTCTTAAATATGCAGTAGACTATTTCGAGTTGTGTTTCTCGCCGAGGGACATGGGACACCGACAGTTTCCCGCGGATGTCACAGGTCACGGCGGCGAAGATCTTTGCTCGGATCTTCAGAAATACAAAGATAGTATTAATCGTTGCAAGAATCAGCAATGAAGGGTTACACACATGTACGCAATCGTAGCAACTGGTGGCAAGCAGTATAAGGTTGCCAAGGGCGACGTAATCAGCGTCGAGAAGCTTGATGCGCAGCCTGGCGATAAGGTAAAGCTTGATGTTCTTATGCTTAACGACGGCAAGAAGGTTGTTGCTGACGCTGCCACTCTTTCCTCTAAGAAGGTTACCTGTGAGGTTCTTGAGCAGTACAAGGACAAGAAGGTCCTCGTCTTCAAGTTCCACAAGCGTAAGCGCTATCACCGCGCCAATGGTCACCGTCAGAACCTTACTAAGCTGAAGGTTACCGCGCTCCCTACCGCTCGTAAGGCTGCTGCTAAGGCATCCGACGAGTCTGCAGAGTAATTGGTCACTTCTGATATTGAGATAGGCAGGTAGCATTTATGGCACACAAGAAAGGTCTCGGCTCTTCCCGCAATGGTCGCGACTCACAAGCACAGCGCCTTGGCGTTAAGATTTACGGTGGTCAGGCAATCAAGGCTGGCCAGATTATCATCCGTCAGCGTGGTACTCACATCACTCCTGGCGTAAACGTTGGTCGCGGCAAGGATGACACTCTCTTTGCACTTTGCGATGGCGTTGTTGAGTTCAAGAAGGGTGCTAAGCACGTCGTTAACGTCGTTGCTGCTGAGGCATAAGTTTTCTTGAACATTCGCAGTTCATTCAAGGGGTCCTTCGGGACCCCTTTTTGTTTCTCGCGGTATCTTACGCGTACCGTTCACAGTTTCTAATTTGTTTCTTAATGTATTTCTTGACACAATCTGGCAAAGTAATGGTATTCTTCTTACATTGCAATTTACGCTCTAGGGAGGAGGACATATCATGCGCGCTACAGGTACTCAGCAGTGGTGGTGGAACAACTTGTCTTTCTCCGGTCAGCGATGAGTTGCTTCTGCATACGCATTTAGAGGCTCTCGGGTGACCGAGAGCTTTTTTTGTGCGTACGTTTCTTGCTAAATCCGGATGGCGAGAAACCCGTGTTGTTAAAAATTTGTTTGTACGTTTTAGTTTTGCGTTAAAGGAGTTTGTATGTCTACAGAAAATCTCAATGAGGTTAACGCCGCGGGCACAGAGTCAGGATCTGCAGAGCAGACACCACGTGTTGTTGCTGTTTCAAAAAATGCAGGAGTATTGGACGTTACTTCTCTAGTCCTTGTTGCTGTCCTTATTGCTGCTGGTTTTATTCTTAACCTGACCGTTGGTAAGGCAATTAGTGCTATTGGAATTGGTCCAGAGTTTATTATTTCTTCGTTCTGCCTGGCTATTCTTTTGCTTAAGCCAAACGCTGTTCAGAGCCTGGTTATTGGTCTTATCGCAGCTACCGTTATTCAGCTGACCACAACTGTTCCTGGTGCTGATTTTGTTGCAGAGGGCGCAGCTTCACTTGTTATGTTTGCCTTCACAAGGTCTGCTCTTGCAGATAAGCCAGTAATGCCTGCAATTGGTTCTTTTGTAACCACTCTTATTTCTGGCCTGATCTTTGCTGCCATTGCTATTCCAGCCAAGGGTGCAACTATTGAGCTTTTCTACGTAATGCTTCCTGTCATCGTAGGAACCGCATTCTTTAATGCTATTGTTGTTCAGGTTCTTGCGGCTCCTCTTAAGAAGGTTTTGGGTCGATAAGTTCTTAGATACGCACTTATTTCCTGGAGAACACTGTGTCTATTATCGAAGTTCAATCTGTGTCATATAGCTATCCTGATAGCTCAGCGCATGCTCTGAATGAGCTGTCACTAAGCGTTCAGGAGGGTGACTTTGTAGGTATTGTTGGTCCTTCTGGCGCAGGCAAGTCCACGCTTGCTCTTGCACTTTCCGGCGCTATTCCTCATCACTTCAGGGGAAGTTTCTTTGGAAAGATTCTTGTTGCTGGAATGGATACCTGCACAGTTGCGCTGACTGATATCTCTAAAATTGTGGGTTCTGTAACCCAGGATATCAACGCGCAGATGGTTGCTTCAATTGTTGAGGATGAACTTCTTTTTGGTCTTGAGAACTTTGCAGTTCCTCATGCAGAGATTCCAGAGCGCATTACCTATGCTCTAGAGACAGTTGGTATTGCTAGCCTCCGCTTTAGAGAGATTGCTTCTCTTTCTGGTGGACAGAAGCAAAAGGTTGCTATAGCAGCACTTTTGGCGCTTCAGCCACAAGTTATGGTGCTTGATGAGCCAACAGCGGCCTTAGATCCAACGTCGTCCGAGTTAATCTTCCAGACCCTTTCAGATCTCAACAAAACCAAAGGCATTACGGTTGTGGTAATTGAGCAAAAAGTGGGTCTTCTCGCTAAGTATTGCTCAAAGATTGCCGTGATGGACAAGGGCTCCATTTGTGCATACGGTAGCGGTGAGGACGTGTTCTCTCAGGTAGATTTGCTGCAAGAGGTTGGCGTTGATGTTCCTCGTTGCGTGCGCGTCTCAAAGGGCGTCCATGAGCTCTCTCATCAGTCTGAGTATGCTCACTTGTTATCTGAGGCGGACAGAGCTGTCTGCGATGAAACTGCGCTATCAGTTCAGTCAGCCGCCAAGCAGCTTGCGTGCTGTGTAGGCGCTCTCCAGCATCGCAGTATTTCTCTTACAGAGGGCTCTCACCCATTAGCTTCTAATGACGTTGAGTTAGCAGGGGAGACATATCTTCCAAAAATAGATGGTCCTGTGGTCGCTGAATCGAGCGGCCCATTTGACAGAATTGGTGTTCTTCAAGACGCTGACCAGCCAAGTACTCAGTCTGTTCTTGATGTTATTGATGCCACCTTCAAATATCAGGATAGTACTGATGGCGTTGAGCGCGTCTCTCTCAGCTTGCACCCTGGCGAGCTTGTGGCACTTGTCGGCCAAAACGGTGCAGGTAAAACAACTCTAACTAAGTTGGTAAATGGCCTGTTGCGTCCTCGATCTGGAGACATTCATATTAAGGGCGCATCGTGCAAGGATTGGAAGACGTCGAAGATTGCTCAACACGTCTCTACGCTGTTCCAAAATCCCGATTACCAGATTTGCAAAGAGAGTGTTCTTGAGGAGATTGCGTTTGGTCTTGAGCTCAAGGCTGTGTCTGCAGAGGATGCTCGCAAGAAGGCGCTTGAAGTAATTGATTGCATGGGGCTTGATGCGGACGCGTCGCCGTTTATGCTTTCTCGCGGACAGCGTCAGATGGTTGCGCTTGCATCTGTGGTTGCCTGCGAGCCAGATATTCTTGTGCTTGATGAGCCAACTTCGGGTCTGGATTACAAAGAGTGTATGCAGGTCATGAATATGGTCAAATCACTGTGCGAGAAGGGCTGTGCAGTTCTTATGGTCTGTCATGACATGGAGGTTGTGCTGGACTTTGCTACAAGAATTGTCGTTATGGCGCATGGCAGCGTGTTAGATGATGGGGAAGTTACACAGATCTTCTCGACAGATGAGGTTTTGAAGGAAGCGTATGTTGAGGCTCCTCAGATGATTCAACTGTCAAAGCTTGCTGGAGCGCACGTGGATTCATCATTTACTGGGCTTAGCAGTGCTTCAGAGGTGCTTGACGCATTGCAGCATCAGTTTGAGATTGCTCGTATTGCAGCCACGCTTAATGCTAAGGAGGCTCCTCGTGGGTAGTGTTATTGATTACACCGAAGGAACAAGCTCCCTTCATAAGGCAAATCCTTTGGCCAAGCTAGTGTTTGCGCTTGAGCTCTTTGTGGCCGCCTTTGCCGCTCAAGGAACGATTGAGGTGCTTGCAGTACTCGTGCTCACTATTTGTGTAGGAGTTGTCTCACAGAATGCTCAGAAGACTTTTAAGCTGGTATTTGGCTTTGCTGTCTTAGGTCTTATCTTGTGCGTTGTACAGACGCTTGTTGCTCCTGATGGTCAAACGCTTTTTTTATTCATCACGGTAGGTGGTTTGGAGCGAGGTTTTAACGTTGCCCTAAAAACAATTGCGCTGGCACTGCCGCTGCTTTCTATGCTCTCGCTTATGCGCGTAGAAGACCTCATGAATGCGCTGGTAGAAGTTGCGCATGTTCCTTATCCTTATGCGTTTACCATTGCAACGGTTTTGCGCTTTGTGCCTGTCTTTGCTTCCGAGATGAACCATATTATGGAGGCTCAGATGGCTCGTGGCGTTGAGTTTGATACCAAAAATCCAATTAAGAAGCTCCAGCTCACCATGCCTTTGATTGTTCCTTTGCTGGTAAGCTCCGTTAAAAAAGCTGATGCTTCAGCACTTGCGGCTGAACAGCGAGGTTTCTATTTAAGGAACGCTTCATCTGCATTTAAACGCTATCCTTTGGCTCCATCAGACTTTGCTTTGATGATTTTTGGCGTTGCAGTAATTGTTGTTATCCTCGTGTTCTCATAAGAACTTCTCGCGTTTTCACTGTGCTTCGCTGGTAAATGCCGTAACATTAAGGTATTAGAAGGAGGACACGTGGAAACTTTCACTGATCTTTGTCATATCAACGTTAAAGGTGGAGACGGTGGCGCAGGCTGCATGTCTTTCCGCCGAGAGGCATATGTGCCAAAAGGCGGTCCTGACGGTGGCGATGGCGGTCACGGTGGCAATGTTGTCATTGTTGCAGACGCGCAGCTTTCGTCCCTGATTGATTACCGCTACAAGCATCATTTTAAGGCTGAGCGTGGTACCCACGGTAAGGGTGCTCGCCGTCATGGTTCTGACGGACAGGATTTGCTGCTCAAGGTGCCCTTGGGAACCGTTGTGCGCGAGCTTGATCCAGAAACGCAAGAGCCACTCTACGAGATTGCTGATCTTACTTCTCCAGGTGAGCAGGTAGTTGTTGCTCCTGGTGGCAATGGTGGCCGCGGTAACATTCACTTTGTCACCTCAGTGAGGCGTGCACCAGCATTTGCCGAGAAGGGCGAGCCAGCCCAAGAGCACTGGATTGAGCTAGAGATGAAGCTCATGGCAGATGTGGCCTTAGTTGGCATGCCTTCCGTTGGTAAAAGCTCTCTCATTGCTCGTATCAGTGCTGCTCGTCCAAAGATTGCTGACTATCCTTTTACCACCCTTGTTCCAAACTTGGGCGTTGTTCGTGCCCAAAACGGTCAGTCATTTGTCTGCGCAGACGTTCCCGGTCTTATCGAGGGTGCCTCTGAGGGCAAGGGCCTTGGTCATCAATTCCTTCGTCATATTGAGCGCACAGCGCTTATTGTCCACATGGTTGACGTTACTGGTGGCTATGAAGGTAGAGATCCTGTAGAGGACTACCACGCTATTAACGAGGAGCTTAAAGCGTACGCTTCAAAGCTGGCTGATCGCCCTCAGATTGTGGTAGCAAACAAATGCGATATGCCTGGTACAGAAGATGCCATCGAGGCGCTCAGAAAAGCTGCTGAGGCAGATGATAGAACCTTTTTTGCTATCTCTACCGTAACTGGTTTAAATCTTGATGACTTTGTTACTACCTGTGCTGCAGAAGTGGCAGAGCTCCGCAAAGAAATTGCCATTACTACGCCAACGGTTGACCGCAGTGAGTCTTGGGAGCATCAGCGTCTTCGTCGTGACAGTAAGCTTCGTATTGAGCGAGAAGAACGTCATGCTTGGCGTGTCTCCGGTGGTCAGATTGAGCGTATGGTTATCCAGACGGACTGGGATAACGATGAGGCCGTGGCATATCTACAGCGTCGTCTTGATCGTATGGGTCTTGAAGTACAGCTGGCAAAGGCTGGTGCAGTTGACGGCGATGAGATTCGCATTCTTGAGCTCACCTTTACCTATGAGGATCCAAATAAACCAAATACAGATGGTATAGAGATTCCTGATGAGGACGCCGCAGACCAGCAATTCGAAGATGTTGAGTTTGAAGAGGCTCCATCTGATGCGTCTCATGTAGCTGAGGCTTCTTCAGAAACTGAGTAGAGTATGGCAGCCGACGTCTTAAATAACATGCACCCTGGCCTGCCTCGTTTGGGACAGGATAAAAACCGCACCTATCGTCTGGGAATCATGGGTGGAACCTTTGACCCCATTCATAACGGTCACTTGGTAGCCGCTGAGCAGGCATATGATGATTTGGATCTTGATGTGGTTGTCTTTATGCCTGCTGGTCGCCCTGCGTTCAAACAAAACAAGGGAGTTACCAGGGGAGAAGACCGTTACTCAATGACGCTTCTGGCAACCTCAGATAATCCTCATTTTGTTGCTTCTCGTTTTGAGGTGGATTATGAGGGCATCACCTACACCGCTGATACGCTCAGAAGATTGCGTAAGGTATATCCCTCTAACGTTGAATTTTTCTTTATTACTGGTGCAGATGCAATTGCTGATATTGTCACCTGGAAAGATGCACAGACCGTAGCAGAACTTGCTCACTTTGTTGCTGCAACACGTCCTGGTTATGAACTGAGTCGTGCTCAAAAGGTTATTGCAGATTCACCTTATGACTTCAAGGTAACCTATCTTGAGGTTCCCGCACTAGCAATCTCATCAAGCTACTTGCGTAGTAGAGTTCAAAATGGTCAGAGCCTCAGATATCTAACTCCCGATTCTGTAACAGGTTACATTCACAAGCATGGGCTTTATGGCGCCGACACTACGCCACTCAATTAAGTGGTCAAGCCAAAGCGACCCGCTGCTCAGATTGACATACGTTCGTATCGGGGCAGTGTCAAACAGGTGGAGATTAGGCTTGAGTCAATATTTTGTAGGACATGATGGAAAGAACACTTATAGCAAAAGATATTGTCTACTCCGCAGAACAACAGGCGCTTATTGATCAGCTTGAGTCTGATTTGAAGAGTCATATGTATCACAAGAACCCTAAGCGTTTTGCGCATTCTATCTCTGTGGGACATTGTGCAGAAACGCTTGCGCAGGCTTATGGTGCAGATATGTTGAGCGCTCGCGTTGCAGGTATTTTGCATGATTGGGAGAAACTTCTTCCTGATGCAGAAACCATTGAGCTGGCAGAGTGCTTTCGTATCCAGACAGAAGCTCCTTATCAGAAAATTGTTGGACTCTTACATGGTCCTCTCGCCGCAAAAACGCTACCAGCCATCTATCCCTGGCTTTCTGAGCAGATTCTCAGCGCCATTCAGAAGCACACTACGGGCGACCGTCAGATGAGCAAGCTAGACAAAATCTTGTATGTAGCTGATCTTATTGAGCCTTTGCGTCCAAACTTTACATCGGTCGAAGAAGCAAGAAACGTATATTTACGTGGCGGCTCTCTCGACGAGCTTTATGAGACGGCGTTTTGTAGCGTTATGATGTATGTGATTTCATCAAGGAGTTATTTGTATCCAAACTCAATTGCCCTATACAATGAGATGATTGAGAAGACATCTAAGTAGCCTGGCTACATGAGAAAACGGAGAAATTCATGGCTGTAACTTCACTTGAGCTTGCTAAGACTGCTGCAATTGCTGCAGATCAAAAGAAAGCTGAAGATATTCTGGTACTAGACCTTACTGGTCTCAGTGATGTCTGCGATTACTTTGTTATCTGCACTGGTGGAAACGCTCGTTTGGCTGACGCTATTGTTGATGAAGTTCGCGAGAAGGTCACGGCAAACTGCGGCATTCGTCCAATTTCTACTGAGGGTCGCGACGGTCTCAATTGGATTCTTATTGATTACGGTTCAGTTGTTGTTCACGTATTCCAGCCTGAGGTAAGGTCCTACTATCGTCTTGAGCGACTTTGGGCAGACGCTCCTCGTGTAGAGCTAGATATTGAGGGTGCTATGACTTCTGAGATTCCTTATGCCGATCTTCCAGAGGATGCTTTGGCTCCTGCTTTTGAGCTTTCTGAGGATGACCTGGTAGACAATCTTTTAGAATCTGCTGATCCTACTGAGTAGTTTTGGTGTACTAGATTTGTTCGTTTTTGCCTGTAGGCATAGTGTCTGAGACGCGATGCTCAAAGCGTAGGTCTCTACCATACTGCACAGCATCAGCGCCAAATTTATCTTTGAGTTTATCGGTTACCTCGGAGAGATGACGTAAGTCACTCCGAGGTTTCTTTTTTGTTGTGGGTCCAGAGACTGCGGCGTCAAATATAGCTTCATAATGGTCAAATAGTGACTCTTGCACTGGTTTGGCATGCTCCTCATCTGAAAATGAGCTAATGCCAACACCAAGCAGTCTTACTGGCTGCCCTTCTTTCCAAATGGTAGGAAGCAGGCCAACGGCAATCTCTGCAAAGAGGTGCTCATCATCAGTTGGAGTAGGCATTCTTTTTTGAGCGGTATGAGACTCTGTTGCAGAAGCTTTTACCTTAAGCGTTACGGTATAACCTTGTAACTGTTTGCGGCGAAGACGTCTGCCTACAACACCAGAGATATGTCTGATGGCTTCTTCTATTTCTTGTTTATCAAACAAATCTGTTTCAAAGGTTCTCTCGTTAGAAACAGATTTAACATCGCGAGGTTGAGCAGCTTCATGAACCTCTGAAATTTCTTTTCCCTGCGCGCGCAAAATCATCTTTGAGGCAGTATTGCCAACAAGGGAAGTTAGATACGTTGCATCTGCTCTCGAGAGCTCTCCAAGCGTTTTGATTCCCTGCTGATGAAGTGTCTTTGCCATTGCAGGACCAACGCCACTCATTGCTTCAATGGGCAGTGGCGCCAGAAAGCGACCTTCTGTACCAGGAAAGACCGCAGTAAGACCGCGAGGCTTTTCTTGCTCAGAGGCAATCTTAGCAATTGTCTTGTTTGTTCCCAGGCCAATGGAGCAGGTAACGCCGAGCGCAGCAACTTTCTTTTGTATGCGCTTACAGATCTCCAAAGGATTTTCTTTAGAGAATCTGCCTGGAGTGATGTCAAAAAATGCCTCATCAATAGAAACCTGCTCAACAAGGGGAGTCTCATCTTTGAGAAAACTCATAACAAGAGCGCTCATTTCAGAGTATCTGTCATAGCGTCCTGGGGTCCAAATTGCTTGCGGACAAAGCCTTACCGCAGTAGCTGAAGGCATGGCAGAATGAACGCCAAACTTCCTTGCTTCATAAGAGGCGGTTGAAACAACGCCTCGTTTGTGGGGTGAGCCTCCAACAATTACTGGTTTTCCGCGCCACTCAGGATGATCAAGTTGTTCTACAGACGCAAAGAACGCATCAAGGTCGAGAAGGCCAATGGCTTTACCATGCCACTCAAAATCACACGATTTACGTGCGTTTTTATCTGATATGTCTTTTGATGTTTCCATAGAAATAGTGTATACTTTTTGTACAAATAGAACAAGTGTTTCATAATTAAATTACGAGTACTTTTTGAAGAGAGCAAATTTATACTTTTCGAGGTTAATGCGTTGTTGTACACTTGTAACCCGATTTGTGGCTTTGCGGTGCAGCCCATCTAACATCCGAGGCACCGCTCGTATGGAGGAGTTTTCATTGGCAGTTAAGATTCGTCTGGCCCGTCACGGTGCCAAGAAGCGTCCGTACTATCGCGTAGTTGTCGCTGATGGTCGTATGCCTCGCGATGGTCGTTACATTGAAGAAGTCGGTCGTTATAACCCACTGACTAGCCCTAAGACGATTGATATCAACCTCGAGAAGGTTGACGAGTGGGTAGCAAAGGGCGCTCAGCCAACAAGCGCAGTTTCTCACCTCATTGAGATCGCTCGTACTGGTGCTCCAGTTGCAGAGAAGAAGACCAAGCTCTCCAAGAAGGCACAGGCAAAGGCTGCTGCAGCTGCAGAGGCTGCTGCTGAGGCTGCTGCCGCAGCTGCTGAGGAGTCCGAGGCTCCAGAGGCTGAGTAAATCGTGTCTGAATTCACAGAGCCCACTGAGGTAGACGCTGTCGATCAAGACATTCAGGAGATGCCTTCTGACAAGGTTGCTGATCTTGTCGAGTACATCGTCTGTGGTCTTGTCGATAATGAAGATGCTGTTGCACTCGACGTCACCGATCGCGAGGATGGAGCCTTGATTGAGGTTTCTTGCTCTGAGGAAGACGCTGGACGTGTCATCGGCCGCAAGGGTAGAACCATTAAGGCTATTCGTACTTTGGCTCGTGCTCTTGGCCAGCGTGTTGGCACCTCTGTTGATGTCGAGGTTGTAGGCTAATTTTGCGTAAACACTGGCGAGCAATTGCTCAAATTGTTAAAACGCATGGTAAAAGAGGGGAGGTTGTGACGGTTCCCGTTCACAGCCTTCCTTCTCTTATAGCTGATGGCATGACAGTTGTTCCTGTTCCTCCTGCGCTTAAGGGAGCAAGGAAGTTCTTGGTTGTCTCTGTTGAGTCAGATGATAGAGAAGGTAGTCTTGTCACTTTTGAAGATGTAACTACCATCTCTGATGCAGAAGAGCTTGTTGGTAAAACGCTTCTGGTAGAAGAAGATTGTCTTCCAGAAAACTT
Source organism: uncultured Atopobium sp. (assembly GCA_938028635.1). Taxonomy (GTDB): domain Bacteria; phylum Actinomycetota; class Coriobacteriia; order Coriobacteriales; family Atopobiaceae; genus Lancefieldella. The sequence continues at coordinate 12,363 of CALIZK010000024.1, forward strand.
TGGTCTGGTAAATGTTTCTCTACTTGTGGGTAGAGAAGTACGTGATACAGAACATGGTTCTCTGGGTGAAATTACAGAGGTTCTTGTTGGACCTACACAAAATGTGTGGGTCATTGAGGGGCCTTTTGGACAGGTGCTGATGCCTGCCGTGGATGAATTTATCAAAGAGGCCCCAGCCGAGGGCTCCATTACCGTTTCAATTCCTCAGAGCCTTCTTAGGTTAGGTGAGTAGCATGCGTCTAGAAACGCTCTCAGTATTTCCTGAGGTCTTCTCGTCCTATTTAAATGCTTCTATTATGGGCAGAGCTCAAAAGGCAAATATTTTTGAGTTCTATGCGCATGACTTGCGTGACTGGACGCATGATAGGCATCGTACGGTAGATGATGCTCCTTTTGGTGGTGGACAAGGTATGCTTATGAAGCCTGCTCCCATCTTTGAGGCAGTTCGTGAGATTTCTGATCAAGCGGAACCTAAGCCCCACGTGGTGTTTTTCTCGCCAGTTGGTAGACCGTATTCCCAGGCTATCGCCCAAGAGTTTGCTCAAAAAGAACGCATTTTGTTTGTTTGTGGCCGTTATGAGGGCATGGACGAGCGCGTCTACGAGCTGGCAGATGACGTTATTTCTCTGGGAGATTACGTGCTGACGGGCGGAGAGCTTCCTGCGCTTACCGTGATTGACTCGGTTGTGCGCTTGCTTCCTGGTGCGCTTGGCGATGAGATGAGCTCACAGGATGAGTCATTCTCTGACGATGGCCTTCTTGAGTATGCTCAGTACACGCGTCCAGCAAATTTTGAGGGGCGAGAAGTTCCGTCTGTGCTTCTTTCAGGAGACCACGGAGCGGTAGCAGTCTGGAGACGACAATCTGCACTTGCTCGCACTCGTGCGTGGCGTCCAGACCTCTTAGAGAGCGCTCAGCTCACTGAGAAGGACAGAGCGTATTTAGCAGAGCTTGATCAACAATCTGGTGATGACGATGAGTAGTGGACATTCCAAAGTTCTTGAAATTTTTGAATACCTGGTAATTGTTGCAGTTGCTGTTGCGCTGGCGTTTTTTATTAGAACGTTTGTCGCTGAGGTATATGAGGTTCCAACAGGGTCCATGCTCAATACCATCCAGCTGGGGGATCGTTTGGTAGGAGAGAAGCTTACCTATCGATTTGGCGGTACTCCGCAAGCAGGTGATGTTGTTACCTTCACCAGTCCTCAGAATCCCGATACGCTTTTAGTTAAGCGCGTCATTGCTACAGCAGGTCAAACGGTAGATTTGCGCGATGGTGCTGTGTATGTTGACGGTCAGCTTATGGACGAGCCTTATACTGAAGGCAAGCCAACCTATTCTCTTGCGGATCGCACGGGTGCCGTAATTCAGAATTATCCGTATACTGTTCCTGCAGGTCATATTTTTGTTATGGGGGATAACAGAACAAACTCTCTGGATTCCAGATATTTTGGAGCTGTTGCGGTTTCTACCGTGACCTCTAAGGCAATGTTTATTTTCTGGCCCTTTGACCATGCTCGCGGGCTATAGTACTTACGTCGGACATTTGAGAGAAAGAACATCATGGGCGCAACACCACTTACGTTTCAAGATATGATTTTGACCCTTGAACACTATTGGGCAGAAAAAGGTTGCACGGTCATGCAGCCATATGACTCTGAGGTAGGTGCCGGTACCTTCCACACCGCAACTATCCTGCGCTCACTTGGCCCTGATGCCTGGCGTACCTGCTATCCACAGCCTTGTCGTCGTCCTGCTGATGGACGCTATGGCGAGAACCCCAACCGCTTGCAGCATTACTATCAGTTCCAGGTCTTGCTCAAGCCATCTCCTGCAGACTCTCAAGACCTCTATCTTGGTTCACTTGCCGCTATTGGCCTTGATCCAAAAGACCACGACGTTCGCTTTGTTGAGGATGACTGGGAGAGCCCAACGCTTGGTGCTTGGGGTCTTGGCTGGGAGGTCTGGCTCAACGGCATGGAGGTTACTCAGTTCACGTACTTCCAGCAGGTAGGCGGTATTGAGGTAGACCCAGTTCCTGTTGAGATTACCTATGGTCTTGAGCGTATTGCTATGTATGCTCAGGGTGTAGATTCCGTCTATGACCTGGTATGGAGTTACCTGCCAGATGGCACGCCAATGACGTACGGCCAGGTATTTTTGGAGAACGAGCGTGAGTTCTCAACTTATAACTTTGAGGTAGCCAACATTGAGCTTATGCGCGAGAAGTTCGACGAGTATGAGGCAGAGTGCCACAGCTGCCTTGAGCGCAAGCTTCCACTACCTGCGTATGACTGCGTTATGAAGTGCAGCCATGCATTCAACCTACTTGACTCTCGTGGTGCTCTTTCTGCTGTTGAGAGAGCTAATTATATTCTTCGCGTTCGCACCGTTGCTAAGGCATGCTGCGAATCGTATTTGGAGGAGGTTGCTTCTAAGAAAGCACCTGCAGCAACTACTCAGGAGGAGGTGGCTTAAATGGCTGAGGTTAGAGACTTCCTTTTTGAGATTGGTTCTGAAGAGATGCCTTCTGCTCCATTGCAGAAAGCTATTGCTCAGTTCAATAAGCTCGTCGTTTCTGGACTTAAAGACTCTGGCTTGTCATTTGGAGAGGTTAAGATCCTCTCGACACCTCGTCGTTTAACTGCTTATGTAAAGGACGTTGCTGAGGCTACAGAAGAGATTTCCGAGGTCAAGCGTGGTCCTAAGGCAGAGATTGCTTTTGATGCAGAGGGCAATCCAACCAAGGCTGCTGAGGGATTTGCTCGTAAGTGCGGCGTGAGCGCTGATGCGCTGACTCGTCGTATAGATACTGACGGTCATGAGTACGTCTTTGCAGAGCTCAATATTCCTTCAGTTCCTGCTACAAAGATTCTTTCCGAGCTGGCAACTTCTTGGATTTCTGCACTTGATTGGCCTCGCAGTCAGCGCTGGGGTTCTTTCCACGAACGCTACGTTCGTCCTGTTCGCTGGCTGTGCGCCCTTTTTGGTTCTGAGATTGTTCCTGTTACCTACGCTGATGTAACTAGCTCAAACACCACCCAGGGCCATCGTGTTCTTGGACCTGGTTACCATGAGGTAGCAAGTCCAGCTGACTATGAGCAAGTTCTTAAAGACGCTGGCGTTTTGCTTCAGGAGCAGAGAAAAGACGTTATTCTCGCCGGTATCAAAGAGGTAGAGGCTGCTCGTCCGGGCTCTCACGTTGATATGCCAGAGAAGGTCTTTGAGGAGGTCATTAACTTGACTGAGTGGCCTCAGGTTCTTGTGGGTACCTTTGACGAGGAATTCCTCAACGTTCCTTCAGAGATTATTACTGAGTCCATGCTTTCCAACCAGCGCTATTTCCCAATCTATGACGCTGAAGGTAAGCTGACTCGCGAGTTTATTGTGGTTTCTAATGCAGACCCATCTTGCGCCGAGCGCGTCATTGACGGCAACGAGCGCGTTGTTCGTGCTCGCCTCGACGACGCTAAGTTCTTCTTTGAGGAGGACTTGAAGCACACGCTTGACGAGTTTGCTCAGCGCCTTGAGACCGTTGTCTTTCAGGAGAAGCTTGGCACGGTTCTGCAGAAGACTCAGCGTATAGAGGCTCTTGCTGCAGAGATTGCGCTCGACGAGACATCCAGTCAGGAAGAGGCTGAACTTGCTGCTCGCGCCGCTCATCTTGCTAAGGCAGACCTTGTCAGCCAGGCAGTTGTCGAGTTCACTAGCCAGCAGGGTGTCATGGGTGGCTACTACGCAGAAGCCGCTGGCGAGAAGAGCGATGTAGCTGCAGCAATTCGTGAACACTATCGTCCTCGTTTTGCTGGTGATGAGCTCCCAAGTGGACAGATTGGTCGCTTTGTAGCTATTGCCGACAAGCTTGATACCATCTGCGGTATTTTTGCCATCAACGAGCCGCCAACCGGCTCTTCTGACCCGTATGCTGTCCGTCGTGCGGCTATTGGTGTTATTGCGCTACTTCGTTCTACTTCAAACCTTGATCTTAAGAAGCTTATTGCAAGTTCTCTGGAGCTGTATCGCAAGCAGGGTCTTGTTGTTGATGAGACTGTTCAATCTCAGGTTGAGCAGTACTTTATTGGTCGTCTTGCATCTATTGCTAAGGACGAGAAGATCTCTGCAGATGCTATTGAGGCTGTCAGTGCAATTGGCGTTATCAATCCTGATGAGTTCCTTCAGCGTGCTCGCGCACTTGATGAGGCACGTCAGAACGAGCCTGAACTCTTTGAGGATCTTGCTACTGCATACGCTCGAGCTGCTCACCTCAGTGATGTTTCTCTTGGCGTAGAAGTTGATACAGAGCTTCTCACTGAGCCAGAGATGTCATTGCTCGCTGCTTGCGAAGAGGGTCAGAAGCAAGTGTCTGCTGCTCTTGCTGGTGCAGACTATGCTGCTGCTGTTTCTGCACTGTCTCAGCTGCGTGAGCCAATTGATATTTTCTTCGACAAAGTACTTGTCATGGATGAAAATGATACCGTTCGCCGAAATCGTTTGCGTCTTTTGAACAAGTTTGCCCAGGTATTTAGTAATGTCGCCGATATTAGTGTGCTTTCTCGCAAAAAGTAGGGTACGCTTAGATTGGTAAATGTTTGTATCTTTCTGAATACTTGACTGAAAGGGTTACAGCATGAGCGCACTTGATATTGATAACAACTCTCTTGGTGATGGTCTGCCTATCGTCTACGTTTTGTCAGACTCTCGTGGAGAGACCGGTGCCGCAGTAGTTAAGGCTGCTGCTGCTCAGTTTGGCGATGAATCCGTAGAGATTGTAAGGGTTCCAAACATTCATAGCGTTGATGATGTTCGTGCATACTTCAACGAGCATGAAGATGAGAATCGCCCTCGTGCAGTCTTCCACACTTTTGCAGATGGCTCTCTCAGAAGAGAGATTCGTCGTGAGCTTGATCAGCGCCTCATCCCATCTATTGATCTTCTGGGACCAGCAGTAAACGTTATTTCTACGCTTACCGGCGAAGAGCCAAGCCACGCAATTGGCGCCTTCTTTGAGGGAGTTACTCGCTAAGAGAGTGCTGACGCCTCAAAATATCAAAAAGTTAAATGAGCATCCATTTTGGGTGCTCATTTTCTTTATGGAGAATTTCACAATTTGCAACCATAAGTTTACAAATCATTCTGTGAACGGTCGATATTGACCGCTCACCGTTATTTTGTTCAGATGAATCGCGTAGGTTGGTAACATACTATGAATGTGAGGACTGAACCTACTTTGTTTGGTTCGATGTCTTTACGTTCAATCGTGTTGGTGCACGCTTTGCGTGTGATAGTTTGAGAGTTTGGAGTGTTATGTCCGAGAAGCACGTTTACAGCTTCGGAAAGGACCACGCCGGTAACGATGTTACTGAGGTCGCTGGCGCATCCGTAGAAGAGGCAAAGTGGATTGTTGGTGGCAAGGGAGCAAACCTTGCAGAGATGTCTAAGATTGGCCTGCCTGTACCTCCAGGATTCTCAATTACTTGCCAAACTTGCGTTGCTTATTCCAACAATGGCAACGTCTGGCCTGAGGGCGTCACTGATGAGATTGACGCAGCTATGGCTACCCTTGAGGAGCGCATGGGCAAGAAGCTCGGCGACGCAGAAGATCCACTGCTTGTCTCCGTCCGTTCTGGTGCACCATTCTCCATGCCTGGCATGATGGACACTGTTCTTAACCTTGGTCTTAACGATGAGTCCGTTCAGGGCCTCATTAAGCAGACTGGTAACGAGCGCTTTGCTTGGGACTCTTACCGTCGTTTTGTTCAGATGTTCTCTGGCGTTGTTATGGGCGTCTCTGGACAGCTCTTTGAGGATGCAATTGCTGCTAAGAAGGCCGAGAAGGGCGTTAAGCTTGATACAGAGCTGGACGCAAATGACCTTCGTGACCTTGTAACTTGGTTCAAGGGCATCTTTGCTGCAAACGTTGACGTTAAGGAGCACCCAGAGGTCTCCAAGAACGGCTACGCTGTCTTCCCATCTGATCCTTACCTCCAGCTCCGCCTTGCTGAGCAGGCAGTCTTTGGTTCTTGGATGAACGACCGCGCAATCCTTTACCGCAAGCAGAACAAGATTCCTGATGAGCTTGGTACTGCAGTTAACGTTCAGGTCATGGTCTTTGGTAACAAGGGTGAGACTTCTGCAACTGGTGTTGCATTTACTCGTAACCCTGCAGATGGTACTAACGAGCGCTACGGCGACTTCCTGATCAACGCTCAGGGCGAGGACGTTGTTGCTGGTATTCGTAATACTGAGCCTATTGCAGACCTTGTTAAGGTTCCTGCACTCAAGGAGGCAGGCGAGGAGCTCTTCCACGTCTTTGAGATTCTTGAGGATCACTACGCAGACATGATGGACATCGAGTTCACCATTGAGAATGGTAAGCTCTGGATGCTTCAGACTCGTGTTGGTAAGCGTACTGCTCTCTCTGCACTTAAGGTTGCAATTCAGATGTACGAAGAGGGTCGTATTACTAAGGAGCAGGCTGTTTCTCGCGTTGCTCCTGAGCAGCTTGATCAGCTTCTGCACCCACAGTTTGATCCTAACGCTGAGTATGAGACCATTGCTAAGGGTCTTAACGCTTCTCCTGGTGCAGCTGTTGGTGCTGCAGTCTTCTCTTCTGCAGACGCTGAGGCTTTTGCAGAGGCAGGCAAGCCTTGTATTCTTGTCCGTTGGGAGACTACTCCAGATGACCTCCACGGCATGGTTGCTGCAGAGGGCATCCTAACTTCCCACGGCGGCAAGACCAGCCACGCAGCTGTTATTGCTCGTGGTATGGGCGCTCCTTGCGTCTGCGGTGTTGATACACTTCGCATTGACGCTGCTAACAAGCGCTTCACCGTTGCTGATTCCGGCCTTGTTGTTAACGAGGGCGATGTTATCTCCATCGACGGTACCACTGGTGACGTCATCCTTGGCGCTGTTGAGCTTGTTCAGCCAGAGCTTTCTGGTGACCTCCAGACCATCCTTGCATGGGCAGATGAGGTCCGCCTTGACGAGTCCCGTGGTCGCGTCATTGGCGTACGTGCAAACGCTGATAACCCAGCAGATGCTCAGACTTCCGTTGATAACGGCGCTGAGGCAATTGGTCTTGACCGTACAGAGCACATGTTCCTTGGTGAGCGTAAGCACCTCATTCAGGACTTCATTCTTGCAGACTCTGAGGACGTTAAGCAGCTTGCTATCGAGCAGCTTGGCCGTGCTCAGAAGGGTGATTTCCTTGGTATGTTCAAGGTAATGGACGGCAAAGACGTTGTTGTCCGTCTTCTTGACCCACCACTGCATGAGTTCCTTGATTCCCCACGTGAGCTTGACGTTGAGATTGCTCATGATGAGGAGCAGGGTAAGGACGCCGCTGCAAAGCGTGCTCTTCTCGCTAAGTTTGACGCCTTCCAGGAGGCAAACCCAATGCTCGGCCTCCGTGGCTGCCGCCTTGGCATTGTCTACCCAGAGCTCAACGTTATGCAGGTTCGCGCTATCGCAAGCGCAGCTGCAGAGCTCAAGCGCGTTGGTCTTGACCCTCGTCCAGAGATCATGGTTCCTCTGGTTGGCTTCGAAGAGGAGCTCATCCAGGTCCGTGAAGAGGTTGAGGAGACCATCAAGCAGGTTGCTGATGAGTATGGTGTTGAGCTCAACATCCCAGTTGGTACCATGATTGAGCTTCCACGTGCAGCTATCATGTCTGAGGAGATTGCTAAGCACGCAGACTTCTTCTCCTTCGGTACTAACGACCTCACCCAGACTTGCCTTGGCTTCTCTCGTGACGACGTTGAGTCTGCATTCATGCCTCTCTATCTTGAGCGCAAGATTGTTAAGACCAACCCATTTGCAACCCTTGATAAGGGTGTCGCAGAGCTTGTCCGTATGGGCGTTGAGGGTGGCCGTAAGGGTAATCCTAACCTCACCATTGGTGTCTGCGGTGAGACTGGTGGCGACCCAGAGTCCATCCACATGTACTACAACCTTGGTCTTGACTATGTCTCCTGCTCACCATACCGTGTACCAATTGCACGTCTTGCTGCAGCACAGGCTAAGATTCAGGCTAACGGTGGTCCACAGAAGATTGCTACTAAGTAGGTTTTCTTCTAGACACACTGCAACAAACTCTAGAGGGCGGCTTCGGTCGCCCTCTTTTGCATGACATGAATATCCTGCTATTATGAGGTAAAGAGGCAGGTACAAGGAGGTTCTATGTTATCCATTAGACGAGAAGATCTTGAAGCTCGCGAGCATCAAATCTTATCTCCTGAAGCGGCTTTTTCTGACCAAAGTAAAGGTCGTGCGATTGCAGAGGAACCTGACCAGTACCGTACCTGTTATCAGTGTGATAGAGACCGTATTTTGCATAGTAAGAGTTTCAGAAGACTTGCTCACAAGACACAGGTTTTTCTCGCCCCAGAAGGGGACCACTATAGGACTCGTCTTATTCATACGCTTGAGGTTTCGCAGATTGCACGCTCAATTGCGCGTCCTCTTGGCTTAAACGAAGACCTGACTGAGGCAATTGCACTTGGACATGATTTAGGTCATACGCCGTTTGGCCATATTGGCGAGAAGGCGCTTTCGCACGCCATTAGTCTGTATAGGGGAATGGACCCCGATGCTCCAGAAAATGTGTATATTTTTGCCCATAATCAGCAGAGTGCTCGCATTGTTGAGTATCTGGAGAAAGACGGACAAGGTCTTAATCTTTCTCATGAGGTTATTGATGGTATTAGATGCCATTCAGGTAATCTACGTGCAGAAACAGCAGAAGGAAGAATTGTTGCCATTTCGGACCGCATTGCGTATGTAACGCACGATATTGATGATGCAAAACGAGCAGGACTTCTTTCGGAGGAGTATCTCCCAACTGAAGCTCGAGAGGTGTTGGGAAATAGCTCACCTGAGCGCATTGAAAACATGGTCCACGATATTGTCTCCGAGAGCTCTCGCGTGGGCGACATTAAAATGACTGACTCCATGTGGGGCGCCATGATGACCATGAGAGCATTCCTGTTTGCTAATCTGTACGCATCAGGAGACGCAAAATACGAAGAACCCAAGGCATATGACCTCATCATAGAGCTGTTTGATTACTTTGTTAACCATTTAGATGAGGTTCCTGCAGAATACAAGTGTCATGACTTTGATCATCCAGAAATCCAAGTAGCAGATTACGTGTCTGGTATGACCGATAGATATGCAACCAGAGTGTTTGAAGATCTTCGCCTTCCTCGTTCCTGGGGTAAAAGGAGATATGTAAAGTAAGTTTTATCCAAACTAACCCTTGTACAGTGGAAAGTATTCACGTATACTTTCCGTCTGTGTGTTAACTATGTGTCGTTCGCAAGGGCGTCGGCACCTCTAGAGATGAGGAAACAATGGACTACATTCGCGCTATTGAGCGTCAGCAGATCCGCGAGGACATTCCTGAGGTCCGCGTTGGTGACAACGTAAAGGTTCACTATCGCATCGTCGAGGGTGACCGTACTCGTGAGCAGGTCTTCCAGGGTGACATCATTCGTCTTTCCGGCGAGGGTTCCCGTGAGACTTTTACCGTTCGTAAGATCAGCTTTGGCATTGGTGTTGAGCGTACTTTCCCACTTCACTCACCAAAGATTGCTAAGCTTGAGGTTCTTCGCCACGGTGTTGTTCACCGCGCTAAGCTCTACTTCCTGCGCGATCGTGTTGGTAAGGCTGCTCGTCTTCGCGAGAAGCGTTAATCAGCTTCATATGCTCTTTAAAGCCGCCTCCGGGCGGCTTTTTTAGTACCATAGTCGTGTAGTTTGGAGAAAACATGGCTGATTCTGCTAAAGACATAATTGCTCGTTTAAGCGATGCCCCAGAGGCTGAGGTATACGAACTCATAGCTCGTTATAGCGAGGACCCCCGTAAACAGGTTATCAAGGCTCTAGAATCAGCTAAAAAGCGCATTGAAAAAGAACATGCCGAGAAGACCCGTGTAGAAGAAATGTATCGCTTTCAGAAGGAGCTTTCTGGAGGCGGACTTGTTGTTGGCGTTGATGAGGTGGGCAGAGGTTCTGTAGCTGGTCCTTTAACGGTTTGCGCGGTCTGTTTGCCAGAGGATCCTATCATCTATGGACTAAACGATTCCAAAAAATTAACCGCAACAAAGCGAGAGATTCTAGCAGCACAAATTCAAGAAGTTGCTACAGCAATTGGCATTGCTCATATTGCTCCTCAAAGAATTGATGAAGTTGGCATGGCACAGTGTTTAAGAGACGCCATGTTTCAGGCTGTCAAAAACACAGGTATTGAGCCTGACTGCGTCTTGATTGATGGAAATCCTATGCATATCCATCCCAAAGAAAAGACTCTTGTTAAGGGTGATGCACGCATTGCTTCTATTGCTGCCGCTTCAATTGTGGCAAAGGTAACAAGAGATGCTCTTATGGTGGCCTATGACGAGGAGTACCCCGGCTATCACCTGGCAGAATGTAAAGGATATGCCTCTGCTGAACACATTGAAGCTATTGGTGAGATGGGACTTTCTCCCATACATCGTGCGTCGTTTTGTGGAAACTTTGTTAAGACGCAAAGACTGTTTTAATACATCCAATTTAAGCAATCAGATTAACTTTCAGACGCAAACATGGACCCGTTCATTCTAAGAGGATTGAACGGGCTTTTTCTTTAGCCACAAGCCCGTAATATCAAATTTTTTACTTTCGTCAGAATCATTACGCTGTTTAGACAGACAGCAGTCAAGTTAGTGTCAAAGTGCTCCTGCAAACTGAACTCTCCCACAATGAAAGGAGAGTTATGAGCAAGAAAGACACAAGTAAGCATGCAGACGCAACATCTAACGAGGTAGAGGAGAAGCCTGTTCCACAGGAAGAGCCAAAGGCTCTGGATAAGAGTCCTCAGGAGGATGACGAACAAGAGGGAAGAATCCCACTAGAAGAGATGTCTTCTCGTCAAATTGGCGAGAAGGGCGAGGAGATTGCTGCAAAATACCTCATCAAAAGAGGATACAAAATTATCCAAACTAACTGGACGTGTCAGATTGGTGAGGTTGATATTGTTGCTCAAGATGACGATAACGTTGTGCTTGTTGAGGTAAAGACAAGACGCATCCTAAACAAAGACGATAGCATCATGCCTGAGCTTGCGGTAAACAAAGCAAAGCAGGAAAAATACAGGACGCTTGCGCTTATGTATGCAGCGCTTCATCCGGCGCTCACTTCAATTAGGTTTGATGTTGTTGCTATCAATTTGGTAGCTCCAAGTACGGCAAGCTTGAGGCATTTAATTGGGGCTTTTAGCTGGGACGAGCAATGAGCCAAACAACCATTTGCGTTCATACAGCAACTCTAAGAGGGATTGAGGCAATTCCTGTCGATGTTGAAGTGGGTATTTCAGGCGGCATACCTGGAATTACTATCGTAGGTATGCCTGACAGCTCCATTATGGAATCTCGCTCTCGTGTACGCTGCTCACTAAAAGCTGCCGGATTTTCCATTCCTCGATTGCTGGTAACAATCAATCTGACGCCTGCGGATATAAAGAAGACAGGCACGGGATTTGATTTGCCTATAGCTGTTGCCATTCTTGCAGCTACTGGACAGATTCCTCAAGAGATTGTGCACAACAGGTTGTTTGTTGGAGAGCTTTCATTAAACGGAAAGATCTCTTCTGTCAGAGGTATGGCAGCATATGCAATGCTCGCTAAGAAACTAGGAATGAAGCTTATTTCTTCTTCAGATTGCAATTTGTTTGGCTCTGACTGGAATCATGTTATTGGAATCCAATCGCTGCTTAATTTGAGCTTAAGAGATCAATCTTTCTGTAAGCCTTTAGCTCAACGCCAGCATAAGGTAGACAACACGGCTCTGAGCGATAACTTAGACTTTGAAGAGGTAATTGACCAGGAACTAGTCAAACGAGCAATCGTTGTCGCAGCTACGGGAAACCTAGGCATGCTCATGATTGGCCCGCCCGGAGCAGGCAAAACTATGCTTGCTAAAAGAATTCCAACTATCCTCCCAGAGCTTTCTAAAGAAGAACGCGATGAGGTGCTGTTAATTCACTCAGTAGCAGGTTGTGAGACAGATTCTATTCAGGCAGGAGTAAGACCCTTTAGGTCTCCACATCACTCGGCTTCTGTAGCAGGCATGATTGGGGGAGGTAGGCCTGTTATTCCAGGTGAGATTTCTCTTGCTCATAAAGGTGTGCTCTTTCTGGACGAGCTACCAGAATTTGCTTCTAATACGTTGCAAGTTTTACGTCAGCCTATTGAAGATGGATACGTTCGTCTTGCGCGAGTTGATGGCATTTATAAATTTCCTTCTCAGTTTCAGCTCATTGCTGCAGCTAATCCTTGTCCCTGTGGTTACTTTGGAGACAAAACGCACACTTGCAAGTGCTCTCCAGGAAAGATTTCTACCTATCAGTCAAAAATTGGAGGTCCTTTGATGGATCGAATAGATATTGTGTGTGATGTAGCTCGACCTTCTTCTGATCGAGTAATTCAAGGTGAGCTAGGACTCACTTCAGCAGGTATGCGCTCACTTGTTGTCTCTGGCAGAGACTTTGCTTCTTGGCGAGAAACCCGTGTAGTAGATGGCACTTCTCGCCAAAAGTATGTGGAGAGCTTTGATGAATCGGCATTGCAGCTGCTTCATAGATTTGCTCGTGGACTTCATTTAGGAGGTAGAGCAATAACGCGTACCTGCAGGGTTGCCAGGACTATCGCAGACATTGCTCACCATGAAAAAGTGACAAAAGACGACGTATCTGAGGCAGTTGCCTATAGGTCTTGTTCTTTGGAGTAGCAATGGAGAGATGGGAGATTTCATCGGAAGATGAGGACTATCCAAAAGAATTGCTACTGCTTAACCATCCGCCTGAAATTATCTATGGAATGGGGGATAGAAGCGTTTTGCAGAAACCTTGTATGTCTGTAATTGGGGCTCGTAGGGCCACCCCATACGGCATGGCAATTGCAGAAATGGCTGGCAGATGCGCCGCTGATAACAATATTGTAGTGGTATCTGGCGGAGCTCTTGGCTGCGATTATATGGCGGGTATGGCTTCTCTTAATGCTGGTGGAAAGACTGTTGTAGTGGCAGGCTGTGGTGCAGATGTGACCTACCCAACTACCTCTGCAGAGCTTTTTGAAGCGGCACGAGAAGGAAGGGGAGCAGTCATTTCTCTAGACAGGTGGGGAACGCCTCCTAGACGTTATGCCTTTCCTAGAAGAAATGCGGTTATTGCAGCATTAGGTAAAGTGCTCTTGGTAACGGAAGCAGGGCTTTGCTCAGGCACCATGAGTACTGCTGAGTTTGCTAACTCTCTTGGTAAAACTATTTATGCAATACCCGGGTCTATCTTTTCTCCTGCTTCTGCTGGTACGAATAGACTCATCTCTGAAGGTGCTCAAATTATTCCTGATGAGACATCATTGGGTATTGCAATCTCTTTAGATTTTGATTGCCTAGTTCAGGAACAATTGAAGCAAGATAAGAAGTTGACACCACTTTTATCTGCACTTATCGCTTCTCCTTCAAGACCAGAAGAACTTGCATGGAGGCTATCAGAAAACGTACTTACCGTGTTAAATTCTCTTACTGATTATGAAGCTCGTGGAATGGTAAAAAGATTACCGGATGGAAGGTATACTCCTTCTAAAGAGTTTTATTTGGATTCGTAGTGTGTGATAGGTGAACAATGACACAAAAAGTTACGGTAGTTGGCGCTGGTTTAGCTGGAAGCGAATGTGCTTTACAGCTTGCTTCACGTGGTGTTTCTGTAGAGCTCATTGAGCAGCGCCCTGTTGTTTCTTCTCCAGCACACCACACAGATATGTTTGCTGAGCTGGTCTGCTCCAACTCTCTGAAGTCCACTAAGGAAGATTCTGCAGCTGGAATTTTAAAGTCTGAGCTTAAAAAGATGGGCAGTTTTCTGCTCCGTATAGCAGAAGAAAACTCTGTTCCTGCAGGCGGCGCGCTTGCGGTCAATAGAGAAGAGTTTTCAAAGGCTGTTACTGAGCAGATCAGAAATCATCCAAACATCTCGGTAACTCATGCAGAGGTCACGGAGTTATCTGATGAGCCAACAGTTATTGCTGCAGGACCACTGTGCTCAGATAGCTTGTACGAAGCAATTTCTAAGCGTGTTGGAACTAACAGAATGTCGTTTTTTGATGCAGCAGCGCCTATTGTGTCTTATGAATCAATTGACCATTCAATTGCCTTCTCTCAATCTCGTTATGAGGACTTGGGAATTGGTGATTACCTCAATTGCCCAATGAATAAAGAGGAATACGACACATTTGTAGATGAGCTGCTTGCTGCTAAACGTGTTATTGGCCACGATTTTGAGCAGTCTGATTTGTTCCAAGCTTGTCAGCCTATTGAGGAAGTGGCAAGAACAGGACATGATTCCATTAGATTTGGCGCTTTGAAGCCAGTAGGACTTATTGACCCCAGAACGGGTAAACGCCCCTGGGCAGCAGTTCAGCTTCGCGCAGAAAATGCAGCTAAGACAGCATTTAATCTGGTTGGTTTTCAGACAAATCTTACCTGGGGAGAACAAAAGCGCGTATTTACCCTCATCCCAGGGTTGGAAAACGCTGAGTTTGTTCGCTACGGCGTCATGCACAGAAACTCTTTTGTTGACTCTCCTCATGCGCTTGATGGTTCGTTTGGAATTCCGGGAACTTCCACTATTCTTGCAGGTCAAATTACGGGTACAGAAGGCTATGTTGAGGCTATAGCATCTGGATTGCTTGCTGCACTCAACATGTATGCTCGTTTGTTGGGCAAAGAGGAAGTTAAGCTTCCTTTGACCACTTCGTTTGGCTCTCTTGTGGGTTATGCAACAAACCCAAACACCAAAGATTATCAGCCCATGCATGTTAACTTTGGAATTTTTGAGCCACTGGATGAGCATGTAAAAAGAAAAGACGAGCGTCGTCAAAAGATGGCAGAGCGTGCTCATAAAGACTTTGATGACTATATCTCTTTTCGTCAGGAACTTTTTGATTGCATGAAGTGTGATTAACGTGGCTATTTCAAAAGAGCAGGGTAGTCACGTTGAACAATTTATTGAGTATCTAAGTAAGGTCAGGAATCTCTCCGAGAATACCCTAAGGTCATATCAGACTGATCTTTTGGCATTTGAGCAGTGGTGTAGTAGGGAAGGTGTTGCGGTAACTCGGGTTGATCACAGAAGCCTTCGTCTCTATTTGGCCTATCTCAAACAGGCTCAATATTCAGCAAAAACACTAAATAGGCATTTATCTGCGTTGCGTGGTTTTTACAAATGGATGCAGCGAGAAAAACTGATTGCCACAGACCCAGCTCTTTCACTGAGCAATCCTCGAGCGCCACGAAATCTTCCACATACCATGACTGATTCCGATGTAAATAAGCTTTTGGAATCATGTGATATTTCAACTGCGGTAGGGCTTAGAGATAGAGCATTTCTTGAGTTTTTGTATGCAACAGGAGCTCGTATTTCTGAGGTGGCGTCTCTCAAGCTTGAACAGGTTGATTTACAAAATGGAATAGTACGTCTCTTTGGTAAAGGTTCTAAAGAGCGAATCGTTCCTCTCTATGAGTCAGCTATCGAGTGGCTTAAAAAATACCTAAGTTCTTCTCGACCTACGCTTTTGTTGAAAGATAAAGCGGGCCGTGCACATTCGGCTCTTTTTATTTCCGTAAGAGGAAATACTATGAGCGCGGATTCTTTGCGCAAGGTTTTTTCGTCGTATCTAACGGCTGCAGGACTAGATAGCTCACTCTCGCCACATGCTATGAGACATACATACGCCACAGAACTTCTTGGTGGTGGAGCAGATCTTCGTGTTGTGCAGGAACTTTTAGGTCATGAATCACTTTCAACTACACAGGTGTATACGCATTTGTCAGTTGACAGGCTCAAAGAAGCAGCAAAAGCAGCTCATCCAAGATCAAAATAATCTGGGTAGTTGTTGCGAAATATCTTGCGCAAAGAAGTTTGATGCATTTGTGCAGTATTTGTAGAGGTTATGGTCTAAATTCTTTATAGACGCAGCCCTTGTTTTCCTGTTATACTTTCAAAAGTTGTGTAGAAGCACAACATGCTGTTACCAAACAGCACAAAATCGCACGTACGACTACTTGTTTGCCGTGGTGCCTAACGCTAAGCCAGGTGTTGGGTGGTTTTAACAAGGTTTGAACTCGTACGGAGGAACAACCAATGGAGGTAAAAATGGCTGCAAAGATTACTATTCAGACTCTTCTGGATGCTGGTTGCCACTATGGTCACCAGACTCGTCGTTGGAACCCTAAGATGAAGCCATACATCTTTGGTGAGCGCAACGGTATTTACATTCTTGACCTTAAGCAGACCATGCTTGGCGCAGACACTGCTTACACTTTCCTGAAGAATGTTGCATCTAAGGGTGGCCGCGTTCTCTTCGTCGGTACCAAGAAGCAGGCTCAGGAGCCAATCGCTACTGAGGCAGCTCGTGCAAACATGCCTTACATCAACCAGCGTTGGCTTGGCGGTATGCTCACCAACTTTGTCACCATGCGTTCCCGCATCAAGCGCCTTGAGGAGCTTGAGGCAATGGTAGAGGATGGCCGTATGGCAACTCTTCCTAAGAAGGAGCAGGCTCTTAAGAACAAGGAGCTTCTGAAGCTTCAGCTTAACCTCGGTGGCGTCCGTGATATGACTTCTCTTCCACAGGCTCTCTTTGTTGTTGATTCCAAGCGTGAAGAGAACGCAATCCGTGAGGCAAATCGTCTTCACATTCCAGTTGTCTCCCTGCTTGACACCAACTCTGATCCAGATGTTGTTGATTACGGCATTCCTGCAAATGACGATGCTATTCGTTCCATTTCTCTTATGTGCCAGCTTGCTGCAGACGCAATTCTTGCAGGTAGCGGCAAGGAGCAGATTTCTGCTGAAGAGATGGGCGCTGAGTCCGAGACCCCAGCTGCTGAGTAACTCTTAGCAACGGGTCAAATAATTTAGTTATTCAGTAGATTTTTGGGAGGAAAACATGGCAGAAATTACCGCAGCACTTGTTAAGCAGCTTCGTGATATGACCAGCTCTCCTATGATGGAGTGCAAGAAGGCACTCGTCGAGGCTGAGGGCGATATTGAGAAGGCAGTAGATATTCTTCGTACTATGGGCGTTGCTAAGGCAGTCAAGCGCGCTGGCCGCGACACCAACGAGGGTACCATTGCTACCTTCATCAGCCCAGACGGCAAGACTGGCGCAATCCTCGAGCTTTCCTGCGAGACTGACTTTGTAGGTACAAACCCACAGTTCACCGGCTTTGCTGGCGATCTTGCTGCAGTTGTTGTTGAGAGCAACCCAGCTGACGTTGAGGAGCTCAAGGCTGCTAAGCTTGGCGACGAGACTGTTGACGAGGCAATCACCGATAAGATCCACAACATCGGCGAGAACATGCGTGTTCTTCGTTTCCAGCGTGTTGAGGCTGCAAACGGCGCTCTTGCTAGCTATATCCACCTTGGTGGCAAGCTTGCTGACATTGTTACCTTTGAGTTCAACAAGCCAGAGACCGCTGAGTCTCAGGACTTCAAGAACTTTGCACACGACGTTGCAATGCAGGTAGCTGCAGCTGCTCCAGTTGCTGCTCGCCGTGAGGATGTTCCACAGGACATCGTTGATCACGAGCTCTCCATTTACAAGGCACAGGCAGCTGAGTCTGGTAAGCCTGAGGCTATTCAGGAGAAGATGGCTTATGGTCGTCTCGAGAAGTACTACAAGGAGTACGTCCTTACTGAGCAGGCATTTGTTAAGGACCCAGATATGACCATTTCTGAGTACGCAAAGCTGCTCTCCAAGAAGGTTGACGACGAGGTTAAGATTGTCAGCTTCGTTCGTTTTGCTTTTGGTGAAGAGTAAGACTTTTTACTTCAATTATTTTGAGCCGGTTGTCTTCAACCGGCTCTTTTTTTACCGTGATTCCTGCAAAACTTACGGCGTCGTTTGTTAAAATTATTACAACTATGGCAAACGGAGAGAGCGAGGAAGCTTTGTCTTCAGCTAAATACAAAAGAGTACTTTTAAAGCTTTCTGGTGAAGCATTGATGGGTGAGCAATCCTTTGGCATTGACCCTTCAATTCCAGAAATGCTTGCTAAAGAAATTAAGCCTGTCTGGGAGTCTGGCGTTCAGGTTGCCATTGTTGTTGGCGGCGGAAACATCTTTAGAGGCGTTTCTCAGGCAGCTGCTGGCATGGATCGTGCTCAAGGCGATAACATGGGCATGCTTGCAACAGTAATCAACGCTCTCTCACTCCAAGATTGTTTTGAGCGCAATGGCATGGATTGCCGTGTTATGAGTGCAATTTCCATGGCTCAGGTTGCAGAGCCTTATATTCGCCGTCGTGCTATTAGGCACCTTGAGAAGGGCCGTATTGTCATCTTTGCTGCAGGTACCGGTAACCCTTACTTCACCACTGATACTGCTGCAGCTCTTCGCGCTTGCGAGATTGGCGCAGAGGCTCTGATGAAGGCCACAAAGGTAGATGGTATTTACGACTGCGATCCTGTTACCCACGCAGATGCAGTTAAGTTTGACACTGTCACCTACAAAGATGTTCTCGCCAAAGAACTTAAGGTTATGGACGCTGCAGCAATTGCGCTGTGCAAAGATAATAAGATGCCAATTCTTGTATTTGACATGCAGTCTGAAGGCGTTTTCATGAAAGCAATTTCCGGAGAAGAAGTCGGTACTACTGTCGTTGAGGAGGACTAATGAGCGTTCATTCTGATAAAGCTAAGCAGTCTATGGAGAAGTGCATCGAGGCACTTAAGAATAACTTTGGTCGTGTTCGTACTGGTCGTGCAAATCCACATGCGCTTGATCACATCAAGGTAGACTACTATGGTCAGCCAACCCCAATTTCTCAGCTTGCAGCTATCAAGGTTCCTGAAGCATCTATGCTGCTTGTTGAGCCATGGGATAAGACTGCTCTAAAGAGCATCGAGAAGGCCATTGAGACTTCTGACCTTGGTATTACTCCATCTAATGATGGCTCCGCAATCAGACTTCCTTTCCCAATGCCAACCGAGGAGCGCCGTCGTGAGCTTGCTAAAGAGTGCTCTCAGATTGCTGAGGAAGCTCGCGTAGCTGTTCGTAACGTCCGTCGTGACGTTAATGGCAAGATTGAGCGCGATGAGGAGCTGTCTGAGGACGATCAGAAGCGCGAGAAGAACGGTATTCAGAAGTTGACCGATACCTATATTGCACAGATTGAGTCTCTTCTTAAGACCAAGACTTCAGAAATCATGGAGATTTAAGTGCAGTTTGATACAGACAAGCTCGTCCAGTATTTCTCTGACGCACCAGAAGATATCAGTCTTTCTGATATCAATTTAGAAACTATTCCGTCTCACGTTTCCATCATTATGGATGGAAACGGTAGATGGGCTACGGCTCGCGGACTTGATAGAACCGAAGGTCATAAGGCCGGCGTTCTTTCTTTGCGCGAGGCTGTTACTACTAGTGTGCGTCTTGGATTGGATGTTTTGTCAGTTTACGCGTTCTCCACAGAAAACTGGAAACGTCCTCAGCGTGAGGTTGACTTGCTCATGCGTCTGTTTGCAGAGACGCTTCTTAAAGAGCTCCCACTGTTCCACCAAGAAAACGTTAAGCTGCGTTTCTTTGGTGATCTTGAGGCTTTGCCTGAGAAGACCCGTAAGACCTTCCAGCGCGGACTTGATGAGACTGCGCAAAACACTGGTATGACGTTTGCGCTTGCTGTCAATTATGGCTCTCGCGCAGAACTTACCAGGGCAGCTGTTCTTCTCGCTAATCAAATTGCTGAGGGTGCCGTATCTGCTGATTCGGTAACTCCTGCAGATTTTGAGAAGAATCTCTATACGGCAGGTCTTCCTGATCCAGATCTGTTGATTCGTACGTCAGGAGAGCTGAGGCTTTCTAACTATTTGCTATGGCAGCTGGCTTACTCAGAGCTGTATGTTACGCAAACTTACTGGCCTGACTTCTCTAAGTGGGATTTTTTGCGCGCCATTAAGGACTATCAGGGTCGCGAAAGGCGATTCGGAGGAGTGAAATAGTGGTGGACAATACGCGCGATTCCAGAAGGCCTACCTCTAGGATTCCTGCTGATGCTCAGCCTAATCCTGAAGAAACAGGTAGCGTTGGAATTGATAGACAGATTGAAAAGCTGGAGATTCGTCGCTCTCTTAAAGAGCTGCAACGATCCGCTGGTAACCTTATGGGTCAGCGAGTTCGTGGCGTTACCGAGAAGCTTTTGACAAGGACTCTGTCTGGCGTAGTTTATGCAGCTATTGTGCTTGCTGCGCTGTTTGTTGGCAAAGAAGCCACTATTGTTTTGATTGCTGGCATGGCATGGCTCTGCTGCTCTGAGTTCTTCCATATTTGCCGTATGGGCGGACGTATGCCAAACGAGCCTCTTGGTCTTGTCTTCTCGCTTGTTTTTCCCATAATTGCATACTTTGGTCACGTCTTTCCGCTGGTATTTTCTCTGCTTTTGATTATTCTTTGCGGACTTTGGTATGTTTTAACACCGCGAGCAAACCTTGCAGACGTGGCAGTTACGGCTTTTGGGCCACTGTATACCTCGCTTTCACTTTCAACGGTAGTGCTTCTGAGGTCCACAGAGTCAAGTTTTTCTATTCCTTGGATTACGCTTGCCGTCATGCTCTCTGTGTGGGCAAATGATTCATTTGCGTATTTGTTTGGATCCAAATTTGGCAAGCATAAACTGGCGCCAAGAATTTCTCCTAATAAGAGCTGGGAAGGCTTCTTTGGTGGTCTTCTTGGATCAATGCTGGTGTGGTTCTTGATTGCTGCGTTTGGCGCAATTAATATGAATCCACTGTTTGCGCTGCTTTTTGGCGTAACAGAAGGCATCTTCTCTGTTGTTGGAGACCTCTTTGAGTCTCGCATTAAGCGAGGAGTGGGCCTCAAGGATTCTGGTTCAATTATGCCTGGTCATGGTGGCCTACTTGATAGAACCGATTCGATGATTTTTGGAACTATGGCGGCGTTTCTTCTCTTCCAGCTTGCTGTGCTCTTTAGCCAGGTCAAGCTACCTATTGCGCTGCCGTTTGGAGCATAGGTTTTGAGCATTTTTGAAGATACCGCTCCTCGTGCTGTAAGGCATGAGCCTCTGCGTGTTGCTGTCCTTGGAGCTTCGGGCTCGGTGGGCATGCAGACGCTTGATGTATGCCGTCATTTTCCGCAAAAGGTGGAGGTTGCAGCCCTTGCGGTGAGGTCGTCGGTTGAGTTTGCCGTGAAGGCAGCAACTGAGTTCAACTGCAAATACGTTGCTTTTGCCGATGCAAGTGTCAAGGGCAATGCTCTTCTCGACTCACTGCCACAAGGCTGCAAAGCAAGCTTTGGCCCTGAGGCTGTTCAGGCGCTTGCTGAGCTGGATGAGGTTGACTGCGTAGTCAACGCAGTGGTGGGAGAGGCCGGCATTTACGCCGGTCTGGCCGCTGTAAAGGCTGGCAAAGTGCTGGCTTACGCTAACAAGGAGTCAATTGTTGTTGGCGGAGACCTTCTGATGCCTCTGGTCAAGCCTGGTCAGCTCATCCCCGTTGATTCTGAGCACAGTGCCATCTTCCAGTGCCTTATTGGCGAGAACCCCGCTGATATCCAGAGGATTTGGCTTACCTGCTCTGGTGGTCCGTTCTTCGGATATTCTCGCGAGCAGCTCAAACACGTTTCGGCCGACGACGCCTTGGCGCATCCAACCTGGAAGATGGGTGCCAAGATTACCATCGATTGCGCCACGCTCATGAATAAGGGCCTTGAGCTCATTGAGGCTCATCACCTCTTTGACACTCCAATGGATAAGCTTGAGGTGTTGGTACATCGCCAGAGTCGCATTCACTCTATGGTTGAGTTTGTTGACGGCTCTGTTAAAGCGCAGCTCGGAGCCTCTGATATGAGGCTGCCTATTCAGTTTGCGCTGAGCTATCCACATCGTTGGCCAGCAATTGCTCAGCCGGTTGAGTGGCAAGAAACCGCTCCTCTCACAGGCGATTATGCTGACGAGAAGACCTTTGGATGCCTAGCTCTTGCTCGTCATGCAGGAACTGTTGGAGGAACGCTTCCTTGCATTATGAATGCAGCTAATGAAATTGCTAACCATGCATTTAGGCGAGGAAGATGTTCATTTCTTGATATTGAGCGCATTGTTGCAGAGACTATGAATGTCTCTGAAGTTCAAAGGGTAGAAGACCTTCAACAATTGACGCTTGTAGACGCAGAGGCACGAGCTTTAGCCCGTTCTTTTGTGGGATAGGAATTTTGTGAATTTGTTAGCTATTCTTTCACCAATTTTTTGGGGACTCTTGGTCCTCTCGCTCCTTGTATTTGTTCACGAGGCTGGTCATTACGGTATGGCTCGCCTGTGTGGCGTCCGTGTTACTGAGTTCTTTTTGGGTATGCCGTTTAAGTACAAGCTTTCTCATAAGAGCAAAAAATACGGTACTGAGGTTGGCGTGACTCCACTTCTTTTTGGTGGCTATACGCGCATCTGCGGTATGGAAGGCGAGCTAGATGAGCTGCTTCCACAAGCTCTGATGAGCATTCAAGAGGCAGGTTCACTTGAGGTTGGCACACTTGCAGCAAAACTTAACTGTGAGGATGAGCACGCCTACAATCTGCTGTACACCCTTGCAGATTGGGGCTCCATTGAGCTTGTCAAAGAGTCAGATGAGCTAGCACACACCACGTTTCTGACGCTTGCACGAGACGCTGAGCTTCGCTGTGAGTATGATCGCGGTCACAACTTTGAGCTTGAAGGCTCTACAGCAGCAGGGGAGCCTCGTGTTCCACAGATGTCCGCTGATGATTTCTTTGCTCAAGAAAAGGCACATACCTATGTTGGTGTAAATGTCCCCAAGCGCCTGCTCATGATTTTGGGTGGACCTCTAGTCAATATTGCGCTGGCCTTTGTGCTTGTTGTGGGCTCTTTGATGTTTGTTGGCATTCCTGCAGCTCAAAACAAGGCTCAGCTGGGCTCTGTTGAATCTGGATCTCTTGCTGCTATTTCAGGCCTTACTGCCGGAGACACTATTCTTACCTTTAACAAGGTAGAGGTACATACCTGGGAAGACCTGACCGCTGCCATTAAAGATGCAATGTCTGCCGGTGGTAAGGACATCCCTGTCACGTATGAGCGCAATGGCATTCAACTTGAAACTACCATTAAACCTGTTTTGCGTCCTGACGATAAAATCATCGGCGTGACACCTGTTATGACCACCTATCACTTCTCGTTTATTGACGCATCAGCTGCAGCTGTATCGTATGCCGCGCAGGTTGGTCAGTTTGCGCTCAGACTGCTCATCCCAACGCAGACCATGGAAGTTCTCAATCAGTCGTCTTCTGTTGTAGGAATTTCTGTAATGGCATCAGAAGCTGCTGCAGAGGGTTTCTCGACTCTTATTATGCTGGTAGCAGCTATTTCCATGTCACTTGGATTCATGAATCTTTTACCTATTCCACCTCTTGACGGTGGAAAGATTCTGATTGAGGTAATTCAGGTGATTATTAGAAAGCCTCTGTCCATCAAAGTTCAAAACATTTTGTCTTACATTGGACTGGCATTTTTCCTGTTTGTCTTTGTTGTTGCACTGAGAAACGATATTCTTCATTTACTTTTTAGGTAGCTGATTTTATGTCTGAGATTGCTTGCACAAAAACTCATCCCGTCATGGTTGGATCTGTCCAGGTTGGCGGCGGCGCTCCCGTTTCCGTTCAGTCTATGTGTACCACTAAAACAGACGATCCAGACGCAACGCTCCTTCAGATCAAGGGGCTTGCCGAGGCAGGGTGCGAGATTATTCGTGTGGCAATTCCTGATTCAAAGGCCTTAGATGGCTTTGAAGAGATTTGCAAATACTCGCCACTTCCTGTTGTTGCCGATATTCACTTTGACTATAAGCTGGCGCTTGAAGCTTCAAAGCGAGGTGCGGCAGCGCTCCGTATTAACCCAGGAAACATTGGCTCTATGGAGCGCGTTGATGCTGTCATTGAGGCAGCTAAAGAGGCACATATTCCAATTAGAATTGGCGTTAACGCAGGCTCTCTTGCTAAAGAATTTGATACAAGACAAGATATGACCCTTGTCGAGAAACTCGTGGCGTCGTCAAAGTCTTTTGTAGAGCATTTTTCTTCTCGCGGTTTTGACGACATTGTCTTGTCTGCAAAAGCTCACGATGTTCCCACTACACTTGCGGTATATCGAGCGCTTTCCAAGGAGCTTCCACAGATTCCTCTGCATGTAGGCGTTACAGAAGCCGGTGCGTTAAGGCAGGGAACAGTAAAGAATTCTGCTGCTGTGGGCATTTTGCTTGAGAGCGGTATTGGCGATACCATGCGCCTTTCTCTGACGGCCGATCCCGTAGAAGAAGTCCACGTAGCATGGGAGCTTCTTGCGGCTCTTGGTATGCGTCGCATTAAACCAGAGCTGGTGAGCTGTCCTACGTGCGGCAGGTGTGGCGTTGATATGATTCCTATTGCAGAAGAAGTTACCAAACGCCTGGATGGCGTTCGTGCTCCAATTTCTGTAGCAGTCATGGGATGCGTTGTTAATGGACCTGGTGAGGCTAGGGGTGTTGACCTAGGTGTGGCCTGTGGCAAAGGTCAGGCAGTGTTGTTTGAAAACGGCAATCCTATTAGAAAAGTTCCTGAAGATAAGATTGTTGATGAGTTATTCGCCGAAATTGAGAATCGTTTTGGCAAAAAATAAGTAAACTATACGTATTACTTCATATTGAAAGGAAACTACCTTGAAGCACTGGATGCGCATGTCTTCTTTGTATGCACCAACACTCAAAGAAGACCCAGCTGAGGCTGTACTTGCAAGTCACCGCCTGCTCCTTCGTGCTGGCATGATCAGAAAGACCGCTGCGGGTCTTTACTCTTATCTGCCACTTGCTTGGCGCTCTCTTTTAAAGATTGAGGCCATCATTCGCGATGAGATGGACGGTATTGGTGCTCAGGAGATTCTTGTTCCTATTATGACCCCCGCTGAGCTCTGGGAAGAGTCTGGTCGTTGGGATGTCTATGGTGATGAGCTCATGCGTATGCATGACCGTCATGATCGTCAGTTTGCCCTTGGCCCAACTCACGAGGAAACCTTCACAGACCTTATTAGAAATGAGCTCAAGAGCTATAAGCAGCTTCCTGTAACGCTCTATCAGATTCAGGATAAGTTCCGTGACGAGCGTCGTCCACGTTTTGGTCTTATGCGTGGCCGTGAGTTCATTATGAAAGACGGATATTCCTTCTCGGCAAATCAAGAGTCGCTGCAAGAGTGCTATGACCAGGAGAAGGTTGCTTACCAGAACGTTTGTGATCGCACACGTCTTAAGGCTCTGCAGGTAGTTGCAGACTCTGGTCAGATTGGTGGAGACACCTCTGTTGAGTTTATGGCGCTGGCAGACGCTGGCGAGGCAAGCCTGGTCTACTGCGATTGTGGCTATGCTGCAGATACTGAGGCAGCAGCTGCAAAGATCAACGTAGAAGAGCGTGAGTCTGGCAAGATGTGTGAGATTCACACTCCTGGTATTGGCTCCATTGATGATGTTGCTGAGTTCCTTCACGTTTCACCTGCGGCAACTCGTAAGGCTCTAGCTCTTGTTGACGGAAACGGTAAGCCAGTTGTGTGCTTTGTTCCAGGCACACATGAGCTCAATGAGGTTAAGGCTGAGCACGTCTTTGGTGACTATCACATGATGACCGATGAAGAACTTGAAGAGTATGGCCTCATCAAGGGCTTCATTGGACCTGTTGGTCTACCTGAGGGCATTCGCGTTGTTGGAGACCTCTCCCTTGAGGATGCTCAGTGGTGGCTCTGCGGTGCTAATAGGGCAGACTACCACCTTGATCACGTTGAGCTTGGCCGTGACTTTGAGATTAACGAGTGGAAAGACCTTGTCACTTCTCAGGAGGGCGATATTTGTCCTGAGTGTGGGCTTCCTCTGCATGCCGCTCGTGGTATTGAGGTTGGCCAGGTCTTCCAGCTTGGCACCAAATACTCTTCGGCCCTTAACGCCACCTTTACCGACGAAAACGGCGAGGATAAGCCTCTGGTTATGGGCTGCTACGGCATTGGTGTTTCCAGACTGCTTGCTGCTGTTGTTGAGCAATACAATGACGAGAAGGGCATCAAATGGCCAGTCTCTGTTGCTCCTTATGAGGTTTCTGTTCTTTGTCTCTCTGACAAAGACCCAGAGATTTGGAATGCAGCGGGTGCTGTAGCTGACGCCTGTGTTGCAGCTGGTCTTGAGACTGTTGTTGATGATCGTGCAGAGCGTCCTGGTGTTAAGTTTGCAGATGCAGATCTTATCGGCTTCCCATGGCAGGTTATTGTAGGCAAGAAGGGCGTTGCTAACGGAATCGCAGAAGTCAAAGAACGCGCTACCGGTGAGCGCTTTGAGGTTGCCCTTGATGAGGTTGCTTCTTGGTTGGCAGAGAAGATTCTTCCAGAGCGCGAGCTTTAAAAAAGAGCGCCTGGTTATTAACCAAGCGCCACATCAAGAGTCATCATTACGGTAAAGCCTAATGCGAAGGCAAGTACTCCAACGTTTGAGTGCTTGCCTTCACTCATTTCTGGAATAAGTTCTTCTACCACTACGTACATCATGGCGCCTGCTGCAAAACTCAGCAGGTAGGGAAGAACTGGAATAACAAGCTCTGCTGCAAGAATAGTAAGTACTGCTCCAATAGGCTCAACTATGCCAGAAAGAATACCCAAAACCAAAGACTTGCTCTTAGAAGTACCACCCGCATGGAGTGGCATAGAAATAATAGCGCCCTCAGGGAAGTTCTGAATAGCAATGCCAAGCGCCAATGCCATAGCACCCGCATAGGTAATGCTGGAATTTCCAGATGCCCAACCAGCAAAAACAACACCTACAGCCATACCTTCTGGAATGTTATGGAGTGTTACAGCTAATGCCATAAGCGTTGATTTTTGCCAGCTTGTCTTAATGCCTTCAGCCTCATCGTCTGTCTCACCTAGGTGAAGGTGGGGAATTACGTGGTCAAGCAAGAGCAAGAAAAGAGTGCCTACCCAAAATCCAACTACTGCGGGAACAAAAGCAAACTGTCCCATTGCTTCAGAGGATTCAATGGCTGGGATCAATAAACTCCAGATAGAAGCAGCAACCATGACGCCAGCGGCAAAGCCCGTAAGAGCACGCTCTACTGTGCGATTCAGAGCCTTCTTCATAAACAGTACCATCGCTGCACCCAGCGAAGTTCCTGCAAAAGGAATCAAAATTCCTTGTACCAGTTCTATATTCATCAAAACTCCAATTAAATATTATTTAAGAGTAATCATTACTACTTGTGTACCCAGTAAACTTTATGCAAATTCGTTTTATATACAACCAATTAGAAAATTGTCGAGAAAAACAGAGCTTTGGTTTGCTATAGTATTTCCCGCACCACGTTCGGGGAATTAGCTCAGCTGGGAGAGCGCATGACTGGCAGTCATGAGGTCAGGGGTTCGATCCCCCTATTCTCCACCACGCATTCTGGCGGCGGCATCAGTCGCCGCTTTTTTCTTACGGGCTCATGGCGCAACGGTTAGCGCAGGGGACTCATAATCCCTGGGTTGGGGGTTCAAATCCCTCTGGGCCCACCAAATACACATGTGGCGAGAAACCCTTTGGTTTTCTCGCCATTTCTTTTACCGAAACTCTCTACCGTTCAATGATTCGATTACTTAATTTATATAAAAGACGGGTACAATGGCCAAAGTTATATTTGATAGATAGGGGATATATGACTCCTGAGACTCGCAAAATGAAGCTCTTTAGTCTGGCACTTTTGATTGGCGGACTTTTGGGCCTGGTAAACGTTGGTGTTCTTGTAATTGGTGCTGGTCCATCACTTGATTCCGCTCTTCTTTTACTTGCAAGTATGATCTCGCTTCTAACTGGTGGTTATGCAGCTAGAGAGGCAAATGTTCCCAATAGAGCTGTTGCTGCCTATCCAATGATTTTTGGATCATGCGTTGTATTAGCTGCTATTGTTGTTGGACAGTTGGTACTTAAACCATCTGTTACCTTGCAGTTTATTGAGCTGTTTGCACTTTTGGCAATGGCCAGCGCTATTGCCCGAGGATCTCACAAAGTAAAAAAGTCTCTTGAAGCTAAGTAAATTATTTTTTGTTGACGTTGTTTTATTGCTCTAGCTCCTCTTGTGTACGTTTTTCTTTGTGAACTGACTTGTTGGGGGTTTGTATGGATCGTGGAACTAAGTTGATGATGGCGCTTTCCTCTATGCTTGGTGCGCTTGGTGTTGCCGGAATTGTCATCTTTGCCTTCTCAGTTGGATATGGTCGTTTCTCTTCAAGCATGATTGTGCTTCTGCTGTGCAGCTTAATGGCAGTTTATTGCTGCTACATTCTGCAGAAATGCATCAGCTTGGCTAAAGACTTTGAGAAAACCCACGGCATTGTCCGTCTTGTTGCTGGTATTGAGCTCATTCTCTTTACCATTGAATGGGTTTTTGTATCGCAGCTTTCATCTCAGCCTATGGTAATTACGCCAATGATTCTTCAGCTTATCTTCCTGGGAATTATTCTTGTTCAGATGAATAAAGCTGTGTCTACGTATTCACCTTCAAAAAAGTCAAAAGCTAGAAATTAGCTTCATTGTTTGTTATTATTGCAAGTCGTTCGGGCGATTGGCTCAGGGGTAGAGCACTTCCTTCACACGGAAGGGGTCGCTGGTTC
>CALIZK010000025.1:0-25100 GCA_938028635.1 uncultured Atopobium sp.
ATCCAGCATGTCAGTATAACCTTGGATAACAGCTATAGGAGTGCGAAGCTCGTGGCTGGCATCATTAACAAAGCGCATCTGTTGTAATTTTGCTTCTTGCATGCGTTGAAGTAGTTTATTCAAGGCAATCTCAATACTTGCCAGGTCTTGGTCACCCGTTTGAATCTTTGGCGCGTTGATATTGGCTTCTTCAATCGCCTGTTCAAGACTCCTGATTTTCTCACTTTTGACCAGGACGTCATTTGTTGTAGCTTCGGTAGAAAGAATATCAATATTTACCAGTTGGTCGGCTTTAAGTGCAAGTGTATTGAGGGGCTGAAGAGCTCTTCTGACACGGCGCATATCACCGAAGAATGACAATAGATCAATGATTTCCCAGATAAGAATTGCAATATACATGGGCCAGAAGCGTGCTAACTCTACGCCTAAATCAAATATTTTTGCGCCAAAAGTAGGGCCATGAACAATGTATTTTAGGCTTGAGAGTCCATGTAAGAAAGTGAATCCAGTAAGAGAAATAGAGTGAGACTCAGTAGGGAAAAATCCTAGGTAAAAAGTACCTTGTGGAACATGCTGGTTATACATATAAATAAAAATCAGAGCAATATTTACCAGTAAAAAGAGATTAAAGCCGACGTAATTCATCAGCTTACGCCACCAAAATCCCCAGGTAATTACTCCAGCTGTCGACGAATCAGAGGGAGTAAAGAAAGGCTTTTTATGCTCTTGTATGGTGGACTGGTTATGCTTCTCTGATGACATATCCGACTCCACGAACGGTAGTAATCAGCTTGATGTTGTAACGATCATCAATTTTTGCACGTAGATGGGCTATATGGACATCAACATTGTTTGTTTCTCCAGCAAACTCATATCCGAGAGCCTCAGATGCAATACGCTCACGACTCATAACAACACCTGCGTGTTCCATGAGCATACGAAGCACTTCAAATTCTTTAGTGGTAAGCTCAATAGGATTGTTGTTAACGCAGACTTCTCTTCGGTCAACATCAAGCGAGACGCTCTTGATTGTAAAAGTGTTTGTGGCAGTTGTATGAGAAATTGCTGCAGAACTTGGACTGTCTGCCTCGTGATGCTTGAGGGCCACTCGAATGCGGGCGAGAAGCTCCTCTATTGCAAAAGGCTTGGTGAGGTAGTCATCTGCACCTGCATCAAGACCAGCAACTTTATCCATGACCGAATCGCGAGCAGTGAGCATGATAGTTGGCGTGTTTTTCTCGCGACGAATTCTCCTAAGAACTTCTAGACCGTTAAGCTGGGGGAGAAGTACATCAAGCAAGATAAGGTCGTAGTCATTTGACAGTGCTTTTTCAGCTCCGGTTCTTCCGTCAAGAGCTTTGTCTACTTCATAGCCCTCATGTTTAAGCTCGAGTTCTATAAAGCGTGCAATTTTTTCTTCATCTTCAACGATAAGAACCTTAATCATTTTCTCGCCTAAATATCGAAGTTTTCTATTTTAGGTTTGGAACCAATTGCATTTTATTTTTTGTCGATAACATCTTTTTTGATGGAACCCGCTGCATCTGCAGCCTTATCCATTGCCTCATTTACATCAACAACAATAGGATAAGCTCCCTGGATGTGATAGCGCATTTCAAAGAAGAGACCAATGATGAGCAGCCAGAATGTAGCACCCCAGAGGAATAGTCCAACAATTGGAATAATTACTGGCATGGCCATGAACTGCTCACCGCGACGAGTAACAATGAATTTTGCTTCTACACTCTTATGGAAGAGCTCCTTGCACTTTTCCCAAAGAGAAGACATATTCTCTGAGAAATCAGACTTCTTGCTTGATTCTTGGTAGGCAATTTGAGCTGCTTCCATTTCTGGAGAAACGTCTGACTGTGCAGCTGGCTCAGTAGTATAGTTTGCAGTCTGCTTAGTGGACTTGCCCTGCTTCTCGAGCCAAATAATTGCATCAAGAACATTATCATCACAAGCGTCAAGTGCTGCCTTTGCGTCCTCGTAGCTTACGCCGCACTTCTCGCGAATTACCTCAACCTTTTCTAGCTTTTCCATGATCAGCTTCCTTTCGAGATGTTAAAGACGCCTCTCGTCTTCGTGATACATGGTCTCTTATAAAGATTAACCAATTATTGAGACTAGATTAAGCTTTCATAAGTATTTTAATGGGATTGTTTACACGTCTCAATTACAGGTAGCGCGCTTACCACTTACCGATTACTTATAAAACTAGCTTGTTTTAGCTATTCAGCAGTTTGAAACTATTAAATAGTTATATATAGCTAACTTATGGCAGTTGAAGCCTTGCTTTCTCTGTCAAAGCCAGCCTGAATAACAGACACTACATTGTGAGTTTGTGGCAGGAGGCGGTGTGGGTATGGCAAATCGTCAAAACCAAAGTGTTCAAGCTACTGAGCCCAATCAAAATACAAAACAGGATCCTCAGCAATCTGAAGTAAATCCTGTTGCAGTATTGCTCGAGTGGTCAGACAGAAAAAGTATGTACGCGCTCTCTGTCATCCTTGCTATTATTGGCGTTTTGGGAGGAATGGTTCCCTACGTTGCCGCAGGCAACATGGTGGTTGGTATCTTTAATGGAATTCAAGAATGGTCGTTTTACCTGTATTGGGGACTTATAGCGGGTCTTAGCTATTTAGTAAAAATAGTTTTTCACCATCTTTCAACTATCGTTTCTCATAAGGCAACGTTTGCGACAATTGCAAACATGCGCACCCGAGTGGCAAAGAAGCTGACAACTATCCCCATGGGATATGTGCTTGATACTCCTTCGGGCTCCCTCAAACGCCTGTTAGTCGAGAAGATCGATAGTATTGAAACCACACTTGCTCATGCAGTTCCTGAATTAACTTCAAACCTTACAGCTGCTTTTGCGGTTTTTGTGTACCTCATTGTTTTAGACTGGCGACTTGCTCTTGCTGCTCTACTCACTATTATTGTGGGACTTGCCTGTTTATCAGGCATGATGAAAGACTATGAGTATTGGTATCAGAATACTATCGTAACTGGTAAAGAGATGAATAATGCCTCAGTTGAGTATGTGTCAGGAATTGAGGTAATTAAGGCTTTTGGACAGTCCGCTAGCTCTTACGAGAAGTTCTCAAAAGCTGTTTATGCCTCTGCCCATGCTTTTATTGATTGGATGAAGCACTGCCAAATCTGGCAGGATGCCATGTTGTCAATTGGTCCTGCAACGTTAGTAACGGTATTGCCCCTTGGATGCTTGTTTGTGCTTCAGGGAACTCTTTCTCCTTCTACGTTTGTTATGTGTGCCGTGCTTTCTTTAGGTATTTTTCAGCCGCTCTTTGAAGCAATGAGCTTTATGGATTCTCTTGCGCAGGTAGGTTCTGTTGTCAAAGAAATCTCTGAGGTATTGAACTACCCAGATCAGGTTAGAGCCGAGGTCCCTTGTACGCTTGAGGGCACTGAAATTAAACTGAGTGATGTTCGTTTCTCGTACGGAAGCAATGAAGTAATCCATGGGATTACTTTAGATATTGAGCCAGGACAAGTTACGGCACTTGTTGGTCCAAGTGGATCAGGTAAGTCTACTGTTGCACGGCTTATCGCAGGTTTCTGGGATCCAAATGAAGGGTCTGTTTCTATTGGAGGACAAGATATTCGCTCCTGCACTCCATCTCAACTCGCGAACCTTGTAGCTTACGTTGATCAAGATAGTTACCTTTTTGACGAGACCATTATGGAAAACATCAGGATGGGCAAAAAAGACGCTACTGATGAAGAGGTAATTGCTTGTGCAAAAGCTTCTGGATGTCACAACTTTATCCAATCGCTTCCTCATGGTTATCAAACGGTTGTAGGAGGCTCGGGAGGACATCTTTCTGGTGGCGAGCGTCAGCGCGTGGCAATTGCTCGAGCTATGCTCAAAAATGCGCCTATTATCATGCTCGACGAAGCAACGGCCTACGCGGATCCAGAATCAGAAGCAGAGGTTGAATCTGCAGTTGCAAAGCTGGTGGCTGGTAAAACGTTAGTGGTTATCGCGCACCGCCTTTCTACTGTACAAAATGCCGACAAAATTGTTGTTGTTAATAATGGCTCCATTGAAGCTGAGGGTACTCACGAGCAGCTTATGGAGACATGTCCGCTTTATGCAACCATGTATCGCGCTCATATCGGCGCACTTGATGAGGCTTAAGGAGGGGAGTAGCAATGTTATCTGTCTTAAAAATGTACTTTCAGTTTGGAAGTTCTTATCGCCAGAAACTCTATAAAGGCCTTTTCTTTACCATTCTTGGCTGCCTCTTTGAAGGCGTACAAATAACGGCGCTTTGGATTGTTTTTACTGCTCTTACTACGGATACACTTTCAACTCAGACGATATTTTCTGCGCTGGGAGTTATGCTTCTGAGCATTATAGGAGCGTTCATTTGCGCTCATTTTAAGAGTGAGAATTTCTGTGATGCTAATTTTAGTATGGCTGGTACCAAGCGTGCGGAAATTGGAGACACGCTGCGCCGCCTTCCTATGGGTTATTTTAACGAGAATAGCCTGGGTGAAGTAACAGCTGTTATGACCAATCAGCTGGATGTAATGCAAAATCTTGGCGGTCTACTTTATATGATGGTCGTTGGAGGATTAGCTTTAACTGCAATTATTGTTGCGTTCTTGTTTGTGTTTTGTTGGCAACTAGGCCTTATAACTGCGGCTACATTTGTTCTTTTCTGCATTACTATGGAGCTGCTCCAG
Organism: uncultured Atopobium sp.; assembly: GCA_938028635.1. Taxonomy (GTDB): domain Bacteria; phylum Actinomycetota; class Coriobacteriia; order Coriobacteriales; family Atopobiaceae; genus Lancefieldella. Next base: position 4,717 of record CALIZK010000025.1, read on the forward strand.
GCCTACGTGCGCAATGTATCAGATAAGTATGTAGCTGCTAATACCACCTTGATCAGCTCTGTTCTTGAATATGTCCGCGGCATTAGTGTAGTAAGGGCGTTTTCTCTTATTGATGATGCTGAAGGAAAATATGCCAAAGCAGTTGACGATTGTCGCGTTCAAGCGCTTAACCTTGAGCTTAAGGCGCTTCGTTTCTCAGTTTTGCAAATGGTTATCTCCAAGGCCACCAGCATTATCATGTGCCTAGTATCAGTTGGTCTATGGCTATCTGGAATACTTGATACAGCTGCTTGTTTAACCGTAGTAGTTATGTCATTTATGTTGTTTAGTCGTCTAGAATCTGCTGGTCGTTTCTCAACTATCCTGCGCAATCTTGAAATTGCAATGGAACAAACAAATGCCATTCTCGCCACCCCCGCAATGGAGGAGGGAGAGGGTCTTGAGAAGGCGGCATCTTGCGACATTGAACTTTCTCATGTTTCCTTTGGCTACGATGACAGGCAAATTCTTGAAGATGTGAGTCTATCTATTCCCGCAGGAACTTCTTGTGCCATTGTGGGGCCAAGCGGATCTGGCAAAACAACTCTTGTCCGTCTTATTGAGCGTTTTTGGGATGTAAATGCAGGTCAAGTGACCCTTGGTGGACGCGATGTACGCGACTATAAAGTTGACGCCCTGCTCCAAAATTTCTCCACCGTATTTCAGGGAGTATTCCTTTTTGATGACACTATTGAGAACAACATCAAGTTTGGCAATCCAAGTGCGACTCATGAGCAAGTAGTTGACGCAGCTAAGCGTGCCTGCTGTGAGGAGTTTATTGAGGCATTACCTAATGGCTACGAGACACGTTTAGGTGAAGGTGGCTCAATGCTTTCTGGCGGCGAGCGCCAGCGTCTTTCTATTGCGCGCGCTATCTTAAAAGATGCGCCAATCGTAGTACTTGATGAGGCAACGGCTAATGTTGATCCAGAAAACGAGCTTGAACTTCAGCGTGCAATCGCAGAGCTCACAAACTCTAAGACCGTTATTATGATTGCCCATCGCCTAAAGACGGTGCGTAAAGCAAATCAGATACTTGTCCTGGATAAGGGCCGTATTGTTCAAAGAGGCACTCACGAGTCACTGATGGCAGAAGGCGGCATCTACGCTGATTTTGTTAACATGCGCGAGAAAACCGTCGGCTGGAAAATTGCCTAACTGCTGGTAAGACGCTAAAAATATCCCACGTAAAAAATATGCACCCAAGCTTGTGCTTGGGTGCATATAACGTTAAAGCTGAAATGCGGTTTACTGAACCTGGCAAATCATAGCAACATTAGTTGAAGTGGTGTAGTCACCAAGACGTGGGCTGGTATGAGGATCGCCAGCAGTCAGAACAACAATGTCGCCGGTCTCAACGACGCCAACTTCCTTAGCAACGTTCAGTGCGTTGTACATGGTGTTAGAAAGCGTGCCCTGCTCAGAGGTCTTGAATGCATAGACACCCCAATAGAAGCAGGTACGACGAACTGCCTCATCAGATGGAGACATTGCATACAGAGGACGCTTTGGACGGAAGTTAGAAACAAGGCGAGCAGTGCGGCCAGAGTGTGTTGGGCAGATGATGCACTTAGCGTCAACACGGATTGCCATATCAACTGCAGCAAAGCCTGTAGCACCGTTGACGTTCTTAAGACCCTCACGCTGGTGATAGACATCCTTGACTGGCAGGTACTTCTCGGTTTCCTTGCAGATGGAAGCCATGGTCTTTACTGCCTCAACAGGGTACTTACCAGCTGCAGACTCACCAGAAAGCATGACGCAGTCAGTGCCGTCGTAGATTGCGTTAGCAACGTCCGTAACCTCTGCACGGGTTGGGCGAGGGTTGCGAATCATAGAGTCAAGCATCTGAGTTGCGGTGATGACAGGCTTGTAAGCATCGTTGCACTTCTTGATGACAGTCTTCTGGATGTGAGGAACCTCAGCTGCAGGAACCTCAACGCCAAGGTCACCACGGGCAACCATGATGCCGTTAGAAGCTGCAAGAATCTCGTCGAAGTTCTTTACGCCAAGAGCAGACTCAATCTTAGGGAAGATCTGTACGTTAGGAGTACCCATCTCACGGCAGATGTTACGAATCTCCTCAACAGCAGCGCCATCACGGATGAAGGAAGCAGCAATTGCGTCAATACCAAGCTCGCAACCAAACATGATGTCTGCGCGGTCCTGCTCAGTGACGGAAGGAAGGCCAATGTTGACGTTAGGAACGTTTACGCCCTTCTTCTCGCCAAGCTCACCACCGTTGATGATCTTGCAGTGCATGTCAGTGCCCTCAACATGATCAACCTCAAGACCAATGAGACCGTCATCAATAAGGATGATGGAGCCCTTCTTGACCTCTTTTGGAAGGTTCTTGTAGTCAAGTGAGAAGCGCTGAGCGTTACCGATGACGTCATCATCAGTGGTGACAATAACGGAATCACCAGTAGTAAGGGTGACCTTCTTGCCATCCTCGAGAAGACCGGTGCGAACCTCAGGACCCTTGGTATCAAGCATGATAGCAATAGGAATACCAAGCTCATCAGAGATAGAACGAACGCGACCAATCATAGTGCGGTGATACTCATGGCTACCGTGCGAGAAGTTAAAACGTGCAACGTTCATACCAGCAAGAATGAGCTCACGAAGGACCTCATCACTTTCTGTAGCAGGACCCATAGTACAAACAATCTTGGTCTTTTTGCGAGCCATATCTCTCCTTTTCATAGGAATTAAAATCACATTCGGTTATCAATAGTAACCGTTTTCAGAGCGTTTGTTTCTCTGGTACTTAGCAAACCACACTTTTATCAACATAGTCAGTACCCTCAGAAAAAGCAGTTGCGTTATCTAGCGTAACCTGAGCAATCTGAGCAAGTGCCTCATGAGTAAAGAATGCCTGATGACTTGTCATAACTACGTTAGGGAAGGAGCAAAGTGTAGAGGTAATTGAATCAAAGACCTCAGCACCACGGTCCTTATAAACGTTTGGATTTTCTTCTTCATAAACGTCAAGGCCACAAGCACCAATCTTGCCAGAAAGAATGCCGCGAATAAGAGCCTTGGTGTCAATAAGTCCTCCGCGACCAGTATTAACGAGAATGACGCCATCTTTCATCTTTCCGATGGTCTTATCGTTAATCATGTGATAGCTCTCATCATTCAAGAAAGCGTGGAGTGAAATAAAGTCCGAACGCTCCCAGAGCTCATCGTAGCTGACATACTCATCAACAACGTGCTCGTCATTGACAAGGCTCATATTTGGATAGAGGTCTGCGCCAAGGACGTGCATGCCAAAGCCTTTGCAGATACGGCAAAGTGCTGCGCCAATACGACCAGTTCCAACAATTCCAGCAGTTTTACCGTGAAGTGTATCGCCAACAAGGCCAACAAGCGAGAAGTTATTTTCGCGAATTCTGATGTAACCACGGTGAATACGACGGTTAGCAGCAAGTGCAAGACCCATTGCGTGCTCTGCGATTGCCTCAGGGGAGTAAGCAGGTACGCGTGTAACGGTAATGCCAAGGTCTTTAGCAGCGTTAACGTCAACAGCGTCAAAGCCAGCGCAGCGCATAAGCAGCAGCTTAACGTCAAAGCCGGCAAGAATCTCAAGGGTCAGAATTGAGGCATCTGCGTTAACAAAAGCGCAGACAGCGTCATAACCCTTGGCAAAGCCTGCGGTCATAGGCGTAAGGTTTGACTCGATGTAGTCGATTGAAATGTCTGGATACTTTGGAAGCTCAAGGTTGAAAGAATCCTTGTCGTAACTTTGAGCACCATAAAACAGGATTTTCATAACTGCCTCCTTGCCAAAACTAACGTTTGGCTTATGTTGTTATGTTCTGCGCTTATTGTACCCCTTGAATAACAATTATTCGCCGCATAACAGGAGTTTTAAGAAATATTTATAAGGTTTGAAAAAAGAAAGAATACGGTAAAATGATAGAGCATTGTAAGGTCCTATGATAGGACGTTGTAAGGTCCTGACACGGCAACCTTGGTGAGCCCTTGCCCCTCTCCTGGGGAATTATGATCGGGCATCAATCTGTCAGGTAGAAACCCAGGAGGAACTTTGAAAGAGTATCTTTCAAGTGCGTCTGATGTTATCAGTGCGCAAAAAACTGATGTTGAAGCTGGATTGTCTGATGTAGAAGCAGCTTCTCGTCTTGAGGCCCACGGTCTTAATAAGCTTAAAGAGGCACCAAAAGAATCAATCATTAAAAGGTTCTTTGCACAGATGGCTGACCCTATGGTCATCATGCTTCTTGTTGCTGCTGCTATTTCCGCTGCTGAAGGAATTTATACCGGTGAAGGTGGAATTGCGGACGTTGTCATTATTCTGTTTGTTGTTGTCATCAACTCTGTGCTTGGCGTGGTCCAGGAAGGCAAGGCTGAGGAAGCTCTTGCTGCTTTGCAAGAGATGAGTGCAGCTCAGAGCAAGGTTATCAGAGACGGTCGTCTTGAGACGGTTGCCTCAACCGAGCTAGTCGTGGGAGATATTATCCTTCTTGAGGCAGGTGACTCTGTCCCAGCTGATTGCCGCATTCTTGAGAGCGCTTCTATGAAGGTAGAGGAGTCGGCGCTCACGGGTGAATCAGTTCCTGTCGAGAAACACGCGGAGACCCTCAGTCTTGCTGAAGACACCGATGACATTCCTTTGGGTGACCGAAAGAATATGTGCTACTCCGGATCTATTGTGGTCTATGGACGCGGTCGTGCAGTTGTTGTTGCAACAGGCATGGACACCGAGATGGGCAAGATTGCAGATGCAATTTCTCAGGCAGAAGAGGGACAGACTCCACTTCAGATTGCGCTTGATAAGCTTTCACATACACTTACCATTCTTGTTGTTGTCATCTCACTGCTTGTTTTTGCAACAGGCTTTATTAAGCACGGTGCCGAGATGCTTGGCAACTTTGACCTTATCCTCAGCACGTTTATGGTTGCAGTTTCTCTTGCAGTAGCTGCAATTCCAGAGGGTCTTGTTGCTGTTGTTACCATCGTTCTTTCTATGGGCGTTACCAGAATGAGCGAGCGTCACGCTATTGTTCGTCGACTTACCGCAGTTGAGACCCTTGGTTGTACTCAGGTTATCTGCTCTGATAAGACCGGTACTCTGACCCAAAACAAGATGACTGTTGTCCGTCATGAGACAGAAAACCTTGACGCACATGTACGTACCATGGCACTGTGCTGTGATGCTACCTGGGATGATGCAGAACAGGTAGCAAAGGGTGAGCCTACTGAGGCTGCTCTTGTTGCAGACGCTGCAAAACTTGGATACACCACAAGTGACCTTGCTTCTTCTCGCCCTCGCATTGGCGAGGCGCCCTTTGATTCTTCTCGTAAGATGATGTCTGTTGTGGTACGTACCCGCTCTGGCAAGGTTGTACAGCACACCAAGGGTGCGCCTGATGAGGTACTAGCTCGCTGCAACAAGATTATGACAAGCGATGGCATTATTGACCTCACCGATGAGGCTCGCTCTGAGATTTTGGCTCAGAACAAGTCTATGGCTGACCAAGCACTTCGCGTTATGGCATCTGCTCGTCGCGATTGGGGAACAGAAGCTCCTCAGAGCTATGACCCAGCCAACCTTGAGCATGACATGGTCTTTGTTGGACTCTCTGGCATGATTGACCCAGTTCGTCCTGAGGTTAAGGGTGCTGTTGCAGAGGCTCATGAAGCTGGTATGCGCACCGTTATGATTACGGGCGATCACATTGATACGGCCGTTGCTATTGCGGTTGAGCTGGGCATTATTACCGATCGCTCTCAGGCAATTACCGGCGCACAGCTTGATAAGATTTCTGACGAAGAGTTTGAGCAGCGTATTGAGACAATTGGCGTTTATGCACGTGTTCAGCCTGAGCACAAGGTCCGCATTGTTGATACCTGGCGCAAGAAGGGCATGGTTACGGCCATGACAGGTGACGGCGTTAATGATGCTCCTTCCATTAAACGCGCTGATATTGGTATTGGTATGGGCATTACTGGTACCGATGTTACTAAGGGCGTTGCAGATATGGTTCTGGCTGACGATAACTTTGCCACCATCATTAGCGCGTGTGAAGAGGGAAGACGCATCTACGACAACATTCGTAAGTGTATCCAGTTCCTCTTGAGCTCCAACCTTGCAGAGGTTATTTCCGTCTTTATTGCATCCCTGGTTGGCTTTACTATTCTTCAGCCTACCCACCTTCTGTGGATTAACCTGATTACCGACTCTCTGCCTGCGCTTGCTATGGCCACCGAGAAGGCTGAACCAGGCATTATGAAGCGCAAGCCTCGCAATCCCAAGGATGGAATCTTTGCGGGTGGCGTTGGCTTTGACTGCCTTGTTCAGGGCTCTATCATTGCTCTTCTCACCCTTGCCAGCTATTTTATTGGCCACTACTTTGAGTATGGAACCTTTGATATCTCACAGGTTATTACTAACCCAGAGGCTGGCGTTGAGGGTATGACCATGGCGTTCTTGACGCTTTCTATGGTTGAGATGTTCCACTCCTTCAATATGCGTTCTCTGCGTGGTTCCATCTTCAAGCTAACCAGCCAAAACATTTGGCTGTGGGGTTCCTTTGTTATGTCTTTGATTCTTACCTTTGTGGTAATTGAGACACCACTTTCTCAGGCGTTTGGCTTTGCTGAGATTGGTTTTGAAGAGTACGCCATGGCAATGCTTTTAGCTGCATCGATTATTCCTCTGATGGAGCTTTATAAGGCTGTTATGCGTTCTGTTCAAAAGAACAAGGCATAAGGTAGAGGAGTACTCTTGTCCGCTAAGCGTACAAAAAGTTCCAAAAAACTAGGAGCCGGCAGGACTCAAGGGTCTCTGCCGGCCCTTTCTTCATTGCTGGACGTTCCGGCGTTTGAGCAGCTGACTCCATCGTCGGATCAGACGCAAGCTTATACAGACGTCGTATCTGAGCTTGAAGCTCAAGGGGTTTCTCGCCAGACGATGACCGTGGCCTGCGTGGTCCGCTTGGATAGGGGATTTCCTGCGGTTGTGTCAGAGCAGGGAGTGTTTCGCGCCGAGTTTGCTGCGCGCGTGACCAAGGGCCAGAACTCCACGGTAGCCGTTGGCGACTGGGTGTGTGCTCGCATTCCGGACTCGCACGATATGGGCATCATCGAGGCCATTCTGCCGCGAGAGACCGATATTGCTCGCTGGAAGGGCGGCGCTCGTGGTCAAAAACAGACTTTGGCCGCAAACGTTGATCTGGTGCTTGTAGTACAGGCCTTGGACGGCGAGGTTGTCTCGGTAGATCGTATTGTGCGCTCAGCAGTTATTTCTAAAGACTGCGGCGCTGCTTGCGCTGTGGTGCTTACTAAGTCAGATGTGGCAGGTCCGGAGCTTTTGGCTCAAGAGATTTCTTCTATCACCGCAGCTCTTGGCTCTACAGTAAAAATTGTTGCAACAGCTTCAAAGCTTGAGGGCGAGAAAACCGATGCACTTGTAGATCTTGCGCGGACCGCTCAAAAGCTTGGAGCTGCGTGGGGAATTGATGCAGTTCGTAGTCTTGTTCCTTACGGCTCCGTGGCCATTGTGCTAGGAGAATCAGGTGCTGGTAAATCAACGCTTCTGAATGCGCTTTTGGGACATGAGGCGCTTGAAACGGGAGAAGTCCGCGAGTCTGATAAGGCTGGTCGTCATACAACGGTTGCTCGTCGCATGGTAGCGCTTCCTGACGCTGGTGTTATTGTGGACGAGCCTGGCCTCAGAAGTCTGCCTATTGTGGGTCATGAGAGGGGATTGCAGAAGATATTCCCGCATATCTCTGAAGCTGCTCAGACGTGTAAGTTTAGGGATTGCACCCATACTCATGAGCCAGGATGTAGCGTTCAAGACGCCCTGCATGAGGGCAAGATTACAGAACCCCAGTTAAAAGCATATTTGTCTTTGGCAAAAGAAATGCGAGAAAGTCAGCAATCGCTTGACCCTGATGTTGTGCTTTAAGCTTTAACAGCGTAAATCCTCTAAGCACCCTGGCTTGTCTAGGGTGTTTTTCGCTAAACTAGCAGGAAATATGCTATATTGAGACTAACGAGGGTTGGTCCCGCCCAGTAATGGGGAGGGTCAGCCCTCGTTTTATATGTCAATGAAATCACTCAGAAAATCAATCATTACAATTTCTGAAAAATGTAGCAGTTATGATGTTCTAAAAATTTTTATATTTCAAATTAGATAAAAATTTAAATTACCTATTTTTCATTGCGTCGCTGCAGCCTGTGGATACATTACTTTGTGTCAGATTTGCGTCAGCTATCTGACACATTTGTGCAGGTAAATCTTTTGTTTTTGTCCTCCTTCTCTCAACCCGAGCGCACAATCGGTATATCGCAAATGGAGGGAGGACAAAAAGTGACTAAGAAAACAAGAATTTTGATTTCTGTGTTGAGTGCACTTCTAGCTAGTTTTTGTTTTTTTGCATATGTGCAAAGTGTCCGTGCAGATGCAGAGAAATCACGAGCAGAAGCAATACAAAAATACGGCGGAGAACTTACTTCAATTTTGGTGGCCACAAAACAAATAGAGCCCGGAGAAACTCTCTCATCTTCTAATACACAGGTAAAAAGCTGGATTTCTGATCTGATTCCTGAGGGTGCAATTACTAATCCAGAAAGTGTTATGGGCCGAACGGTTTCATCTGTTATTGGAGTTGGCATGCCTGTTGTTTCTCTTCATCTGCGATCAGTCACCTCTCAGATTTCTATTCCAGAAAATCTTGTTGGTCTCACTATTTCTCATGGCGAGAAGTACGGATTAGCTGAGAGGCTTAGTGCTGGTACAAAACTTGCGGCGTATGAGGTCACCGATTCTCTTATTACCTGTATTGCCTCTGATATTGCGGTATTGTCAGATGATACCGAGGGTACTCTTTACACCTCTTCTTCTGTAACGCTTGGATTAACTCCTGAACAGGTTCCTGCTGTGCTTTCTGCATATGCTCGAGGAACACTCCGCTTTACTCTTCCGGGATCAAAGATTAATGCTCAGGACTTACTACACAACAATTCTTACGTTGAAGAAGAAAACCCAAAAGATTTATCTGACACAACAAATCAATCAAGCCCATCATCTGCAAGTGAAGATGTGCAGCCAGAGAACCCTGTTTCTCCAACAGCCGACCAAAACAGCAACAGTGCGTCACAAGCAGATTCGTCTACTAATCCAGGAGGTGAAGCGTGATGTTAGAAAAGTGGATCTCATACGTAGGTCTTGACGCACGCGTTGAGATTGGAGCCATTCTTACGTACTTAGGTATCAGTAATAGGTGTGAGTTTACAGATTCGGCAGCATCTCTTAGATCAATTGTTGCTCGTTCAACTCCTCAGGATTATTCAGTCTTGATTGGTAATACCGGCTCCGATGTTTCGGATATAAATCTTGCTGCTGCGATTGTTAAAGACGGAAACGCACGCTGTGTAGTGCTAGTAAGGTCTGGCGCTTCTGGATCACTTCGTTCTAGAGCAGCTAAAGCAGGAGTTGATTTAGTTATTGACCCTATGGAATTGGGGGATCTGGTAAAGGTTGGAAGAGGATATCAATCATACGGGGCTGACAGGCTTTCTCAGCCTTTACCAGAAGCTTCAGATTATGTTGCCAGTATCCAAGAGCTAAATACCTATCTACAATCCCTTATTCCTCTTGATAAGACTTTAAAAGCTCCGATTCTGACGTTCACTTCAGGAAGAGGAGGAGTGGGAAAGACCACACTTGTTTCTTCAATGGCACTGCTTGCTTCTTCTTGGGGCTTGAAGGTTGCGTTGGTTGATTTTGATCTGTCTTATGGAAATGCTTTTGAGAAGCTTGGAATTAGGCAGCCAAAAGACTTCTCTGATCTTGTCGCTGATGTACCTTCAGAAAAAGAGAGCCTTCTTGAAAAGGCAACTTGTGTCCATAGAAATTTGTATCTTTTTGGCCCTTGTGTAAAACCTGAAATGGCAGAGCTTCTATTTCCTTGCGTGAGTCATTTTCTTCAAGCTGTTTCTGGTTTGGTTGATTTGGTGCTCGTAGACACTACGACAGCATCAACGGATTGCTATGCTCAGGCAGCACAATGTGCAGATAGGCTGGTTATTGTTTCAGAGAACCCTCTTACGTGTATTAACTCTTTAGCAAAAGTAAGTGGACTTGCAGTGCGCCTTGGAGTGGCAAGAACTCGCATTATCCGACTTGAGAACAAAGCAAATCCAAGGGTTAAACAGGACTTCTCTGTTGGAAAAGCAGAGGTTGGTCTTGAAGCTGCAAAGATGTTTAGGATTTTTGAAGGCGGACCAGGGTTTCAAGAGCTTATTCAGCAAGGAAAGCTTTCTGTGCTGTTACAAGAGGAAACTTCATTTGCACAGTCGGTCTCTTTTGTACTTGCGCATTTCCTTAACGAGTTGGGTATTCTTCCACAACTGCGCGAGGCTCAAATTGCCCTGCAAGCAACTCCTGAGAAAAAGCCATTTAGCTTATTCAATAGGAGGAAGGAGGTGGGTTAATGCTTGTCTTTGAACGCGTTGCTAAGCAAATTGAGGCTCAAGATGAGAATGACTCACTACTCCAAAAAGAAGTATTTCAGAAGGCTAGAAAGAAGTTAAAAGAAAAACTCGTTTCTCGATTAGGACTTTCTACAGTTTCTTCTCTCATTACAGGCAGTGATATCGATCGTGTAAGAGACGAACTAAGAGTTACCTGTGAAGCAATTGTTAATGAAGAGAAGGACGAGCTTTTTAGTTCAGTTGACTATGAGGAAACAATCGAACAGGTAATCAATGAAGTATGTGGTCTTGGTCCAATTCAGCCACTACTGAATGATAAAGATGTTACGGAAATCATGATTAATGGCTGCAACAATTTGTTTTACGAGAAAAACGGTGAGCTATTTGAATCAAAGACAGTCTTTGATTCAGAAGAGCAGATTTTGATTGTTATGGATCGTATCTTATCTCCCTTAGGAAGAAGGCTGGATAGGGTAAGTCCTATTGTTGACGCTCGACTTGAGAATGGGGACCGTGTCAATGCAGTTGCAAGCCCTGTTGCAGTGAATGGCACTTCAGTAACTATTCGAAGATTTACCGGAAAAATTACTTCTTTGGACCGGCTAGTGGAAATGAAATCATTGCCTCAATGGCTTGCAAGATTTTTATCTTGGGCTGTGAAGTGCAGACAGGGAATCGCGGTTGTAGGAGGAACAGGATCTGGTAAGACTACGCTTTTAAATGCACTTTCATGTGAAATTTCAAAGTCAGAAAGAATTGTCACTATTGAGGACTCAGCGGAGCTTAAGTTTGATTCACATCCAAATGTGGTCAGGCTAGAGGCTCGACCTGCCTCAATAGAAGGAACAGGAGAAATAACCATTAGATCATTGGTGAGAAACGCGCTCCGAATGAGGCCAGATCGCATTGTAGTAGGAGAGGTAAGAGGTGAAGAGTGCATTGATATGCTGCAGGCTATGAATACAGGTCACGATGGTTCTCTAACTACATTGCATGCCGGAACCGCTCAAGAGGCAATATTGCGCCTGGTTTTGATGGCTCGTTTTGGAATGGACTTACCTGCAGAAATCATAGAGAAGCAGATTGCCACTGCACTTGATTTGATAGTTATGTCCCAAAGATTTCCTGATGGAAAACGATATGTGACCAGCGTTTCAGAAATCTCCTTGTCTTCGTCAGGATCAATTGAAGTGCAAGAGGTGGTGTCGTTTGACGCGCAGAAAAGAAGTTGGCTTTTTGTAAAAGTTCCTTCTTTTATCAATCGTGCAATACAAGAAGGAATACTCAATAAAAAGGAGGTTACTTCATGGATGTCATTACTTCCACAATCACAGGAGGTGTTTTTGGAGTAATTATTTATTTTCTTGTATGCAACGGTGAGGAAAAAACTGTTTCTCAAATAAATGCACGAGTAACAGGTTATGTAGTTCAGTTTTTTCAATTTGCACGCAATAGCACTTTTGTCCAGCGCTTGCTCAAATGGGAACCTTTTTCTTATATATCAGCACAGCTACGTAATCGCTTTCTTTACAAATATGGAATCACCTTAGTCAGTGATACCTTCGTACTGTTTTTTATTAGTGGCATAGCTGGATCCATCTTGCTTGGTGTTCTATTTGAGTCTGCAATAGGTACGCTTTGCGGTGTTTTCTCGTTATTTCTCGTTCCTTATTTTCTATATGAACATGCCAAGCATCAATCTGCTTTAGAAATCGCCCATATGATGCCTTCGATTTTTAGAACAATCGCCGTTGCTCTTGGATCAGGTCTCACACTTTCACAATCTATTGAATATGTCAGTAAACACACAGAAGGTGTCGTATCAGAAAATTTTTATATTGCTGACATGCAAATCAAGTGCGGTTTTCCTATCGAAGAAGCTATTGAGGACTTGGCAGAAAGGTTGGATGCTCCAGGTGTTAATTTGCTGGCTAGCGCCTTAGTAATTTCACATAGAACAGGGTCTCCGCTTAAGAGTCTTTTACAGAAAACTGCCGAGTTAGTTGAATTACAAGAGAAGAATCAAAGGCTCATAGCAACAAAGACTGCTCAAGTTAGATTATCTGCTCGAATTGTATGTCTTCTCCCAGTTGTTTTATTGATTGTCTTGTCGCTTCTATCGCCGGACTTTCAAAAGGGTTTATTTACGCCATCGGGCGTTATATGCACATCAATTGCAATGGTCATGGATTGCGTTGCTCTTTTGATTATTCGAAGCATTATGAAAGGAGTAATGAAGTGATGGATTTACTATGCTCCGTATTATTTGCAACATGCATAGGTATTCTCGCCCTAGTTGTTCCCGTCAATTTGAATCATTTTGATGTCCATAGCTATTATCAGCAAATTATAAGAGGCATAAAAAGTCACAAGAGAATGAGCCTCCGGGCAAAGTCTGAGTTTACAAGAAAATCATGCCTACGTGAGATGCCAGAAATGATTGACATTTTGATTCTTGGGCTGTCATCAGGGCTATCTTTTGATTCAGCGCTTGATCTGTATTGTTTGCGAGAATCTGGAGAATTATCGAGAGAGCTTTCAAATGCTCATATGACTTGGAAGCTTGGTGCTACTACTCGCGAAGAAGCACTCAATCAGATGGCGGCAAAAGTAGGAGTTCCATCGCTTAAAAGCTTTGCGACTGTTGTGAATGAAGCGCTTACTTTTGGAACTCCTCTTGCAGAAATATTAGATAGACAAGCTTCAGTTCTTCGCGATGAGCAGCGTTCGCTGTTAGAAACGGAAATTGAAAAGATCCCAATTAAAATGCTCATCCCTCTAGGAACGCTGATTGTTCCAGCAATGTTACTTGCAATTTTAGGTCCCTTGCTTGGACCTGCATTTTCTTCTTAAGAGAAAGGAAAGCCGATGATGTTCTTCTATCAATTTTTTAGGTATCTACAAGGCTTAAAAGAGGATGAATCTGGACAGGGAACTACAGAGTATGCAATTTTAGTTGGCGTACTTGTAGTTATTGCGATTGTCGCAATCATTGCTTTTAAAGGTAAAATTTCTGAGCTTTGGGAAGCAATTACATCGGGAATTAATTCTCTATGAGCAGAAAGAGCACTGCTGCTTATTCTGTGTTCATTATTGTCACTGTATGTTTGCTATTTGCTGCACTTCTCGTATTACCAAGAAAACAGGACCATTCATCAAATACGAGATCAGACTATGTGCAGACTCATGAAAATAGAGACGACAAAAAAGCCAATGAACAGCCAATCTCATATGAAGCTGCAAAAGATTTGTTTGAGCAGAATTCCGTACAAAGAGATAGTAAAGAAACCATTCAAGACGAAGCACAAAGTGTTTTAGAGAGCTATCAACAAAGAGCTGATTGTGTACTTGTTTATTCCGGATATATAGATCTAGCTGGCAATGTATGGAGCTGTTTGGTTAATGGTGGAAATTGGTCGGAGCTTGTGACTGTTTCTGATCAAGGAGAGATAAGGAGGGTCTCAACATGTCACATATCCACTCAAGATGCGAAGAATCTATTAGAGCAATCAAACTAGGTGTTAAGAATACACAAGGACAAGCAACGCTTGAATATGCTCTAGTTTTATTTTCGTGCTTAATTGTCATTACGTCTCTTGGTGTGATATATCATTTTGTGCAAAATGGAGCAGTTGTTCAACTGGCTACTCAAGCTGCTTCACATACTATGCATGACTCTCTTTTAGATTTAGCCAAAGATGTTCTCTCGTTTTAAACAGAATGCTGGTCAAGCGTCAGTAGAAGCAGCACTTTTATTTCCCGTTATTCTGATGATTATTGCATTGCTTGTAGAACCTGTTTGCATTCTCTATACAAAGACAGTTATGGATGGAGCCTGTGCAGAAGGATTAAGAGTAGCAACAACGTCTTCTGACACTGAGTTAATAGAGTCCTATATCAAACGCAGACTTAAGGCTATACCAGAGATACCTCTATTTCATAAGGGTGGAGATGAGGACTGGAATATCTCTATTGATAAAAAAGAAAACGATGTCTTGATTGAAATTACGGGTCATGTGGCAGCGATGCCGCCAATAGGCTGGTGTTTATTCCTTGCAGGTCAGACGGATAACCAAGGGATTGTCTTGCATTCAAGTTTATCTGCTAGTACGTATCCAGATTGGATTGAGGGTTCTTATGCGGATTGGATTGCCTTTTGGAAAGGATAAACATAAGAGAATAAAGCTTGGACTTTCCATGTTTATAGACGATAAAGGCGGTATTACGTCAATCGCTTTTGCAAGTGCGCTTTTAGTGTGTCTAGCGCTTGTATTTGCACTGGTATCGGTCGCTTGGGTTTCATCGAGAGCATACAAAACTCAGTCAATAGCAGATGCGGCTTCTATGGCAGGAGAAAATGTCGTAGCTAAATACACAACTATTGCGCAGGTAATTGATGCAAGCATTTTGAGTCTTGGGTTATCAGGATTGTTATGTGTTGGAGCAGGATTGGTTGCTTCATGTGTTCCAGGTTTAGCTTCAGCGGGTTCTAAATTGTGTGATGCAGGTTTTAAGACACTTGAAGCGCGTAAAAAATTTGCTACTTCAGCTTGTGAAGGCTTAGAGGAAACTGAAAAAATGCTTCCAGTTTTTGCAGCAATGGCGGCGAGCTCTTGTATACAAAAGAACTCTACTGATGCGGGTAACTTCGTGGGATCAGCTCTTTTATTTCCCGCTCAGTCACAATCTGATTTTGGACATTTAAAAAGCGACGTTTCGTCAGATGAATTAAAAGAACAGAGCGAGCTATTACAGCAGATAGCAAAAGAAATTGAAGAGTTACAAAGTAAAGCAGAGACATCTAAAAAGAGGGCGTGGGAGGCAGACTGCGGTGGAGGTCCGTATTCTATGCGTGAAAGAGCAGAGCATCTCGCTGGTCTTTCTGGGGATATAAATCCATCTATCCCGTCGCCAACTTCTTGGACGTTCGGTATCGCTTTAAAGCGAGCTAGAGCATATTACAGAGCTCGATATGATCAAGAAATTGTCAATGGAAGCACTGCAGAAGAATTACGTGATTCTGCTATACGAAAAGCGTTTTACAACTTTGCGTTTACGGAACTTTCTAAAGGATTTTATAAAGAAACAGCTGATGGTGAGGTTGAAATGAATTTGCCTCGATTACCACATAATTTAGAAGAGACAAAGAAAACAGACCTGTATCTAAAGCCTATTTGGCCTTGCACCTATGAAAATGGCGAGAAAACCATTCATGCTCATAGGTCTTGTCCAGGAGCAACAGGAGAAAACGCGGGATTTGCATCGCTACAAGATTTAGATTCTGGAGCGGTTCATGAGTGTCAACATTGTCATTTTACGAGCAGCGATGTGGGAAGAGTGGCTTCTGCTTCGACAAATATTGATAACGGGTTTGAGTATTACTGGAAAATCGTAGTCGAAGAGTCTGAAGTTTATGAATCATCACGTCAGCAAATAAAAGATTTGCGAAAAAAGTTGTCTGAAGCTGCAGATAAATCAACTGGAATATTTCAAAAAGCACTTGATGCCCTAAAGGTTGCTAGGCCCAGATTATGTCCTCCAGGAGCTTGGGGATGTATTTCATTTGTGAGAAGAGGAGGTTCATCTCCAGAATTTCAAGGAAGTTTGGGAACACTTGAGCAGTCAGTTTTTCTCCCAGAAGGATATGCAATATCCGGAGCAACGCTCGCTCCAGACAGTTCATCTACAAACAACGTTCTTTCAAGCTTTTTTGACCAGGTCGAAAGGAGGGGAGGGTTTATTGGACAGACCATAGATAAGGTAATGAGCTTGTGGGGATCTCTTTTAATCTCATATGGGGATGGTGTAACTTCTTGGTCTTCTAAGCTGTCGGAATTTCTTGATAACGTTGACGGAATAACAGGTGGAAGTGTCGGCTCCAAATTACAGAGTGCTTTGAAACAAATAGTTATTGACGCTGGATTAGAGCCAAGTGATTTAAGACAAATGAAGCCTGTTCTTGTTAATACAGAAAGAATTTTGAAACAAGCTGGCTTTGAGAAAGAATCAACGATTCGTGAGCTAGTCCAGAAAATACCCAACACATCAGACCCGATCGCTTTAGCTCGGTCACTCGGTGCGTTTTCTCTCCAGTATTTGCCTGACAAAATCACAATTGCAAAGCTGACCATTCCTGTCATTGATATTGAGATTCCTTTAGAAATTGATGTTAAGAAAGTTTTTGGTGGCATATGAGAAAAATGAAATTTCTTTGTTGCCAAAAAGGGCAAATGTTTGTTGAGACTGCATTGGTACTTCCGGTTGTATTAGTGGTTGCTCTAATTGCAATCAATTTATTTAAGTTTGCAGATATGTGCTCAAAGTTTGACCGTGTTGCGGCGGATCAAATTATTGCTCATGGAATTTCTTCTAGTCATTCCACAGATGGAGGAGCACTAGAAAACTTAACTCAGAAAATAAAAGCTGCTCTTAATTGCGATGACAATTGCGACATTGTTGTCTCATTGGAGGGAGAAAGCGAGGGGATTGGGAACATGGTCTCTATTTTTCCTAAATACCAAGTAACTCTTAAGTACAAGCCTTGGCCACATACCCTGCGTCTCCCTTTAGTGTCACTAGAGTCTCCTTTATGTCTTACCCATACAACCTCAATTGTTGTTAGTCCTTATAAGTCGGGAGTTGTGATTTGAAAATGAACGTACAAGTGTCGATAGAAGAAGTCCCTAATTCTGAACAGATTTTTGAATTGTTACAAGGGGGCTTCGAAAAGTTCGTTGGGCTTTTGGGTACCGAGATAACAGCTCCTCCAGTATTACTTCTGAGGTGCTCTTCAGTTCATACTTTTGGAATGACGTATCCGATTGATATTGCATTTGCAGATGATCACGGAGAAATTTTAAAAATTCGGAGACAAGTACAGCCTAAGCAAATTCATAGCTGCGTGGGTGCCTATTGCACATTTGAAAGACCATCAGTTGATGATTTCCCATGGTTTGAGGTTGGTCAGAAAGTGCTCATTCAAGAAATAAGTACCGAGGAAAGCAATGTTGAAAGAAGGAGTCGCTATGGCTATAGAAAACTACTCCGTCAAAATTTGCCCCAGATGCGGAGAAAAGTTATTTCAGGACATGAGAATTTGTTACGGATGCCTTCTAGACTTCAGCGGCCCAAGCTCGCTTGTATGCAATCTCGAAACATCAAGAAATAAAAGAATTGCTAGCCTTCCTTTTATAGAAACTGATGAGTATTTGCTTTCTGAGGAAGTAGGAGAGGAGTGGGATAAAGGACTGCCACCTGCTTTGTTTGAATTGGATAACTCATATTCACCAGCAGATTAATTAGTACGTGGTATCCTTTTAGGAAGAGTTGCGAAAGTAACATAAAGGAGTTTTCATGTATAAAGTTTCGCTTCGCTCTTCTAAAAAGAGCCAGTTTGTAAGGATTGCGCTTTGCGTAATGCTTTTGGCTGTTGCGTTTCTAATTGCACCAGCCAAAGCATTTGCACGTGACCTTTCAATAGATACGGTAAATATTGATGCGACGGTTCAAAAGGACGGAACGTTGCATGTCGTAGAAACTCGTACATTCTATTTCAATGGTAGTTTTCATGGTGTCTATTGGAATCTTCCAGTTGGAAAGAATAAATACAATGGACAGAACGTTGAAGTAAACATTACTTCAGTTACCGTTCAGGATAGGCAAGGAACGCGTCAGATTTATAGTAAAGACACTGGTGGAAATAATTCCAGCTCAGATGAGTATTATGTTCCAACTCTATCAAATAATATGCTGAACCTAAAGATTTATTCAGCGCATGATGATGAGTCAGCACATATAACTATCGAGTATGACATTACTAATGTTGTAACAAACTGGTCGGATACTGCAGAACTGTACTGGAAATTTGTATCTGATGGCTGGGATTCAGAGTCTCGCAATGTAACGGCTACTATTCATCTTCCTGTTCCTTCAGGACAGTCAATTGTGGCTGGAGATACAGTTCGTGCTTGGGGACATGGTCCACTAGACGCGAATGTAGAAATTACCAATAATGCGGTCGTCTACAAAGTCCCTGGCGTGGGAACTGATGAGTTTGCGGAAGCTCGTATTACGTTCCCAACCGATTGGGTTTCTGGGCTAACTCCCATTCAGCAGAATAAACTGAGCAGCATTCTGTCTGAGGAACAAGCGTGGGCTGACGAGGCAAATCACAAGCGTGATGTTGCAAAAACTCAGGTAGCTCTTATTCTTTATGCACCATTAGTACTTGCAGCTATCACCGTTGTAGCAGCAATCTTGCTGCGTATTAAATACAAAAAGGTTATGACCCCTCAGTTTAATGACCTTTACTACAGAGATGTCCCATCTAATGATCACCCAGCAGTCCTTTCCATGCTTTACAACGGTGAGTTAATTAAGGGAGACGCTCTGACAGCAACCCTTATGCACCTTTCTGATTCAAAGTACATTAGCTTGAATAAGACGGTTAGTACAAACTTCCTTGGTATGGAGAAGTCTGATTATTGTCTTACAAAGGTTCAAGACCTTTCAGAAAGCCAGCAGCCTTTCTACCCTGGCAGTTCACAGTCAAATAAGATTGATATCATGGCAATGAAGCTAATCTTTGATAAGGCTGGAGAATCTGGAGCGGTAAATACTACTGTTACCATGAAACAAATTGGTAAGTATGCTTCATCACATCCAGAAGATTTTAATAAGGCATATGAGTCTTGGGAGAGCCCCATCAAGCTTAGCTATGCTGCTAAGTATGGAACAAATAAGATTCCATTCCACGGTAAGGGAATTCTTGGTGCTCTGATTGCTGTCGATGTTCTTGTTGCCGCTGCTGCATTCATGATGGGTGTTATGGCTGATGTTTCATTTGCCAATCTACTACTACATCTGTTTATTCTTGTCATTGCCGGCCTGGTTGCACTTGTAAACATTGGCTCTTTCGATTTAATGAACAGAGAAGGTGTTGAGACGCTCGCTAAGACTCGTGCGCTAAGAAAGTGGCTTACTGAGTTCACTAACCTGCACGAAGCAATTCCAACCGATGTCATTCTCTGGAATAGGCTTCTGGTTATGGCAGTTGCGCTTGGTGTTGCGGATAAGGTTATCGAGCAGCTGAAAGTTGCAATGCCAGAGATGCTCAAAGATCCTCAGTTTATGCCTGTTTATAGCTGGTATTACTATGGAAATGGCATGCGAACCAATGCAATTGAGAGCGTAACCAAGAGTGTTACAGCTGCTCATTCTGTCTCCACGGCAGCGCTCGCTTCTTCTAATTCAAGTTCTGGCGGCGGTTTTGGTGGCGGCTTCTCCGGAGGCGGCGGTGGCGGCTTCGGCGGCGGAGGCGGCGGTGGTGGTTTCTAATGCCATAAGCGCTTCAATAAACATCACAAGAAGCTACGTTTAAAGGTTTTAATTCTCCCCGTGAACTTGTCGGGGAGAATTTCTTTTTTAAGAAAATATGCGATTTTGGCATATTTGAGTTGATAGTTTTACGCTGCATTTATGGAGCAGATATCTAACAGATTAGTGGGCCAGTGTCTTCGCGATTTGCGAAAGAAGCAACGTCTTACTCAAGAGGCGGTTGCTGAGCACCTTGCTGGAGATCAAGCATTCATATCAAAGGTTGAATCAGGCGAGCGTGGCGTTAAACTTGGAGAAGTCTTTTCTTTTGCTGAAGCTCTAGGTATTGAAGCTTCTGAGCTCATCGAAGCTTTGCGTACGTATCGATAGTTTTAGTTCAATTTTTTAATGCAAGAACCCTGTGAAAGACGTGCTTCTTAAAAGAGGTACCTCTTTTTCTGTTTGCCACGTCAACATCAAAAGATAAAAGAAAACGGCCCAGAGAATAATCTCTGAGCCGATTCAAGTCGTGGTGGCGGGGAAGGGAATCGAACCCCTGACAC
>CALIZK010000026.1:0-8627 GCA_938028635.1 uncultured Atopobium sp.
TGTGATGAGTAATCCTCTTAGCATAGTGCGAGAAATTCTTTGTTTCTCGTATGAGAGCTTAAAACGCAATAAAGCGCTACCAAGCGTTTTGCCATTAAAAAGTGGGATTACAGCAAAGTAGAGAGCAATAAAGAGCGAAAAAGGAATTGTGGTGTTTGAGAGATTGTAAGGGATGGCAACAATAATCGTATCGATGAGCAATGATAGGCCAACACGAATTTGAGATACTTGTGAGCCTGCCTCAAGCGCTTCTTTGTCAATTTTATCTCTAGATGGAAGTAGTCGCATAACCAGCACCCCAAGAGCATATCCAATACAGCCGCCTGTGGTGTTTTGAATAATATCGTCAATATCAGCAAGGCGATAAGGTCCTGGATATAAGAAATAAAGACCAGAGAGCTGAGTCAGTTCAAAGAACAAGCTTAGGAGAGCGGTAAGCAAAAGCGTCTTTTTAAAGCTGCATTTGAAATAATATCGAAGATACATACCAAAAGGTATGAGCATTAAAACGTTAAAAGCAGGAACGTAAAACGTTGGATCTTTTACTGAAAGAGCCCATGTTGCAGGCTTAGAAATCTCAAAAGGACTTTCTTTTAAGAAATCAAAAACAAAGGTGAATGGAATCAGATTAAGCATCTGTGTGTAGGTGGTATGAACCGTATCTGGATCTGGCAACGGTAGGATTACCAAGAAATACATGGTTAGCAAATACAGAACAAACGAATATAAAATTAAAGTTCTAAGCTTATTAATAGAGCCGTATTTTCGATAGTTGATAATCATATAGGGCAGGGTGATGAAAAATGCCAAAATGGGAAATACGAGCAGAGCAATTTGAATGGATTTTATATATCCCATTGAGCCTCCGAAGTTAAACCCGCGTAAGTAAACAAACGTTTTTTGACGAGCTTGCAATCTTCCTTGCATACGAGCTCACGAGTCTTGTTCTCATGGTAGTCGAGGGAATATCTGCTCTAGACCAGTATAGAAGTCGAGACTCAAATGTACCTGAACACTCGCTTTTTGCTATTAGCCATGTCGGCATTACCTTTTCGTACTTTCTTTGTCTTTGTAAAAGCCCGCTTCCGTCGCAACGACAGTCCTTAAATCATTTTTTTGTATCCAAGAACGCCAGATACTGCTGATACTTGCGCAGCATCATGTTAGTCCCGAATGCCTCCATGTAATCAAAATCAGGTTCACCTAAATCATTCACTGGCAACAAGACTCGCTTCGACACCAAATCCTCACTAGAGAGTTGATTTCCATAGTTTGTTCCGGTTACATTTTGCATGAGCATTACGGCAACGAACAAACCCAGACCTGCTGTCATTTCTCTATCGCAGAATTGAAGACAATGGACCTTCATATCCAAAGACGCCTCGTAAGGATGATAGAAAGAAGAGCCCAGAAATGACATCGAGACAAAATTCTTATACGTCCTAAAATTAGAATCATTTGCTCTGTTTGTAATGCCATTGATTCCGTTGTTTGCAGCGGTTACTCGAATGCGAGGAATCTCTCCGTCATTCAATATACGACCATCGACAAGTGCTCCTGTCGGCATATATGTCTTCTTGCCACGTACAGTAGTCTTGAAAAGCTTGCCAACTTCGAATCCTGCCCATTCCTTCTCGTCAAGTGTCGGAATGTCCTTATGCTCCAACTCGGAGAGTCGCTCTGCGACGTAGTTCTTATACCGCATGAGCAACCCCCCCTCTTCTCGGAAGCGTACTGCTCCATGTACTCGTAATCAGGCTCCCCGTCATCGATGACGGGGAGCATCAGCTTCTGGCGGAGCATGCGCTGTTCCTTGAATTTGTAGCCATAGCTATACTTCGGGCGCTGCATCGCAAAAATCGGGCTAAATGGCAGCAAGCTGTTCTCACTGTCTGTCCAATCCTTCAAGTGCAGACGTTTCACATCATCCGTGAAGATGCACTCATACGGATGGTAGAATGCGATGCAGGGTGCACCGTTGTAGTTGACACCGAGCACATTTCGGTCTTTCGATGCATTGTCATTGGAGACAAACCCCGTAATGCCGTTTCCGTTGTCTGTTGCACCAATGAATGGGCGTGACCCATCAACCTTATTACGGGTTTCAAGTCGCTTTCCAGCACTAACGGTGAACACTGACTCTAATGGAAACTCCTCCCACGTCTTCTCATCAAGCCTCAGCATCGTCGTCACCTCCATCGAACAGGTACTCGCGGTTCTGCATCACCATTGAGAACTCGAAGGTCAGGTAGTCGCCAATTGCCTTCTCGAAGTCCGCATCTGTTGGAATCTCGTCGTTGAAGTAGTAGAACGAGTGCAGCCACTCATCCTCCGGCTTCACAGTGGACTCAACGCAGAACTTTGACGAAGCCTCGACACGCCCGGTCCAGACATCCAGCAGATGCTGTTCCTTGTCCTTCGCAGAGTCGCCTTCGACCAAACCGACATGGGCTCTGACCTCGTAGCCGTCGTCGCGAAAGTCAATGAACTTGCAGACCTTGTCCGCATCGTGCGGCTCATGCGCCGTGAACACCGCGATGACTGGGTTCGTGCCGACCCCGTAGAACGTATCGGTGTTGCACGTGATGACGCCTTCGAGCGTGTGCTTCTTCATGATGGACTCTTTGAAGGCCTGCTCGACCTTGCTCTTACCCGTCATAGAAGACTGTGGAACAATCACCGCAGCGCTCGCTCCGACGGTCAGCGAGTCCAGCATGTGCTCGATGAACGACAGCTCGTACTGCTCAGGGTCAGCCTTCGATCCCTGCGAGTACGGGGGATTCATCAGACCGACCGTCGCTTGCTTTAACTGCACCTGCGCCGGATTCTTCTTGAGGAAGTCCGTGCACTCCAAATTGCTGTTTCCGTCCTCTCGCAGAATCATGTTCGCAGCAGCCACTGCAAACATGTTGCTCTGAAGCTCGAAACCGTGCAGCTGCTTCTTCTTGATGTTCCTGCGCTTGCTTTCGCTATCAGCCATGGACAGCATGCGATGCATCGCGGAAATCAGAAAGCCCGCCGTGCCACAAGTCGGGTCAAGAACGACGTCATCTGCCTGGATGTTTACAAGTTCACACATCAGGTCAGTGATGTGACGGGGTGTCAGGATGATGCCCAGTGTCTGACCGTCACCCCCGGAATAGCTCATGAATTCGCCGTAGAATCGGCCGATAAAGTCCTCACTAGTCTTCTGGTACTTAATATTCTTGAACACATGTTCGTTTAGGAATTCTGTGTAGAACTTGAGCGGCGTCTTGCCAAGGGTGTCGTTTACCTCGTTGAGACGGAAGCTTGTCTGCAAGATTGCAAACTCGGACAAGAGCTTGTCCTTCTTCGCCTCCGGGCCAACGTTCGAGCGGGTCAGGCGATTCTTGATAGCGCTCATCAGCTTGTCACCGTCACGGTTTCCCTGTAGCTGGTCTCCGGTAAGGCTCTCAATCGAGAATCCGCCGGACTTAATCTCGTCCAGCGCAAGCAGAATGCCAGCAACAACCAGTGGTTTGTCTTGGTCCTTCAGCGTCCCGTATGTGCGCAAATACTCGTGCAGCTCAGCAGCATCCTTCAGAATCTGCTCGGTCGTCTTCTCAACATCCGTCAGCTCCTCAAGAACGTATCGCGTGTAATACTCCTGAATGTTTTCAGGGGAGAAGCCGACAAAGGTTTCCAGGTCTTCAAGTTGCTTGTAGCCCTCACGGTCATCTACATACAGCGGTGTAATCTTGTGATGCTTTCCATCGCCAGAAACACCGACTGAGAACACCTTCTTGAAAGTACTATTTTGTGCAATATGCTTCGCGTGGAAGTATGCCCCGTTCACTGCATATTCAGTGACTGCTTTGACAGACATATCAATTACGCCGCCATCAGTCAGCTTTACGTGTTTATCTAAATCAGCCTTGTCCTCAACAACCAGAACAAAATCGTCGATAACGGCCACATACTCTGGGTAGCCAGCATTGCCGGTGCCGCGCTTCGATGCTGTCTTCAAAGCATCATCAAGCTCCTTGACGTTACTTCCTTGCGCATCAAACTGAATATTACACTCATCTAGCTGAGCAGCTACCCAAAGGTCTGTTTTAACTTCTTTCTTTGCCATATATCTATTCCTCCTAGTTTGAATCTAGGACTTGTCTCCCATGGTCTCTATCATACTGAAGAGCTTAAATCTACGTCCTTATGTTTTTGTGTGCTTTTTTGCTGACATGGTATTCGTGTTGACCTTGGCGACGGCGTTGACAGTATCGGAGTATTTTCGGGTTAAGAGAGCGACAGTCTCCACATGGAAGGTCTGTGGGAATAGATCCACCGGAGTCACACTTACTGGTTTGTATGAGCCAATTTCAACAAAGCGTCTAAGATCACGAGCTAATGTTGCAGGATCACAAGAAACGTAGGCAATAGCACGTGCAGGCTGCTTAGAAAGCTGTTGAATAACCTCAGGAGCAAGTCCTGCACGAGGAGGATCAACAACAATCACGTCAGCATCTGTATCGGGGAATTCTCTACCTGCGTCTCCGCCTACCGCATCAACGTTATCAAGCTTGGCCAGTTCAAGATTACGACGTAAATCTCTAACTGCTGGACCATAAGCTTCAACAGCTGAAACAAATCCTGCACGTTTTGCGAGAGGAAGCGTAAAAGTTCCAGCTCCACAATAGAGGTCCATAGCCTCGTCGTCTGGCTGAACATCCAAACCAGAAAGTACAAGCTCAACGAGTTTCTCGGCACCGTTAGTGTTGACCTGGAAAAACGAAGGTGCAGAAAGCTGCATCTTCTGACCATCAATAAGCTCGCTCCATGAGCCGGAGCCGCTTAGACGCTCTACGCCTACAACACGGCGTGCCTTACTTGGGCCTTTGGTCATGACGCGGACAACACTTGTTGCCTTGACTGCATCACTCAAAACGCGCGCCACTTGTGTGCGTGGGAAGCCGCTCGGAGCGGTCCAGAGCGCCACCTCAAGCTCTCTAGTGCGTCTAGACACTCTGATGCCAATACGCTCTATATCAAGCTCGTGAGAGCCCGAGAGATAGGAGAGGGCCCCGCTTACGGCACCAACAGCCTTCTGATTGCTCTTATCTAAGAGCGGACAGTCTTTAATACAAACAATGTCTTGTCCATTAGGTGCATACATGCCTATCAGCGTTTTATTGCCATTGCGTTTAAACGCCAGTTCAATTTTATTGCGATAGCCCCATGGTTCGCCAGGGGAAACAATGTCTTTTACCAGCTCAGAAACATCGTCGTGTGAAAAATGCCCAATGCGTTCAAGAGCAGATATTACGCCGTTGCGTTTCTCGACAAGTTGCTGCTCGTAGACAATGTTGCCCCAAGGAGTGGCGCCCGTGAGTGCTACAAATGGATTGGGGTGAGGGTCTCTGAACGCAGAAGCTTCCAAAACCTTTACAAGTTGTGCACGAGAAAACCTATCTGTGTCCTCGGTAATCTGTGCGCTGATAGTATCTCCAGGGACGGCGCCGCCAGAGATGAAGACCGTTTTTCCTTCTGGAGTATGAGCGATGGCATCTGGACCGTAGCTCATACGTTCAACATGTAAGGTGAGCTCAGACACTTAGTAGACCATTCCCATTGCTTCACAGACCTCGTCAAGTGTGGTGTTAGCAATAACGTTTGCACGAGCGTTTCCATCGTGGATGATGTCGCGAATAAGGTTTGGTTGAGCTGCAAACTCTGCACGCCTCTGACGAATTGGCTCAAAGTAGGAGTTAACTGCATCGATGACGTAAGCCTTGAGAGCTCCGCCGCCGCCCATACCAATCTCATCAGCAATCTCTTTTGGATCACGACCAGTACAAATGCCAGCAGTGGTAAGCAGTGCAGAGACACCAGGACGATTGTCTGGGTCAAAGGTAATCATGCGCTCTGAGTCAGTCTTGGACTTCTTGATAAGCTTGGCAGTTTCTTCGGCTGTCATAGAAAGCGAGATAGCGTTACCGTAAGACTTGCTCATCTTGCGGCCATCAAGTCCAGGAATCAATGGGGTAGAGGTAAGAAGACCAGAAACCTCTGGGAACACCTTGCCGTAGCGCTCA
Source organism: uncultured Atopobium sp. (assembly GCA_938028635.1). Taxonomy (GTDB): domain Bacteria; phylum Actinomycetota; class Coriobacteriia; order Coriobacteriales; family Atopobiaceae; genus Lancefieldella. Next base: position 6,054 of record CALIZK010000026.1, read on the forward strand.
TTAAAGCGGCGAGCAATTTTAGAAGTAATCTCGATGTGAGGCAGCTGATCGCGACCAACAGGAACAATATTTCCTTTACAGAAGAGAATGTCGCATGCCTGGTGGACAGGATAGGTGAGGAGAAGGCCTGTAAGAGCATGGCCAGATGCTTCCTGCTCTGCCTTAACGGTTGGATTTCTATGTAGCTCAGACTCGGTAACAAGTGAGAGAAACGGCAACATGAGCTGATTGAGAGCGGGGACTGCAGAATGCGTGAAAATCATGGTCTTCTGTGGATCAATTCCGCAGGCCAGATAATCAATAACCATATTGTAGACATTGTCTGCAATATGCTCAGTAGTGTCTCTGTCTGTAATGACCTGATAGTCAGCAATAATAATATTGGTATGAACACCAAGATTTTGGAGTCTTACGCGCTCAACAATAGTGCCAAAGTAATGGCCAAGGTGAAGCCTTCCGGTGGGACGATCCCCTGTAAGCATGTTGTACTTTCCTGCATGCTCTGGCAGATCTGCTTGAATCTCATTTGAGCGACGGAGCGCCGCCTCGTAGCTGCCCTCATTTGGCATAGTGACTCCTTGAAGTAAATTAATGCGTGAACTAAGTAAGTTTAGCGCATTCCAAGCTGTTTGCGTTCAAGGGCACGAGCAATAAGGACTTGCTTGCGCAGTTCAGGAATCTTTTTACCATCCATGGCAGGAGTGTCAGCAAGTTTGTAAGGGATACCAAGCTCTTCGTACTTTTTTACGCCCATCACATGATAGGGAAGTACATCTAATCCAATAACGTTATCCCAGTGAGCAATGATTCTACCAACGCCAGCAAGTTCTTCTGGTGAATCAGTAATGCCAGGCACTACAACATGTCTGATAAGAACTTTAATACCCCTACGGTTAAGCTCATCGCCAAATGCAAGTGGTCTTTCTGAGCCAACTTCGCAAAGACTAATGTGGCCCTTTGGATCAGAGTGCTTGATATCAAGGAGCACTAAATCAGTGTTATCAAGAACGCGCTCAAATTTTTCTGGAGTTTCTGGATTATACGCAACGCCAGAAGAGTCAAGACAGGTATGAATGCGTCCTTGCGGGTTATTATGAGCCGCCTCAAACAGAGCACCGATAAACTCAGGCTGAGCGAGTGGTTCGCCGCCAGTGGCTGTAATTCCGCCGTTTCTATAAAAAGCTCTATTACGGTTAAAGGTGGCAAGAATTTCTTTTACCGATTTTTCTGTTCCAATACCAAATTGCCAGGTATCGGGGTTATGACAATAGGCACAGCGCATGGGACACCCCTGGGTAAACACAACCAGGCGAGTTCCAGGACCATCTACGGTGCCAAAGGTCTCAATAGAGTGGACCCGCCCACAAACTGTGAGCGGGTCATTGAGATCCATGTGAGTATCAGAACAAGACATGGACAAGAAATCCTTAGAGAGCGTCGTGGAAGGTACGAGAAATAACGTCGTCCTGCTGCTCTTTGGTAAGGGAGTTGAACTTAACAGCGTAACCAGAAACGCGAATGGTCAGCTGAGGATACTTCTCTGGGTGTGCCTGAGCATCAAGAAGAGTGTCCTTAGTAAATACGTTAACGTTGAGGTGATGACCGCCCTTCTCGGCATAGCCATCAATCATGTTTACAAGGTTGTCAATCTGCTCGGAAGCTACTTCGTTGGACTGCATGTGTTTCTCCTTACGAGTTTGTTGGCGAGAAGAAACGTGTAGATAGATCTTCTCGCCAGGGCTTGTTATTTACGATCCTCAGCACCTTCAGCTGCGGATGGATCTGCCTCACAGGCGCAATCAATCTTGTTCTCAATCTGAATATCAAGATTCATATCAGAGAAGTCGATGTGCTCAAGGTCAAGCTCACTGCCATGGAAGTAGACGTCAGAGCCCTTACCAAGAGCGTTAGGAATGATTGAGAAGGTATTGGAAATACCGTCCTGTGCGTCGTTGAATGGAAGCTTAGCAACGGAGGCTAGAGACGCAACGGCACCGTGGGTATCGCGGTGGTGCATTGGGTTAGCGCCAGGAGCAAAAGGAACGCCCGCGCGGCGGCCGTCAGGGGTGTTGCCGGTAGCCTTACCATATACAACGTTAGAGGTAATGGTCAGGATAGAAGTTGTTGGAACAGAATCACGGTAGGTGTGGTTCTGGCGAATCATGTTCATGAAGATCTCAACGATGTCATGAGCAATGGTGTCAACGCGGTCATCATCGTTACCGTACTTAGGGAAGTCGCCCTCAGTGACGTAATCGGTAACAAGACCAGTTTCGTCGCGGACAACTCTTACCTTTGCATACTTGATTGCAGAGAGGGAGTCAGCAACAACAGAAAGACCAGCGATGCCTGTTGCAAACCAACGGTGAACATGCTCATCGTGCAGAGCCATCTGGATGCGCTCGTAGCTGTACTTATCGTGCATGTAGTGGATTGCATTAAGAGCGTTGACATAAACGCCTGCAAGCCAGCGCATCATATCCAAGTACTTGGAGAAGACATCGTCGTAATCAAGGTATTCGCCTTCAATTGCACGGTACTTAGGACCAATCTGCTCGCCGGTCTTCTCGTCAC
>CALIZK010000027.1:0-10400 GCA_938028635.1 uncultured Atopobium sp.
TGACATTATTTTTAATCCGGTTTCAAACGTATATATAGAAGATCTAGAAAACATGTATAAAGAAGCCGCTCGAGTATTGAAAAAGGGTGGCCTGTTAATGGTAGGATTCATGAATCCTTGGACGTACATGTATGACGCTGACGTTGTATGGGACCAACCCGATGAGGAATTACTTTTAAAGTATTCAATTCCTTTTAATTCAAGAGAGCTTGAAGAGCAGGGCAAAATAACCATAGATCCAGAATATGGATATGAATTTAGCCACACCTTAGAGAATCAGATTAGAGGACAGCTTAAAAACGGCCTCGCTATGATCGATTTCTATGAATCATCTGATAAAAGGCACAGGCTATCACAATATGGAAATGACTATATTGCCACGCTCTGCATCAGACTCTAATCCAATAGAGCTACTTCAAGACAGCCTGTACAACTTCAGAGTCAAAGTCTCCCTGGGCCTCTGTAAGCGCCTCTAAGAGCTGAGCTACACCTTCCTCATACACGCTAGGCAAGAGGTGTTTTGAAACAGCCTTAGCCTCGTCAGTGCCGTTTTCCATACAGCATGAGTGATGAGCAATCTTAAGAAGGTCCAGATCGTTTTCGGAATCACCGCACACAATAACTTCTTCTGGCTTAAGACCTATAGTCTCAATGAGCTTCTCGAATCCCTGTGCCTTATTCCAGCCACGATAATTGATGTCAAACCAACCAATATAGGGAGAAACCAACTCAACCTCTGGAACTGCGCTGGTAACAGCCTCATAGATCTCTTGCTGGCGCTCTTCATCTTGAGGGAACAGCAAACCTCCTGCATACATCGGAACATCTTTTGGAACAGACTGTGGTCCGAGTCCTGGAACAAAAGTGTTAAATGAGGCCGCAAGGTGATCTACCACCTCTTGAGTAGTGTCAACTATTTTCCAACAAGAGGTAAATGACGTGTCAAGAGGCTGCTCAAGCGGACCTTCTGCGTAATAGGTAAGCAGGCAATCCTGCATTGGAGAAATGACCTCGTAGATCTTCTCCATCATCTCGTAAGTAAATTTTTTTGTGAAAATGAGCTTGCCATTAAAGTAGAGAATCTTTCCACTTGAAAACACGCCAGTATCAGTTAGAGAAACATCTGATTTGAGATAAGAAAGTGCATCATAAACTGGCCTTCCCGTAGAAAGACCAAACGCGATACCTGCGGCTTTAAGATTATTAATTGCCTGATGGGTTCTTTCTGAAATAGCCGGAGTGTCAGCGGGTTTTAACGTTTGGTCCATATCGGAAAGAACAAGCTTAATCATCAAGACTCCAATGTGCGTATACTAAATGCGTGTTTTGTTAATTCTACCAGCATTTAGTTACTGAGACATAAATTTTGTCGTTATCATTACGTTATTGAAACAAAGCTAACCAGACTATTCGAGGGTTCATGAATATTTACGACCACTTTGCTCACGAAGATGAATACGATGAGCTCAACATAGATGCAATGTCAGAGAGACTTGCAAAGGCACTGTCATTTAAGACAGTGTATACAGATGCCAAAACTACTGATTGGTCTCAGTTTGAAGGCCTTCAACAGCACATTTATGACAGCTTTCCGTATATTATGACGGCAGCTTCCAATGTTGAGGTGGTTGGTCACTCGCTCCTCATTGAGGTTCCAGGATCTAACCCCAAGCTTCCTGCGTTGATGCTCATTGCTCATCAGGACGTTGTTCCTGTTGTGCCTGGTACAGAAGACGCATGGACACATGATCCCTTTGGTGGAGACGTCGATGACACCTACATTTGGGGACGTGGTGCACTTGATATCAAAGACATGCTCATGGGAGAGCTTGAGGCGCTCGAGTATCTGCTCTCACAGGGTTTCTCGCCAAGGCGCTCTATCTACCTGGCATTTGGTGAAGACGAGGAGGTCTTGAGTCACGGCGCCACCAGACTTGCCGAGGTGATGGCCTCGCGAGAAATGCTTGCGGCTTGTCTCTTAGACGAAGGCACCACTACGTTTTTTGACGGCAGCGCATACGGTGCGCCTGAGGCTACTGTGGCCGACATCTGCATCTCGCAGAAGGGCTTCTTAAACGTTAAGCTCACCTCTCCTGGCCATGGTGGACATTCCTCAAATCCTTTTGGTGGAACATCGCTTGAGCATTTGAGCTGCGCACTAGCCGCTCTCTCTGAGGCTAAACCTCAGCCTGAGCTTAACGATATTGTTAAAGAAACCTTTAAGGTTCTTGCACCAAAAATTACCGAAGAACCTTTTGCTTCTCTGGTACATGACGTTGATGAAAATGCAGATAAGATCGCATGTGCTGCAGCTCAAATCAAAGAGCTCTATCCCTTTGTTACCACTACGTATGCGTTTAACATGCTTGAAGGTTCAAGTAGCGCAGCTAACGTAATGCCTGGTAATGTCAGCGCAACTATCAATATTAGGCTGCTCCCTGGGGTAAGCGTCAACAAAACTGTTGAGCACATTAAACAGGTGGTAGCTCAGGTTGACCCTTGCATTGAGGTTGAGGCTTTGCATTCCACTCCTGCGGGAAGAATTGATTCTCCAACTGGTGCCGGCTACCAAGAGCTCAAGGCCATTATGGAGCACTATCATCCAGGTGTTACCTTTGTCCCGTCATTTGTGTGCGGCGGAACCGATTCTGTCCGATACGAGGGAATTTGCGATTCCATTCTGCGTATTTGTCCGTTTAGGCCAACACCAGAAGATGAGGCAAATGGTGTCCATGGCATTGATGAGCGTATCGAGAAACGCGTCTATGCTCAGGGTGTTCGCGTTCTTATTTCCTTTGTTAAACAAATGTGCCAATAATTTTTGTGCTCTCAACTTGCGTTAAAATAGATACATATTATGTTCTACAAAAAGGGGAGAGAAACGTTGCAAACTAGGCAGCAGCTTGCTAATCAAATAGCATCCCAAATTAAAGAAGCAGCAGATACTGATGCAGCTAAGGCACAGGCAGAGGGTACTATTACTGATCCTGTTGGAAGCTCTAATAACCCTTCTAATGCCATTTTTACTGTTGCAAATGTCATTACCTTTTGCAGACTAATCCTTACACTTGTCTTTCTTTGGCTTTTCTCAACAGGTGGAAATCGCTGGGTTGCGCTGGGATGTTATGTAACTGCAGCTGTCACTGATTTTCTCGACGGACAAATTGCTCGCCGCACACAAACAGTCAGTTGGCTTGGAAAAATCATGGATCCTATTATGGATCGTGTTCTTCTAATCACGGGTGTTCTAGGTCTTTTGATTATTGGCGAGCTTCCTCTTTGGATTCCACTTTTTGTCATTGGACGAGATGTTTACCTTACTCTTGGCGCTCTTGCAGTTCGTAAATTCCGCAGGCGTCCTATTGATGTTGTCTTTGTTGGTAAAGCAGCAACTGCATTTTTAATGACTGGTTTTAGTTTGCTTCTTCTGGGTATTCCAGTTGTCTCCGGACTTGGCCTGGTAAACGTTAGCTGGCTTCCAGGTCTTAACTCTGAAAGTAGCGCTCTAGGTATCTTCTTTGTGTACATAGGGATTATTTTCTCGGCAATTACCGCCATTGTTTATACTGGTGAAGCGGCTAAAATAGTTAAAGATAGTAAAAACACTCAAGCATAAGTTAGGTTGTTTATGACATTCCTTCAGCACAACCATGTATCTTTGCGCCAGCTCTCTCATAAGATGCTGGCTTTTCTTGTAAGCGTGCTGCTTGTATTTGTTCTAGCTGCTCCTTATGCACCTGCAACTACGGCTCTGGCAGAAAATACCTCTTCTAACAAGTCTTCCGTAACCGAAGAGCCAAAACTTACTGAGGCAACTACTGCCATTGTCACCGATGCACAAGGAAACGTCCTCTGGAGCAAAAACCCAGATCAAGAGCTTCCTATGGCATCCATCACCAAGGTTATGACTGCAATTGTTGCGCTTGATTCTGGCGTTAATCTTGATGAGCCATGTGAAATCACAGTTCCAGATCTTGAAGAAGGTTCGCAAGTTGCTGGTTTGACCTCGGACGATACGCCTACCCTCAGACAACTGATTATGATGATGCTAGTGTATTCCGCAAATGACGCAGCTTATAACATTGCTCTCAACGTATCTGGCTCTCAACAGGCCTTTGTTGACCAAATGAACAAAAAGGCTGCTGAGATAGGCATGACACACACGCAGTTCCAGAATCCTCACGGCTTAGATGCTGATGGTCACTATTCAACCGCGCGAGACCTTGCTCTGATGGGTCGTTATGCACGCGAGCACTATCCACTTATCGCAAGCGCTGTACATACCAGGTCATACACTACAACGGTAGGAGGGGAGCAGCGTACGTTCCACTCAACCGATGACCTTATGGACACCTACCGAGGTCTTCTCGGCATTAAAACAGGCGCTGAAGACTCTGGTACTGCCTTCTTGGGCGCTTCAATGCGAGGGAACATTACACTTTATACCTGTGTGCTTGGTTGCGAGACTACACAAGGTCGTTTTGACGATACTGCCATTCTGATGAACTGGGCTTATCGCAATTACAATCGTGTGGCCATTCAGCGAACTGACCAGATTGTGCAGATTCGTACGAGCGAGGACAACTTCTTGCTCTCTGCAGTGGTTAAACCATCAACTTCTACCACGTATATGGCATGGCCTGGCTCTAAAGACTTCACCTACCAGACTTCCATGCTTTCTCCCAACTATCCAGTAGCTAACAACCAGCTGATTTCTTCAACTGACTGGTCTCAAGATTCCGCGCAGGTAGGTACCACTATTACCCAGGCACATCTTACGCTGTGGACTATTCCGTCCTACAACCTCTTTGACCTGTATTCGGTTGCTCCGTATCTCTTTGGGAGAAACTAATGTCTGAGCAGAAACGCTCTATCCTTCATACCGAGCTTGAGTATCTTGGCGCACAATTTTCAACCTCAACTGAAGGCTTCAACTTAGCCCAATCTTTCTATGGCGAGAAACCCCTTGAGGAAGCTTTGAAAGATTGCGCTCTTATTGACCTGAGTGGTATCGGCTACACGCTGGTGAGTGGTACATCAGCTCAAAATTTTGTGGAAGCTGTCTTTGCAGGTAAACAACTTGAGGTAGGAGAGACTTCATTTGAGTGTGCACTTACGGGAGACGGATCTCTGTCTTCCATCGGTCTTCTCGCGCGCTCTGGTCAAAACGAGTACGTGGTACTTGATGCATCTGAGCGCTCTCTTGTTCTAGACGAATGGCTTTCTATCATTGCGTCAGTCGAGCAAAACGGTGTAGCTCCTTATGCAGAAGTGTCTTTGGAAGATGCAACTCCGCTGCTTACTCCACTTCTTCTTGCTGGTAAAAAGGCCAAGAAGGTCCTTATGGACTACCTGGGAGAACAGAAGCTTCCAGAAGACTCAAAGCTTTGCAATCTTATGCTTGACCAAACAATCCCAGCACTTATAGCCAATGTTTCAACTAAGAAAGTTCCCGCCTATCTGGTTATGGTCCCACCGGTACATACGGTAATTCTTTTTAGAAGCTTGCTTTCTTTTGAGACAGTTCATCCTCTTGGCCATAAGCAGCTCATTGAAGGCCTTAAAACATATCTTCCATGGTTTTCAGAACTTGCAAGTAACACTAAAGTAGTAGTAGCTAAAGATAAACTTGAGGGTTGGGGTTTACTCAGAGCCTCTGATGATTTCATTGGCGCAAGGGGTGATCTTCTATGAAATATGCAATTAATGCAGTAGGTGTTCCTGCTCCTATGGGACCATACTCTCAGGGTACTACTGCAGGTAGATTGGTATTTGTAACTGGTCAAATTGCGGTCTCTGCAGAAGACCCAAAGGAGCTCATTGACGGAGGAATTGAAGAGCAGACTACTCGTGTCATTCATCTTGCTCAGTCAATTCTGGCAGAGGCAGGATGCACCCTTTCTGATGTTGCTCAGACAACTATCTATCTTGCTGATATCAATGATTTGCCTAAGGTAAACGAGATTTATAGGCAGTACTTTGTTCTTCCTGCACCTGGCAGGGCAGTTGTTGAGGTTTCTGCGTTGCCACTTGGTGCGCTCATCGAAATGGACTGCATTGCGTGTCGTTAAGCGTTATTATTATCTTGTAACCAAATTAAGGAGAAACCATGTCAACTGACGACATCAAACAGCAGTCACCAGACTCAACAGAGATTTTCCGCATGCCATCAGCTGACGCTACGGTTCCAGACCTTATGGCTCAACAAAAGCCAGCTCACCCTGTCCTTACTATTGTCAAGGGACCACAGACTGGTCAGACTTTTGAGCTCAATTTACCTCAGATTTCTCTTGGTAGAGACCCAAAGAGCAGTGTTTTCTTGAACGACATGACAGTTTCCAGAAATCATGCCACCATTGATCTCTCTAATCTTGCCCTTGGTTATGCAACTATTGAAGACCTTGATTCTCTCAATGGTACCTGGGTCGATGGTGCCATTATTAACAAGGCTACCCTGCGTGATGGCTCAACTATTCAGATTGGCACCTTCCGCATGGTCTTCCATACCAGCAGAGTTTCAGCTTAAGGTTAAAGGATAGCTTTATGGCTGATTCAGGCTTTCTTACCATTGGTAAAGTAGTCAAGAAATTACAGACTCTCTATCCTGACTTGAGTGTTTCTAAAGTCAGATATCTGCAGGATGAAGGTTTGCTTACTCCTACCAGAACTGCTGGTGGCTATCGTCTGTATTCCCAAAAAGACGTTAAGCGACTTGAGACTATTTTGTATCTGCAGAAAAGCCGTTTTATGCCACTCTCAGTTATTAGAGAAGAGCTTGATAGGCAAGATAAAAACCCTGAAGCTGAACAACAGGTCAAAGCTCAGACTGACGAGGCAACTGGGGCTGAGGCTCAAGCTGCACCTGAAGCTCAAAGTTCTTCTCGCCAGACCCAATCTCAGCTTGATGGAAAGCAAGTGTCTCAGGCAATTCTTGGTGCCACGCATGCTGATGCTATTGTGGTACCTGTAGATGACCCTGAGGTAGTTCAGAAATATCACGCTATTGATCGCATCCCAGAAATTGTGGGATGCTCTGTAGGTTTTGTTCGTCAGCTTTCCGAAGCAGGCGTTATTACTTTAAAGCGCTCTCCACATGGTAGAGACCTTGTAGATGGCAAAGACTTAACGCTGATTCGCCTTTGTAGTGAGCTTCGTCACTTTGGTTTTGAGCCCAAGAACCTACGTCAATACGTTATGGCCGCAAACCGAGAATCTAGTATGTTTGCCAAGTCGCTTGTCGTATACGCTAAAAAAGGCGGGGGAGTTGAAGTTGACCATACTGACGAGACTCGCCAGAAGTTTATGGCCGCTCTGACCCGCATGTTAGGCCTTACCAATGCGGTTAGAAATGAACTTATCACTAAATTAGTTCGTGAATCTTTTAAGGATATGCATCTAGACGAGTAATCTAGGTATATATAACTATTCATTGATTTTGATTTTGAATGTGAGGACATTGTGTCTACGTATGATTATGAGAGTCATATCATTAGCATTCCTGATTATCCAGAGCCAGGCGTTATCTTTAAAGATGTAACTCCACTTTTTAAAGATCCTGAGTGCTTCCACGCAGTTGTTGATGACATTGCAGAGCACTTTGCTGATGCAGGAATCACCAAGGTTATTGGTGCTGAGGCTCGTGGTTTTCTTGTTGGAACCCCTGTAGCCTACAAACTGGGCGCAGGCTTTGTTCCTGCTCGTAAGCCAGGCAAGCTGCCTCGTGAGGTCTACGCACAGGCTTATGACCTGGAGTACGGTACCAGCGAGCTTCAGATTCACACCGATGCTCTTACCCCAGATGACGTGGTTCTTATTGCTGATGACCTCGTTGCTACTGGCGGCACCTGCGTTGCTTGTGCGCAACTTGCCGAGAAGGCCGGTGCAAAAGTAGCGGGCTTTGCATTTGCGCTTGAGCTTTGCTACCTGCACCCAAGGGAGATTATTGGTAAGTGCTTTGACCAAGAGGTCTACACCCTTATTAAGGTTCAATAAGCTAATTCACTTACATCAGACTTACTTTAACCTGACAATTTTGGCTGACAAGACTACGCGCTTGTCGGCCATTTGTCTTATTTACATAAGCATTTTGTTAATCACAGTAAACTTGTTTGCAATACATAGAATTTCTCCATAATTGCAGGTCAAGTATAAATTTATGCAATGATATTTGCCCGCTCCATGCTATATAACTGCACAAATAGTCTTTGAAATTTGTATGAAATGTCATTTTCGGGGTAAACTATTCAAATACTCGATAGGGTAGCTTCCTGTTTACACGGGTTTCTCGCTAAGAAATCGGCGAGTTGACTTTGATTTTTTATCAAATGAGCTATCCTAGATGGCAAAGCAAAGCAACACGTTGCCCAATTGATTTCGTGCTTTGCGGAAGGAGCTTATATGTCACAGCGCCGATCTTTCACAAGACGAGACGCTCTCTTATTTGCAGGTCTTGGTGTAGCTGCTACGCTGCTTACCCCAGCCAAGCTATTCGCAGACCCACAAAGCGATCTTGAGGCCGCATCTGCCCAGCTAGACTCCCTTGGTGCAGCTCTTGCAGAGGCCATGAATAACCTTGACGAGAAAACCTATGCACTTGACGCCACTAACAATAAGATTGGTGAGGTTCAGGAGCAGATTGCAGAGACTACAGACCAGCTCAATAAGCAGCGTCTTGTCCTTTCTGCAGCAATGAAGAGTGCTTATAAGGCAGGCCCACAGGAGACTTTGGACTTCCTCCTTGGAGCATCTAGCCCAGAGGACTTTGTCAGCCGCGTCTACTATATGGACCGCACCAGCAAGCAGGAGGCTGACTCCATCAATACCGTCAAGGCTCTTGGTGACCAACTTCAGGCTCAGCAGCAAGAACTTGAAGCAGAGCAAGAAAATCTCCAATCTCAGATTTCTGAAATGAAGACTACTGCTGATGACCTCCAAAATCAGGTCGCTGAGGCAAAGAGTTACTATGACTCTCTTGACGCTGAGGTAAAAGCTCAGCTTGCTGCTCAGGAGGCTGCAGCAGCTAATAACAACGTTGCTTACGCAATTGAGACAGTTACTCGCGAGACTCCTTCTAACAGCTCAGAGTCTAACGATAACTCCTCTAGCGATAGCTCCTCTAACGATTCCAGCTCTAGCTCTTCAAGTTCCAGCTCTTCAAGTTCCAGCAGCTCCAGTAGCTCCAACAGCAGTTCTAATTCTGGTGGTGGGTCATCATACTCCGGCGGTGGCGGTGGCTACCCAGCTGCAGGCGGTGGCGTTGCTACAGCTTATGCATGTATCGGTTATCCATACGTTTGGGGTGGAGCTTCTCCTTCTTCCGGCTTTGACTGTGGTGGCCTGGTCTATTACTGCTTCCTCGGCTACCGTGCAGGTACCGCAGGAACCATTGGCCGTGCTATTCGCGCTGCTGGTAACTGGCATGATTCCCTAGATGAACTCAACTATGGAGATATTGTTTTCACACGTCCTGGTTATGAGCATGTTGGAATTTACATTGGCGGCGGTCGTATGATTCACGCTGCTAACGAGTCTCTTGGTGTATGCGAAGGGTCTGTTTACGCATTCTATGGTGGAGGACCATTCTCCGGCTAACGTACAATTTCTGTACAAAGTTTTAACTCACGCACGTAAAGTCGTACAATATCTAAGTACGCTTTACGTGCTTTTTTATTAACCATAGACTGCTAGGGGAGCTTGTGGCGTTTCATCTCACACATAAGACAAACATTATTGAGCGTCACTTTTCTCGTAGGTTTCAGGTAGCCCTTATTGGAGAAGGCCTGCTTGTTGGCCTTCTGGGTGGCGGCGTAGTCACGCTGTATCGCCTTTGTCTTTCTTTTGCAGAAGCTCAAATGCGCTCCATTACTCAATCAATCGCAGGTAATTGGCCATATATGGCTCTCTGGTTTGGTGTTCTGATTATTCTTATGGTGGCCGTTTGTCTGCTTATGAAGTTTGAACCCTACACCGCTGGCTCTGGAATCCCTCAGACCAATGCTGAGGTCATGGGATCTGCCGATATGCCTTGGTATCAAGTTCTTCCTGTTAAGTTTATCCAGGGCGTTCTAGTTGCCTTTGGTGGCCTTTCTATGGGTCGAGAAGGCCCAGCAGTCCAGTTAGGCGCTGTTTCTGGTAAAGCGGTCTCAAAATTCCTTAAACGCAAAAGGGGAGAAGAACGTCTTCTGGTAACCTGTGGCGCAGCTGCGGGTATGTCAGCCGCTTTTCATGCCCCTCTCACCGGCACACTTTTTGCTATCGAAGAGATTCAGAAAGAGTTTCATGCTCCACTGATTATCTCGGCAATGACCGCATCAGTAGGCGCTGACTTCCTGGTTTCTAACGTCCTTGGTATGAAGCCTGTCCTTCAGCTTCCTTACGTAGCACCATTACCTCATGTCGAC
>CALIZK010000028.1:0-9061 GCA_938028635.1 uncultured Atopobium sp.
GCAGTAGTAAGATCCATGCCTAAATCTCTGAGAAGCTCCTGAGCATTCTTTTTGAGCGTTGGATCCAAATTTATATTTGTGCTTACTTTTGCCATGATTACCCGCCTTTCTTGTAGTTTTGTTATACAAGATAAAGACTTCAAAGTCAATAATTATGTGCGTATTAGAGGTATAACACGCACATAATAAGCACATGATAAAAGACGGATAACTCTACTCTACGCTCTTTAAGGTGAAAGACAGCAGAACCGGGTTGTGATCAGAGTAGGCAAACTGCGTGTCAATATTTCTAGCGGTTGCAACAACATTGTCCGAGACAATCCAACCATCAACCGTGGTGGTGTATGTTTTGTCCTTCTCGTATGGAATGTCATCTCCACGGCAGGTAGGAACGTTGGTAAGGTTGTCTGGAGCTACAACACTAAAGCCTTCTGGCAAATCAGAATCTTTGAGTTCTGCTACCCAGTCTGGTACCTGCTGAACAGAAGGATAGAGTGTAAGCGAGCCCAAAATGGCATGGTTCCAGTCGCCACCCGCAATAACGTAATTACCTTTAGCGCGCTCTTCGGACATAACTTTGGTCAAAAGTGCAAGCTGCTGAGCACGACTGGTGCCACCTTTGTCGTAGGCAGACATGTGGCTGTTAATGAGCACCAGTTCATGACCATCACTAGTGGGGTAGCGCGTAATCATAAAGCAGCGGTCTAGGTCAAAGAATTTTGTGGGGAAAGACTCATCAATGGGGTAGGTACGACGAGTTGAGCTAGAAGCAAGTACGTTTGAAAGCGTCAGAATTCCCGAGTTAGAGGTTCCGTGGAACTCTGTGAGTGGATAGGCGAGAAATGCGGTGTGGAAGTTCTGCGCAAAATATGATGCATAGGATCCAAAGCGGCTCTCTGCTTCAGAAACTTGATTCACATGCCAACTTCTGTCAGATGAAGTATCAATCTCTTGGAAAAGAATAAAGTCAGGAGCTGTACCGCCATTCAGAGAAGAAACGGTGTTCAGGGCACCGTTTGTGGTGTAAAGCACAGAGTTTCTGCTTACTGCACGGCCGTGAGTTCCCACGGTTCGTGTACCGTCTTGCATGATGCCTTCATCCATAAAGAAGGTGTAATCAGGGGTGTAAGCACCAAAGCCAATGTTATAGGTTGAAGCCGTGTACGTTTGACCTACCTGTACGGTTGTAGCTTCAGGAGTGGCACCTTGATTAGATACAGGAGTGTTGTCAGGAATGCGGTAGTAAGTAAGCTGCAGGTAGAGGACATATCCACCAAGTACCAGTAAAGCTAGAACAAAAAGCCCGCCTACAAATTTGAAAAGTGGTGCAAGAACCCTTTTTAGAAGGCCAGTAATAAGCTTAAAGCCAAGAGACAAAACTCTTTTCATGCGAACCTCGTATCAGTCAAGTGTCGTATGATTTAAATGATAACTATTATGGATTGAAAGTATGTTGAGGAGTTTGTATGTCGCTATCAAGAAATACAACACTAGAGCTTTTCAAACCCTCTGGTATCAGGCGTTTCTCGGCACTTGCTGCTGCAACACCAGGATGTATTTCTTTAACTATTGGAGAGCCAGGAGAAGACACTCCAGCTCCTATTTGCAACTTAGTAGACAGAGAACTTGCAGCTGGAAACACTCACTATCCACCTAACATCGGTACTCCTGAGCTTAGAAGAGCTATTGCCGATTGGGAGTCAGCTCGTGGTATGAGGGTTAGTCCAGACGGCATTGTAGTTACCGTGGGAGCTGCGGAAGCCATTTCTGCAACTATGCTAACCCTTATGAATCCAGGTGACGAGGTTATTATTCCTGAACCAGCGTATCTGGTATACAAAACACTCTGCCAGCTTAATCGTGGTGTAGTCGTGCCGCTTGATACCAGCGACAATCATTTCCAGATTGATGCTGAGCAGCTTAAATCAAAGATTTCAGAGAAGACAAAGCTTATTGTGCTGACTTCTCCTAACAATCCTACGGGATGTGTTTATACAAAAGAGTCGCTTGATGCGGTAGCGGAACTTGCCCGCAAACACGGCTTTTATGTTTTGTGTGATGACGTTTATAGAGAGCTTGCCTATGTTGAGGACGTTCCACATTTTGTTGAGCTCTACCCAGATTTGTCTGATCGCTGCATTGTGACAAATAGTTTCTCAAAGCCATGGGCAATGACGGGCTGGAGACTTGGCTGGGTTGCCACTTCAGACGAGCTTGCGGCAGATATCGGAAAAGTCCATGCTCAGCTTGTGGCTTCCGTCCCCTCATTTCTTCAGCCTGCAGCTGTCTATGCGCTTTCTTATGACGTTACGCCTATGCGCAAAAACTATCAAAAGCGCAGGCAGATTGTTCTTTCTGCGCTCGCAGAGATGAATCTTCCTGTTGAAGAACCAGAAGGCGCTTTCTACGCATTTCCATCAATCAAGGAATTTGCCCTTGATTCTGAGGCATTTTGTGAGCGAGCAATCAAGGAGTTTGGTGTAGCACTGGTACCTGGTGTTTTCTTCGGCGCTGAGGGCTATGTGCGTATTAGTTACGCTGCTTCTGACAAGAATCTAACAGAAGGCCTTTCTCGCCTTAAGACTTTTGTTAATACTTTGCGAGAAGAACAAAACTAGCCCAAATACAGAGCTTTCTGTGGTAGGGTTTTACTGTCAATAGAGGAGCGAGCACGATGGGTTCTGGGTTAGTCGGCAGGCAGTGACCCCAGAAGGAGGCGAGGTTCGCCGAACTTGGCAATCAGGCGTGGTTGTCAGGTGGGCTTGTATGAAATACATGCAAGACTGTCCGAGATTTCGGGGGTGCTACTTTGACGGTGTATTGCGCCCCCAATTTGAGGGGGAGCTTTGAGTAAGAAACCGTTTGTTTCTGTAGATGCCCTAGAGGCAATCACTACGACGTATCCAACGCCATTTCACCTGTATAACAAGGCAGAGATTGTTCGCCGAGCAAAGCTTTTGCAAGAGGCTTTTAGCTGGAACGCTGGCTTTAAAGAGTACTTTGCGGTTAAGGCTACGCCAAATCCTTATATTGTGAGATTGCTTGCAGAACTTGGTTGCGGCTGTGACTGTGCAAATGCTACCGAGCTCACGCTTGCAAAAGCCTGTGGAGTCACCGGTCAAAACATTATGCTCTCGTCAAACGACACTACAGTACTTGACTTTGCCCGCGCTCATGAGCTGGGGGCCATTATTAACTTAGACGCTGGCGGCGACATGCTTACAACGCTTGAAGAAGCAGTGGGAAGCAACATGCCGCAGGTCATGTGCGCACGCCTTAATCCAGGCGGTGTGTTTGAGTCGCAAAACGGCATTATTGGAAATCCCGATGATGCTAAGTTTGGCATGACAGAAGAGCAGCTTTTCCAGACGTTTGCGTATCTTAAGACCAAAGGTGTCACTGAGTTTGGCCTCCATGCTTTCCTAGCTAGTAACGCTCAAGAGGAAGATTACTATCCAAACCTTGCGCGCGTCCTCTTTAAGCTTGCCGTTAAGCTGCACAGAGAGCTTGATATTCATATTGGATTTATTGATCTTTCTGGTGGCATTGGTGTGGCATATAAGCCAGACCAGGTTGAGCCTGACGTCTTGGCCATTGGTCAGGGCGTAAAACGTGCCTTTGAAGAGGTTCTAGTTCCCGCAGGTATGGGAGACGTTGCCATTTACACCGAGCTTGGACGTTGGCTTTTGGGCCCCGCCGGTGCGCTTGTTACCCGCGTTTTGCACCAAAAAGAGACGTACCGCCACTACCTAGGCGTAGACGCGTGTGCGGCAAACCTTATGCGTCCTGCAATCTATGATGCCTATCATCACATCACTGTTATGGGCAAAGAGGATGCCCCTGCAACACATACGTACAACGTTGTGGGCGGACTTTGCGAGAATAACGATCAGTTTGCAAAGAACCGCCAGCTCCCAGAGGTTGCTGTGGGTGACCTCTTGTTCATCCATGATACAGGCGCTCATGGTTTCTCGATGGGCTATAACTACAACGGCCGTCTGCGCTCCGCTGAGCTGCTGCTTCTAGAAGATGGATCCGTGCAGCTTATTCGCCGCGCTGAGGCAGAGGCCGATTACTTTGCAACGCTTGCATTTGATGGCTCCGATTTTTCTGATCTGGCACAACAAACAACTATAAACACCACACGTTAGAGGGCGAGAAAAACTATGGACATGAAGAATTTGACTGGTGCAATCACCGCTTTAGTAACCCCATTTGATGCTCAGGGAAATGTTGACTTCGAGGCACTTGAGCGCTTTGTAGACTTCCAGATTGAGCAGGGAATTGACGGTATTCTCGCTCTTGGTACTACGGGCGAGTCCTCAACTATGACAGACGAGGAGGACGTTGAGGTAGTCAAGGCAATCCTTGCCAGGGCTCAAGGCAGAGTACCTGTTATCGGTGGTGCTGGCTCTAACTCTTCAGCTGAATCTTTGCGCAAGGCTCAGGCTCTGGAGAAGGCGGGTGTTGATGGTCTGCTTCTGATTACTCCTTACTACAATAAGAGTAACGAAGAGGGTATTTACCAGCACTTCTCATATGTTCTTGACCGCGTTGACGTTCCTTGTGTGCTGTATAACATTCCTGGTAGAACGGGCTGCTCAATTTCTGAGCGTAACGTTCAGAGGCTTGCGGCACATCCAAATGCATGGGGCATTAAAGAGGCTTCTGGAGATATTTCATACGCAACAAAGGTTGCTCGTTATTTGAGCGATGACTTTACTATGTGGTCTGGAAATGACGACATGATTGTGCCTCTGCTTTCTCTTGGCGCTTCTGGTGTCATTTCTGTTTGGTCTAACCTCGATCCAAAGATAGTTCATGACCTGGTAGTTGCGTGGCACCGTGGCGAGGTCTCTCTTGCTCGCGAGCTTCAGCTTCAGTATCTTGACCTGGTTCACGCGCTCTTCTGCGAGGTTAATCCAATTCCTGTCAAGGCCGCTCTGGCTCGTATGGGACTTATGGAAGAGAATTATCGTCTGCCTCTGTGGAAGATGACAGAAGAGCATGCAGAGGTGCTTGAGAACGCTATGAGAAAGGCTGGTCTTCTTGATGCCTAGTGCAGTAGTAATTGGTACCGGCAAGATGGGAAAGCTCATCGAGCAGACCCTGATTGCTCACGGCTTTGAGGTGCTTGGTGCGTTTGGTCACGAGAATATCAATCAGCTGAATACCGTTGAGCAGACGCCTGATGTGGTTGTGGATTTCTCTGGTGTTGCTGCTTTTGATGTTGTTGTCGGTTTTGTACGTGAGCACGGGTGCGCACTTGTTTCTGGCACAACGGGTTTCTCGCCAGAGCAGCTTTCTGAGCTCAAGCAGCTGGGGGAGAGCGTGCCGGTGATTCACGCGGCAAACTATTCGGTGGGTGTTGCCGTGTTGAGGCGTGCGGTTGCTATGGCTGCTGAGGCACTTGACGGCTGGGATACCGAGATTGTGGAGACACATCACAACCAGAAGGTTGACGCTCCATCGGGCACAGCAAAGCTGCTGCTTTCTGCAATTGATCCAGAGGGTACTCGTCCCGTTGTTTCTGGTCGTGAGGGTTTCTGTGGAGCTCGCACTAAAGATGAGATTGGCGTGTTTGCGCTCAGAGGCGGTACTGTTGCTGGTACTCATGAGGTGCACTTCTTTGGACAGGATGAAGAAGTCTGCCTGACACATCGCGCAACGTCTCGTCAGATTTTTGTCAACGGTGCGGTTGCGTGTGCTGAGAAATTACTTACAAAAACCCCAGGCTTTTATACCTTCGAAGAGTTGATTTTTGGATAAATATACGCGCTGGCCTTTATAGGTCAGCGTCTGTTTGACTAAGAAAGGACGCGCATGGACGCCCAGGAAATTATTAATTACATTGCCACTTCAGAGAAGAAGACCCCCGTTAAGCTGTACGTTAAAGAACGCGAGGGCGCTTCTGTGTCTTATGGATCTTCTCGCGTATACGGTGAGGGAGCCTCAAAGGTTGTTTTTGGCGATTGGTCTGAGCTTAAAAGTGTTGTTGAGCAGAACACAGACGCATTTGAGTATTTTGATATCGAGAATGACCGTCGAAACTCCGGCGTTCCTCTGCTTAACATGAAGGACGTAAACGCCCGTATTGAGCCAGGTGCGCTGATTCGTGAGCGCGTTGAGATTGGTAACAATGCCGTCATTATGATGGGTGCTGTTATTAACATCGGTGCCGTTATTGGTGAAGGCACCATGATTGATATGGGTGCTGTGTTGGGTGGCCGTGCGACCGTTGGTAAGAACTGTCACATTGGTGCTGGCACTGTTCTTGCAGGTGTTGTTGAGCCCGCTTCCGCTACGCCAGTTATTGTTGAAGACAACGTACTTATTGGCGCAAATGCCGTGGTTATCGAGGGTATTCGTGTTGGAGAAGGCGCTGTTGTAGCAGCAGGCGCTGTGGTAGTTGAGGACGTTCCAGCAAATGCTGTGGTAGCGGGATGTCCTGCACGTGTGATAAAAATGAAGGACCAGAAGACAGAGGGCAAGACAGCTTTGGTCGATGCTCTTCGCACGTTGTAATCGAGGTTACATGCCAGACGGCTCCAAAAAAGCACAGGGGTTTACCACCAAAATTTCCTGCGTACACACAGAAAATTGGGCAGAGAAAAAAGAAGATTCTTGGTTTACCTACGAACTTCTCGCCGAAGATCCTAAAACGCACGCGCGTGCTGGCATCTTCCATACGCCTCATGGTGATATTCCAACGCCTATTTTCATGCCGGTTGGAACTAAGGCAACCGTTAAAGGTTTGATGACCGATACCGTCCGTGATCTTGGCGCCAAGATTATTCTGGCAAATACGTATCACCTGTCTCAACGTCCCGGAGATGAGCTGGTGGCGCAGATGGGTGGTCTGCATGACTTTATGCAGTGGCATGGACCTATTCTGACGGATTCAGGCGGATTCCAGGTCTTTAGCCACGAGGAGTTCATGAAGCTCTCTGATGAGGGCGTTAAATTCCGTGCGGTAGATTATGACGGCGCATGGTCGTATTGGACGCCAGAAACTAACATGCAGATTGCTCAGAACCTTGGTGCAGATATTGTTATGCAGCTTGATCAGTGCGTAGGCTATCCTGCTGATCGCAAAAAAGTTGAGCGTGGTGTTGAGCTTTCAAGTGCATGGGCTGAGAGGTGTTTTAAGGCTCATACCCGTCCTGATCAGGCACTCTTTGGTATTGTTCAGGGTGGTATGCACCTTGATTTGCGTAAGCGTTCCATTGAGCACCTTGAGTCTATAGGTGATTTCCCTGGTTATGGCATTGGCGGCTATTCCGTCGGAGAGCCTCACGAGGTCATGTTTGAGACACTGGCTCCGCTTTGTGCAGATTACATGCCGCGTAATAAACCTCGCTATCTTATGGGTGTTGGAAATCCAACTACGCTTATTCGTGGTGTTGCTTGTGGCATTGATATGTTTGACTGCGTGCTTCCAACACGCACTGCTCGTATGGGCACCGCGTTTTCTCACGAGGGCCGTATGAACCTCAAGAACGCAAAGTACTTTGCAGATTCAGACCCTCTTGATGCCAAGTGCACCTGTCCGGTTTGTACGGGCGGATATTCTCGCGCATATATCAATCACCTGGTTAAACAGCACGAGATGCTGGGCGGTCAGCTGCTTTCTATGCACAATATTTACTTCCTGCTTGAGCTCATGCATCAGGCACGAGAAGCAATTCTTGCAGGTACCTATAGCGAGTTTGTTGAGGAGTGGGAAAACTCTGAAGGTGTGGTTGATTTCTAAGTTTATTTGGCGAGAAACCCGTCTTTTTGAAAGCTCTGCGCAAACAACTTTGTTTTAAATTTTTTATGACTAGCTCACTAATTTGCGAGCTAGTCATTTTTTGTCTGGTGACACGGGTAAAATAAAAGAGATAAACATTCGCGGGCGCCCGAGGTGCCCCTGGCTGGCTCTGCCGCCACAGAAAAGAGGACATGATGCCTGGCATCGAGAAAAGCACTCGTTGGAGTGTTCTTACACAAGACGTATATTTAGAGTCGCTGTTTAAAAAAGAATTGCACGTTACGCCACTTGTTGCTCGTGTATTAGTAGCACGTGGATTTACTGATGTAGCCGCAGCTCAAGAGTTTCTCTCGCCATCCTTGCAAAGGGATTGGCTTGATCCACAGTGTATTCCTGGAATGGCTGAGGTTGCCGCCCACGTTCATAAGGCAATTGTTGAGCATAAAAAGATTGCCGTTTTTGGTGATTTTGATGTTGATGGAATGAGCTCAACGTGTTTGCTTACCCTGGCTTTACGTCGATTGGGAGCAGATGTTTTGCCGTATATTCCACATCGTTTTGGTGAGGGATACGGACTTTCTGAAGAAGCTCTTGCACGAGTATTGAAAGATAGAAAGCCAGATTTAATTATTACAGTGGATAATGGCATCGCTGCTGCTCAGGAGGTTGCATGGCTGCTGCAACAGGGGATTGATGTTGTTGTTACCGATCACCATGAGCCTGCAGATTTAGTGCCGCAAGGTGTCCCGGTCACTGATCCAAAGCTTGTCGAGGATTGCCCCTCTAGAGAACTTGCTGGTGCAGGTGTTGCGCTGAAGTTAGTACAAGTTTTAGGACAGCTTCAAAATCAGCCTCAGCTTTGGCTTAATTATATTGACGTAGCTATGTTGGGCACGCTGTCTGACATGATGATGCTCAATAAAGAGAATCGTGCACTGGTTTCTGAAGGTGTCAAACGCTTGCAGAAAGGTCTTCGTCCGGGTCTGGTGGCTCTTGCTGCTGTTGCTGGCCAGGATATTGCCCAGATTTCTGCAGATACCTTGCCATTTTCTATTATTCCTCGCCTTAATGCGGCAGGACGTATGGGAACTACTGATATTGCTTTGGATCTTCTCCTTACAGAAGACGCTGAAGAGGCAACTATTCTTGCTGGCAAGCTAGAAGAGATTAATGCTGAACGTCGCGCCATTGAAGGAAAGCTCACAGATGAGGCGCTTGTGCAGGCAAAAGAAATCTACGACGGCGGTCGTGCTATTGTGCTTGCCAAAGAAGGCTGGCACGAGGGAGTTAAAGGTATTGTTGCTTCAA
>CALIZK010000029.1:0-11402 GCA_938028635.1 uncultured Atopobium sp.
GCTCCTTGACCACGTCCATATTTGGACCGTCTTCAGTCATAGGTACGGCAACGTTTTCAAGTCCGTAATGCTGTGTAATAGCAAAATGACGGTCATAACCGGGAGCAGGACAGAGGAACTTAAGTGTAGTGCCCTGAGCCTTTGCAGCCGCCATTTGCTCTGCCCAAGAAGGCTGACCAGCAAGACCATGGGTTACGGCATGAGAAATAATGTCATGCATAAGGTTAAGGCTAGAAGAACCATTTACAATGACCTGATCAGCTGGTACACCTGTGAGCTCCGCGGCAAAGACTCGCGCAGAAGGAAGGCCCCAGGGGTCTCCGTAGTTGTCCGCAAAAGAGCCGCCGTCAGTCAGGTCAGAAGCGGAGTTCAGCTCATCAAGCATAGGCTTAGACAGCGCCGTCTGCGCAAGGCTTGG
The DNA here is from genome assembly GCA_938028635.1 of uncultured Atopobium sp. Taxonomy (GTDB): domain Bacteria; phylum Actinomycetota; class Coriobacteriia; order Coriobacteriales; family Atopobiaceae; genus Lancefieldella. The sequence continues at coordinate 419 of CALIZK010000029.1, forward strand.
CTTTCCGCGAGCCATATCAAGCTTGAGGTTTTTCTCGCCAAGTGCACGAGCTTCTTGTCCAATAAGCTCAAGGGCCTGGTTAAGCTCAGCATCGCTCATCTTCTGATAAGCGTTTTGCTCAGAGGTTGATTTTGGCTGGAACAGCTCGCGAGAAACTAGCTCAAACATGACACTCCCCTTTTCGGTCTCTGCGTGATACAAAGTATAGGTGATTTAAAAATCAACGCGACAAGGAGAATCATGGCAAATTCTGCACAGCCTGGCATGCGCTCGGAGGCATATGGCGAGCTCCAGCACCTTGTTGATAATCTTTATAAGCGCAAGCCCTCGGGCACAGTCACTAAGGTTGACGTGCTGATTCAAGCTGAAGTAGACGATCTTGAAGAAGATTTGCAAGAAGTTATTGAGTTGATTCCCTCTGGCACATATGTCCGTGCTCGCCTCTGCGATCAGATTAACTCAATTGTTACGGCGCACGGTTGGGGCTTTACCTACGGCACGGTCGAGTAGTCTTAATCTTCCTTTATATTGTTCTGCCTTTGGTGCTTATAGAACTCTGCGAGGTGTACAAAAAGTAGACCCAAGATTGCAGAAGCAAACGAAGCAGCGAGAACAGCTACTTTAGCTGCAAGAATCTCCTCTGCATCGGGGAATGCAAGATTAGAGATAAGAATTGACATGGTAAAGCCAAGGCCGCCCATAAGACCTACGGCAGTAATCTGAATCCAATCAACTTTTGCAGGAAGCTTGCAAATCTTACATTTGACCAGCAACAACGTTACAAAAATAATTCCTAGTGGCTTACCAAGAACGGCACCAAAGAAAACGCCATGTGCAATAGAGCTGCTCAATAGAGCAACGAAATCTGCTCCCACCAACGTAATCTGCGCGTTTACAAACGCAAAAATAGGCAGAACAACAAAGTTTACAAAGACGGAAATATAGTGCTCAACACGCTGAAGCGGTGGAGTTACGTGGTGCATGACCTGCTCAATAGAGTTAGCACCATGTGTAAAGTCATGCTGACCCAAAACGTGATGCTCATCGTCGTAGTGATCGTCAAGCTCACGAGCGCGTCTTGAAAGCCAGCTTCCCAGCTTGCTCAGGCGAACATCAGAGTGAGATGGCAAGAAGAAGGCAAGAAGAACACCTGCAAGGGTTGCATGAATTCCCGAGTGGTACATGCAAACCCAGAGCACCAAACCAACAAGCAAATACGGACCAGAAGAGTAAATCTTCAGGCGATTCATTCCCCACAAAATAACAAGAACGCCAAGAGAAGCCGCTAACCAGGCAATATCTGGCGTGTGACCATAGAAAAGCGCAATGACCACAATAGCCAGGATATCGTCGGCAATAGCAAGTGTTTGGAAAAAGACCTTTGTTTGCGGACTAATTCTGTTGCCCAACAGCGACATAACGCCAAGCGCAAACGCAATATCGGTTGCAATTGGCGTTGCCCATCCATGAGGGGCAGTGCTTGCGTTAAGCGCCAGATAAATGAGGGCAGGAACTGCGACACCGCCGACAGCAGCAAGCATAGGGAGCATTGCCTGCCTTGGCTTTCTGAGCTGGCCAACAGTTACTTCATACTTGAGCTCAATGCCCACCAGTAGGAAGAAGATTGCCATAAGGAAGTCATTCACAAAGGTTTCTAGAGCCATATGTGCATGAATCATTCCAAGCGAGAAACTCATTTGGACTTCAAGAATTTCTCGAACCACCTCATGAGCAGGTGAGTTGGCAACTACAAGTGCAATAAGAGCCGCAAGCACCATGACTGCTGCTGCAATAGTGCTGTTAGAGGTGATTTTCTTTAGAGATGAGCGCTGCTCAATTCTTCTCACTACAACGGGCTCTCTATAAATGCTAGACATTATCTGCCGTTCTCTCTTTATCTAAATGGTATTGACCGTTAGCTATGAAAGTTTTTCTCGATGTATATGCCTAGTGTACCGTCTACCTACCGTTGAGGGCAACTTGTCATATCTCAAGAAAACGGGGTATATCTCTATGTAAAATGTGGGTAATAGAAAGTCAACGTTTAGCTACTTGTAGCACGTATATATTTGGAGCGGATAATGGACACTAAGCGAATTGCCATCATCACAGACTCAGGAACTAATGTCCCACCTGATTTTGTTGCTGAACACAATATTCGTATCACCCCACTTCGCATTAACTATTCTGATGGCTCTTCCTATGAGTCTGGTATTACCATTACGCCAGCAGAGCTTGTTGCCCGCTTTGAAGAAGAAGTTCCTAAGACTTCACTTCCTTCTCCTGAGGGAATTAAAGCTGCCTTTGATGATGCAAAAGCAGCAGGGTATGAGGGCGCTGTCTATATTGCAATTTCCTCCGGACTTTCTGCTACCTGCGATACTGCTCGCATGATTGCAGAGTCCATTACAGACTTCCCTATTTATGTTGTTGATACCAAAAACATTGGTATTGCTTCTGGCCTTATTGTTATTGAGGCTCAACGTCTTATTGATCAGGGCCTTTCTCTTGACGAGATTGGTGCCAAACTTGATCTGGCTTCTCTGAACACACGCGTATATTTCTCCGTTCCAAGCCTTGAGTATTTACGCAAAGGTGGCCGCATTTCTGAGGCAATTTATCGCATTGGTTCTATGTTGAACATCAAACCTGTTCTTACCTGCGATGAGAATGGCAAATACACCATTGCCAAGAAGACTCGCGGCTGGCAGAAGTCTCTTGCAGGACAGATTGCTCTTGGATCAGCCTTTGCTCAGCAATTTGACCGCGTCCATGTGGGAATTTGCTGCTCCGCGCCTAATATTATTTACTCCGAAATGGAAGCCATGATTAAAGAAGCAATCCCTAATGTCACCGACTTTAGGTATGTTGAGGCTGGCTCGGACCTTGTTGTCCATACCGGACCAGGCCTTGTTGGCTATGCTGTGTTTGGTTACTAAAAATTCGATACCCCATGCAACTAAGAACAGCCGCCCACTCAGGCGGCTGTTTTCTTGTAGAGAGTATGTGTAGCGAGAAGATCTTCTCGCCCTACGCGTCTGGGGTTATAGCAATGGCTGATCCGCGAAGAAGCCTGTGTCGTCAAGAAGATTAGAACCGTCTGCTGCTTCAGTGGCCAGCTGATCGCAGCGCTCGTTAAGTGGATGACCCGCGTGGCCCTTGACCCACTTAAAACTTACCTCATGGTCTTCCATGGCGGAAAGCAGGCGCTTCCAAAGGTCTACGTTTTTGACGGGCTCCTTTGATGCTGTTTTCCAGCCTTTTCTAATCCATCCCGAGACCCATTTTTGATTAAACGCATCAACTACGTACTTGGAATCGGAATAGAGCTCTACCTGACAGGGGCGCTTAAGGGCCTCAAGTGCAACAATGACGCCGAGGAGCTCCATGCGGTTATTTGTAGTGGTTTTATAACCCTGGCTAAACTCTTTTGTATGCTGCTGTCCGGAAGGGTCGGTGTACAGAAGCACAGCCCCATAGCCACCAGGACCAGGGTTTCCTCGAGACGCACCGTCTGTATAGACTGTGACGTGCATGTATGAGGTTGCAGCCTCCATACCAAATCTCCTCTAGAACGAGCGTTGAACGTGCCTACTTTGCCTCAGCCCAGTTAGAACCATAGCTGACATCGGCAATGAGAGGAACACGCAGAGTAACAACGTCTTCCATGGTCTCTTTTACCAGTTTAGAGACTGTCTCAATCTCTGACTCTGGAACTTCCAAGTCAAGTTCGTCGTGAATCTGAAGAATCAACTTTGACGTAAGGCCTTCATCACGCAGGCGTTTCTCGACATTAATCATTGCAATTTTGATAATGTCTGCGGCACTTCCCTGCATAGGGTGATTCATAGCAGTGCGCTCGCCAAAAGCAATAAGCTGGCGATTTGACTGGTTGAACTCTCTAATGTGGCGCTTGCGACCATACATAGTAAGAGCGTAGCCACACTCGTGAGCAGTGCGGACGGAGTCATCCAGATAGGCGCGAACGCCAGGATATGCGTCAAAGTAGCGGTCAATCATCTCTTGCGCTTCCTTGCGGGAAATCTTCAGAGACGTTGCCAGACCAAAGGCCTGCTGACCATAGACAATGCCAAAGTTAACTGCCTTAGCACGGCTACGAAGTGCTGGCGTGACCTCTTCAACAGGCACGCCAAAGACGCGTGCGGCAGTTGCGGCGTGGAAATCGGCACCAGAGTTAAATGCTGCTACCAGGTGCTCGTCAGCTGAAAGGTGTGCCAGCAAGCGCAGCTCAATCTGGGAGTAGTCGCAGGCGAGAAAAACGCTGCCCTCGGGAACGGTAAAGGCGGTGCGGACACGATGTCCCAGCTCAGAGCGGGTAGGAATGTTCTGCAGGTTTGGATCAGAGCTGGAAAGTCTGCCTGTTGCAGCAACGGTCTGGTTGAACGTGGTGTGAATGCGCTTATCGCCACGAATAAGTGCAGGAAGCGCATCGAGATAGGTTGATTTGATCTTGGCGCGCTCACGATATTCAAGGACGTCAGCAACAATCTGGTACTCCTGCGCCAGCTCTCCTAGAACTTTTGCGTTGGTGGAGTAGAAACCAGTGCGCGTCTTTTTGAGACCATAGGTTGGAAGTTTAAGCACGTCAAACAAGATATGCGAAAGCTGGCTTGGAGAATCCAAGTTGAAGTCCTCGCCCGCGGTCTGGTGAATGCTTGCCACGCGCTGCGTAATATCTTCCGCTAGCTGGGCAGACTGCTGAGCAAGCTTTTGAGGGTCAACGTAAAGACCACGACGCTCCATCGCAGCAAGGACCGGTAGAAGCTGCATTTCAAGCGCAGCAAACAGCTCATATGAGCCATCATCTTCAAGCTTTTTAGTCAGTACAGGAACAAGGTTTCTTGCAGCTACTGCTCTTAATGCTGCAGCGGGAATCTCATCTGTAGGCTCAGGAAGCTCAGAGCCAAAGTACAGCTCAACCAGGCCATTAATATCAAAACTTGAACGATCAGACTCAAGCAGATAGGCAGCAACACCTGTATCAAAGAGACGATCAGAATCAATAGTCTCAATATCCATCTTCTGTGGCTCAGACGAATCAACAGGGCTTACCTCGTGCAGCAGCGCCTTGACATCGTCTGCAGCAACACGGGCTTCTCGCAAAATGCGCAAGAGTGCTGCGGTTGCGTTTTCTCCCTCAAATTTGAGGAGTGCCTTTTCTGTAGACACCCAAAGCGTGCGAGAAAGGCTAAAGAGGGCTCCAGCGTCGGCCGCAGAATCCTCAGCAACGCCAATCCACTCCTGGTTCTCAATTGCAGCAGTGAGCGCAGCAGATGCGTCTCCTGCCTGCAAAAACTCTGATGGAATAGGAAGTGCGGGTGTAGCTGAAGCAGTTTGTGCGACTGCGCCAGCAGCAGAGCCGCCAGCCATGCGGGCAAGCCTTGAGGTCATGCCGGTAAAGCCCAAAGCCGAAAAAGCCTTAACCACGTCATTTGGATCAAATGTTGGGAACTGAGCGTCGTCCAGGTTGATATCAAGCGGTGCATCAGTGCGAATAGTAGCCACCTTACGGGAGAGCAGCGCATCATCAATATGAGCGCGAAGGTTTTCTCCCACCTTGCCCTTGACCTCGTCAGCGTGGGCAATGACCTGGTCAAGCGAGCCATACTCCACAATCAGCGCAGCGGCTTTCTTGGGGCCAATTCCGGGAACGCCTGGAATGTTATCGGAAGAATCTCCCTTAAGACCATAGAAATCTGGGACAAGCTCTGGCGTAATACCAGCGTAGAGATCTGTCACAGTCTCTGGCGTCATAATTGAGACGTCAGAAACACCCTTGCGCGTAGAGACAATCTTGACGTTTTCTGTGGAGAGCTGATACATATCGCGGTCACCCGTGAAGAGCAGCATCTGATAGCCCTCTGCCTCACCGCGGCGAGCAAGGGTACCCAAGATGTCGTCGCCCTCCCAGCCTTCAAGCTGGCAGACAGGAACATCCAGCGTCTTGAGCAGCTCTTTAACTATAGGGAACTGTGCATGCAAAGCAGGATCCATAGGAGGACGCTGAGCCTTGTACTGAGGCAACATGTCAATGCGAACCTGTGGCTTGCCCTTATCAAAGGCACAAATGACACCATCTGGCGAGAAGGACTCAACAAGCTTGATAAACATATTGAAGAAGCCAAACAGCGCGCCAGTTGGCGTACCATCTGGTGCTGCCATAGGCTGACGGATTGCATGGAATGCTCGGTGCATAAGCGAGTTTCCGTCAATAACAGCAATGGTTCTTTGTGGTTTAGCTGCAGCTTCTTTGATTGGTGTAGCCTCGTTTTGATCTGTAGTATCAACTGGCATAGTAGTATCAGACATACCTGCTCCTCTTAGTTTTGTGTGCTTCTATTGTACTAAGACTTCCTCTGCTTATGCGCGCCAGAGCCCATGGAAACAAAGCCCACATCTCTTCTGACGGCGGCTAAAATTTTTTGTAATCGTTATGTTTCTGTTTGCATCCTCGCCACTCTGACTCTGCCAAACGTGCGAAAATAACAACCAACATAACGTGCCCAGCACGCGAGAAAACAGACTAACTGCCAGCATTTACCCACAAGGAGGGGCTGTGGCTCACGACAAAGTTTCTCAGGAATTTGGCTCACTTCTCTTTACCGACGCAGATATGCAAGAACGTCTGCCAAGGCCAACGTACAAGAAACTTCGTAGTGTCATCCAGGACGGCAAGCCGCTTGACCTCGACATTGCAAACGAGGTTGCACATGCCATGAAAGAGTGGGCACTTGAAAAAGGTGCTACTCACTTCACGCACTGGTTCCAGCCTCTCACAGGCATTACTTCCGAGAAGCACGATAGCTTTATGACTCCTCAGGGAAACGGCACTATTTTGATGTCCTTCTCGGGAAAAGAGCTGGTACAGGGCGAGCCTGACGCATCAAGCTTCCCTTCTGGTGGTCTGCGCGCCACCTTTGAGGCTCGTGGTTACACGGTTTGGGATCCCGCAAGCCCAACCTTCATCAAAGATGAAGTTCTCTGCATTCCAACTGCATTTATTTCATACACCGGAGAAGCTCTAGATAAGCGCACTCCCCTGCTTCGTTCTCAGGTAGCCCTAGAGAAGCAGGCCAAGCGCGTGCTTGCACTTTTTGGACAAGAGCCTTCTCGCGTGGTCACAAACATTGGCCCTGAACAGGAGTACTTCCTTATCAAAGAGGAAGACTTTGAGCAGCGTCCTGACCTTATTCTGTGTGGTCGTACCCTCTTTGGTTGCGAGCCAAGCAAAGGTCAGGAGCTTGACGAGCACTACTTTGGTGCCATTCGTCCAACCGTCAACAACTTCATGAAAGAGCTTGATGACGAACTCTGGAAGTTGGGTATTCCTGCAAAGACCAAGCATAACGAGGTTGCTCCTTGCCAGCATGAGCTTGCACCTGTCTTTGAGCAGGGCGCTCTTGCTATTGACAACAACCTCCTGACCATGGAGAAGCTCAAGCTTCTTGCACCGCATCACGGCCTTGCCTGTCTTGAGCACGAGAAGCCCTTTGAGTACGTCAATGGCTCTGGTAAGCACGACAACTGGTCGCTCTCTGCAGATGACGAAAACCTGCTTGAGCCTGGCGATAAACCTGGCGAAAACCTCCGCTTCCTGGTCTTCCTTGCGTGCCTTGTTGCTGCTGTTGACTCTCATGCAGACCTTCTGCGCATGTCGGTTGCATCTGCTGGAAACGATCACCGTCTTGGCGCAAATGAGGCTCCACCTGCAATTGTTTCCGTCTTCCTAGGCGCTGCGCTTTCTGTAATTGTTGACGACCTCATTACTGGCTCCGATGTTCACGGTGCAAAGCGCACTCGTATGGACCTTGGCGTACCAACATTACCTGCAGTCCTTAGGGACAACACGGATAGAAACCGTACCAGCCCCTTTGCGTTTACTGGTAACAAGTTTGAGTTCCGTATGTGCGGCAGCCAGCAGAACCTCTCTGATCCTAACGTCATTTTGAACACTATTGTTGCCGAGCAGTGTGACCGCTTTGCAAACGATCTTAAAGACGTTTCCAAGGAGAACTTCACTAAGGAAGCTTTGAGCTGGGTTATTGACACCTTTAAGGCTCACGAGCGCATCCTCTTTGAGGGCAATGGCTACTCAGGCGATTGGGAGAAACTTGCCGAGGAGCGCGGCCTTCCAAACCTCCGCACCACCCCTGAAGCACTTCCCGCAATGATTGCTCCAGAGAACATTGAGCTCTTTGAGCGCTACGGTGTTCTTTCCCAGGCAGAAGCACAAGCTCGCTACGTTGCAAAGGCAGAGCAATACGCTAAGGTTCTCAACATTGAGGCTCGTACTATGCTGTATATGACGCGCCACATGTATCTGCCTGCCCTCTTTACCTACTCAAGTGATGTTGCCTCTTCAGTTGCTGCTAAGCAGGCTATTGGTATCAAAAGTGCTGCAGAAACAGAGATTGTTGAGAAGCTCACCGCAGGTATTGACGAGATTTACGCAGCTACCAACAGCCTTGATGAGATCAATACCACAGCTCACCAGATGAAGGATCAGCCTCAGGAGCAGTGCGAATACTACTGCAATGAAGTTCTTCCTGCTATGGCTCGCCTCCGCAGCGCCGTTGACTCCATGGAGCTCATCTGCGGACATGACTGGTGGCCAGTTCCTAGCTACAACAAGATGCTCTTCTACGTCTAGTTCTTCATCAGAGCTTCTTGGCGAGAAAACTGGTCTTCTCGTCACTCCATCTTTAAAGCAAAACGGCTCAGTTTACCTGGGCCGTTTTTTGGTGTCCAAATGCTTAACGTATGGAAAGAGCTATGCGTTGACCAGCTTACTGTAGATAGCATGAACGTCTTCAAGCTTGATGAGATCACCTTCTGCATCGGTTGGAGCAGGAGCTACCTGCATTGATTCGCTCACTGCTGTCAAATTTAGGCGGCTTGCATACCAAGGAGTTGGCGTTCCCTCAATAACTGGCGAGAAGAACGAGTCCATTTCTCCCATGTGTTCAGCAGAATCTCGCTTAGTAATAAATTCCTGCCATAAATACGCTGAATACGTATGTTTTGACCCTTGACATACAAATGACCTTATCGTAGAGAAATAAGAAGTGCCTGGCAGAATAACCGAAAGATTATCAAAATCGTCTTTAGTAATTGCCCTATACGCAGCGCTCAGCGGACAAACACAAGCCCTGTACCTGCCAAATCCTGTGTCTCTAATAGCTTGATGGGTACTTTCAGAAAATGCGTCAACATTTTCAAACAAACTTTGGATAATTTGAGCGCCTTTATCCAGACCATACTGTCCTAAAAAGAGCGATTCAAACTTCTTGCCCGTATGCGTAAGTGCGGGGTCAGGAATAACATACCTTCCACGCAGGCCATCTGTAAGAAGATCGGTCCATTCGTGAGGACGCAAAATCTTTTTCTCATTAAGGCGTTCTTGATTTACCAGTAAAACCAATGGATCTGCAGCGTAGGCATACCAGTGTCCGTTGGCGTCAAAAAACTCAGGGCGCACGTACTGCTCTGTTGAAGAAACTTCAAACGGTTGACAATATGCGGAAGTCTCAAAATTTTGCATGAGAGCTTCGCTTGCCAAGAAAATGACATCGGGTTTCTCAAAGCCCCAATCAACATCAGATTTGGTATCAGAAGTTTCAGACTCCACACTCTTACCAGAAGTATATGTTTGCTGAATAAACTCCTGAATTTCTTCCTCCGTTGCCTCACCCACCGTAACAGGCATAGAAAACATTCTTGAATATGTTTCTACCAGGGGCTTTACCGCTTCTTTGGAAGTACTTAAAAGATTGAGGGAGCCCTCTCGTTGCGCAAGTTGAATAAGCGCTCGAGCATAGCCAGGAACCTTTGAGTTAGGACGTGGAGGAAGAAGCTCCTGCTGAACATAAGAAATTCCTGGACTCAAAACGTTTGCTACCGTAGCTATTACAGGTGCAGCAACCGCCGAGACAGCCAGGATAATAAATGAAGTTCTTGTAACAGAAGTGGCAGTTGGTGGAGTGATCTTCTCGTCAGGGTCTTTTGGTCCAAAAGTTTTATGCATCTTCTGGCGCAGACAATCTGGGATAAACTTCACGCTACCTCCTTACCTGCTACATAATCCGTCTGGTCAAACAGATTTTATCCAAAAAAGGCTTTTAGTCCAATCAGGATAAGTACTATACCGCCCACCATCTCGGCACGGTCGCCCAGAAGAGAACCAAGTTTTTTGCCAATGAACAGAGCAATGGTGCAGAGAATTGCGGTGATAATGCCAAAGAGCGCCGAGGCAACCAAAATGTCTACACTATGTGCCCTAAAACTTACCCCAACAGCAAATGCGTCGATTGCTGTAGCAACAGCTTGAAAGAGCAGCTTTCCATAAGAGAGCGTCGTAGCACTTTGCTGGGCTTCTTCCTCATCTTCCTCAGAAGCGTCTTCTTTGAGCGCCTTATAGCCGCTGTACAGCATGTTTGAACCGATGAAGCCAAGGATGACTAAAGAGACCATTCCTGCATACTTCTCAATCAACTCTGCTGCAATGCCGCCAACAAAATAACCGGCAAGAGGCATACCAAACTGAAAGAGGCCAAAGAAAAGAGGCATGCGCATGAGGCGAGAAACCCTATGGTCATCAAAGGCAAAGGTGTTAGAGATAGTGACAGAGAACGCATCTGTTGCAAGCGCCATACCCAGCATTAAAATTTCAAGTAGACCCATGTGTCAGTTCCCAAGTATCATTAAATCTTGTAACACGAAGGAGAAATTTTAACGCCTATAAGCTATTTTGGGCTACTCTTATATTGAAAAACTACAAGGAGTCCTATGCCTGCTTTAATAACCCACTATCTGTTTGGCGCAGAAGTGGTTCATGATTTACCACAAGAGCTTGTTGCAACTGATGCAGAGGTCAATGCATTCCTTCTTGGAAACCAGGGGCCTGACCCTTTCCTTGCACGTCATCTAGCCTGGCCAAACCACTCACTTGCCTGCAATAGGCTGC
>CALIZK010000030.1:0-2480 GCA_938028635.1 uncultured Atopobium sp.
AACACCAGGTAACAACCTCTTAATTGCAACTGATGCGGATATCACGCTTCCAGAAGGCGCCGTTGTAGTGAAATAACAGCGAACTGCAAAGAAATTGGCGCCCTCAGCAATCTGTTGACCAGTCACCTATACAACATTCGACCACCTGTTCAAAAGCTGCATAATCAACCTTCTTTATACGGATTTTTGTATCAAAAATTTGACCTGACTAAATCAGACCCTTCTTTTGGGTAAAATATCCGTTTAGTTGGAAGTCAAATTGCAATCACGAAATTTTCTGACTTGCGTTTGCGCAGGTGGCAAAAAGTATCCAGATTTTGTTATTTTAGTCAGTCATAAAATCGCAGATAGATGACTTGCATAAAAACTAATCGCCGCTGCATACTCCAACTAAACGCATTTTTTACCACTTGCACCCCAAGCACACAACAAAACCGCAGTTGGCTATAATTTGTATAGTCCCGGTGAGGTTTTGACTCGTAATTTGTACTACCTGGTGCAGCTTTGCTACGCAATTTCAATCGCCTTTGCCTTTGCCGATAAGTAAATTCCTCAATTTCCCAAGAAAACATAACGTGAAATGATTATTGTTATTTCTGACAAGCTACGAGGGCGCCATTAATGCCGCGCGCTTAAACGCGCTACGCATCAGCCAATATGCCTGGGAATACAATGCACTTGGGAGTTGTTATGAAGACAGGTTTTGAACTACTGAATGATCCGTTTTTAAACAAGGGAACCGCTTTTACGCAGGAGGAGCGACAGAAATATGGCCTGGTAGGCCTTCTTCCTCCTAACATCCAGACCATTGAAGAGCAGGCAGAGCAGGCATACGTGCTTTTTCAGCAGTACCCTACTCTTGAGACAAAGCGTCATTATCTCATGAGGCTTTTCTCCGAAAATCGCACACTGTTCTATAACCTGTTCTCAAAGCACATCGAAGAGTTCATGCCAATCGTCTACGACCCAACTATCGCACCTGACATTGAGCAGTACTCCCAGCGCTATGTAGACTCGCAGTATGCATGCTTCCTGTCAGTTGATTGTCCTGAGGATCTTGAAACCTCACTAAAGAATGCAGCCGCAGATAGAGATATTGACCTGATTGTTGTTACCGATGCAGAGGCCATTTTGGGTATTGGCGACTGGGGCACCAATGGCGTTGAGATTTCTGTTGGCAAGCTCATGGTTTACACCGCCGCAGCTGGCGTTGATCCAAATCGCATCATGCCTGTTGTCATTGACGCTGGCACCAATCGCCAGGAGCTACTCGATGACCCATTGTACCTGGGCGAGCATCACAAGCGCGTTGATGAAGAGCGCTACAACGCCTTCATTGACAACTTTGTGACCACTGCCGAGAAGCTCTTCCCCAACCTCTACCTGCACTTTGAGGACTTCGGCCGCTCACACGCCGCGGCAATCCTGGACCGCTACAAGAACACCTACCCCGTCTTTAATGACGACGTTGAGGGTACCGGCATTGTTACCCTCGCAGGTATCCTCGGTGGCCTCAATATTTCTGGCGAGAAACTCGTCGACCAGGTATATCTCTGCTTTGGCGCAGGAACTGCTGGTTGCGGCATCGCTGAGCGTGTACTGCAAGAATTTGTGGACCAGGGAATAGACCGTGAAGAGGCTCGAAAGCGCTTCTATCTAGTAGATCGCCAGGGACTTCTCTTCGACGACATGGACAATCTAACCCCTCAGCAGAAGCCATTTGCTCGCAAGCGTTCTGAGTTCGCAAACGCTGACGAGCTCACCAGCCTAGCGGCCGTTGTAAAGACGGTTCACCCAACAATCATGGTTGGAACCTCTACCGTTCATGGAGCGTTCACTGAAGAGATTATTCGCGAAATGGCAGCTCATTGCAATCGCCCTATGGTCTTTCCTCTGTCCAACCCAACTAAACTTGCAGAAGCAACCGCCCAGGACCTGCTGACCTGGACTGATGGTCGCGCGCTAGTTGCCTGCGGTGTCCCCTCAGACGACGTCGAGCTCAACGGTGTAACTTACCAGATTGGCCAGGCCAACAACGCTCTCATCTACCCTGGCCTTGGCTTGGGTGTTCTTGCATCAAAGGCTCGCCTGCTCACAGACCAGATGATTTCCCTGGCAGCTCACTCGCTTGGCGGAATCGTCGACACCACAAAGCCTGGAGCAGCAATTCTTCCTCCAGTCTCCAAGATTACTGAATTCTCCGAGCGTATTGCCGTTGGTGTTGCAGAAGAAGCAATTAAGCAGGGCTTGAACCGCGAGTCAATTGCCGATGCAAAAGAGGCAGTTGACGCCCTCAAGTGGTTCCCTGTCTACAAAGAGCTCTAATACCCAGCGCAAATCTCCGCACGGAATTTTGTCGGCGTGGAATTTAGCGAGAAGGTCCATTTACCAGCACTTCCAACGCACAACAAAGCCTCTTCTCAATGTGAACTGCGTCCCAAAACTTGGACGAATTTAATAAAGAGCTAGGCCACCAAGGA
>CALIZK010000031.1:0-3641 GCA_938028635.1 uncultured Atopobium sp.
TCTTCTCTCACTTGGTCGAATTCCATCACCGATGTGTCCGCCACTATATAGAAGCCCCTCAGTAAGACTATGGCGAATATTTACCGCTCCAACAAAAATGTCTTTATCATAGTCATAGCAAAAGAGGGTTGTTGTAGGTACTCGATCAGCTGGAACGGGTTCCTTTACGTCTAGTTGTTCTAGATAGTTTGTAAAGTCATGGTGATCAAATCTAAAAATGCGTCTTGGAGATGGATTTGTATGATTTGTCTCGATATCATGTTTCCACTCATCAAGCATCTCTATGAGCTTGGCTTTATTTTCTTCGCTTGGTTTTATAAGAGCGATCTTCATGTAACTCCTTGAGATAATTAAATTTTCTATTCCTTTTAATACAGCAATTCTACATTCTTTATCTAAGAGACGGCCGCGCGCCTTTGAGGCTGGCGCGGACTTCTTTCCAGTTGGGATAGAAGGTGGCGAGAAGTGCATAGAATGCACGGTTGTGTCCGCGAACGTAGAGGTGGGTGAGTTCATGAGCGATAACGTACTTCAGGGCTTCTCTATCATGTTCGGCAAGCTCAAGGTTAAGTGTAATGGCTGATGTGCTTGTGTTACACGAACCCCAGTGGCTCTTCATGCGGCGCACTCGATACTGCGAGGCGTGCTTTTGAACTTTTGTTTCCATGGCGGTGGTGAGTTCAGGCAGAACTGCGCGCATCTCTTGGGCGAGAAACTCATCAAATGTTTTACGAATGGCTCGCTGTGAAGTTTGGGAGTTAACGTCGTCCAGGTAGCGGTTGGGAAGCGCGATAATAACGTCGTGTTCAAAGATGCGTGCCGTCCGTTTAGATCCATGAATGATTCGCAGGTTGTACGGGTGTCCCCAAACGCTCACCGTATGTCCGGAGGCTATGGGAGTGGGAGCTTGGAGGTCCTTCTCGCCAAGTAAAGAGGTGCGAGAAAGAGCGGCGCGAATCCAATCGGATTTGGATTCGACAAAGGAAATCGCAGCCGCTTCGGAAGTGTGCCACGGATAGCTCACGTTAACGCAACCTTCTCGACTAACACGCAGATTGATGTTCTTGATGGCCTTGCGCGTGAGTTGTACGGAAATGCCTGCTATCTGTACGGTCTTTGTGGTCACATGAATCCTTACCGTGTTTTGGATGGTGTGTACATAGTATGACACTCGCATGCGCATGCTATGGAGAGCGTCGGGTGGCAAAAGCTCGTTTGTCTTTTTGAATTGCTTGTCAATGCGTTTTCTTACGTTGAAATGTAGCACGCTACAGACTAACAATTGAACTATTTTATTCAATCTACCTGCGGATATATAATAAATATGCAGGTAGATTGCTTGTTTTTAATTAGAAGGGGAGTGATGAATTGAAAATAAAGTAGTTTGACTAGAACAATAAATAAAACTTATCAGAAATAGCATTACGGGAAATAAGATTCTTTTATTTTGATATCCAGATAAAAATTTAATCTAAATGTCTCAATAGACTTGAATAGTTTTTACAAATTTCTGGCTAGACTCATCAAATAAAATTAAATTGGATTTTTGAATATCTTCATACAGAGAAGTCACAGAGTATCGGAGTTCTATCAGTGATTGCTAATCAATAAGTAATTAGATCTAGAAAGTAGCAAAACAATTTATAAAAGAGGTGCCGTAGTTAAGCTTAAATTACTAGAGGTATAAATACTCATGACAGATTAAGAACGTGGCTTAAAACGGCTCTCAGAGGCTCAAATTTTGAAGTAATTGGACGTGGGGTATGAAAGTCGAGGCAGGGTTAAAGTATTCTGGCTATCTTGATGAACAAGAGTGCTCACTTGCGTCTCCAATATATAAAAGTCTGATAATCGATATTATGTAAACTAATGAGTTGAAGAAAAGGGAGAAGGATTTTGAGCCCCTCTCCTTTACGGTAACGTGTGCGACAGCGATAAGCGCTATACCGATGAGTCAGTCATGACATTCAATTTAATCACGACATCGCTTTCATACATCTCATCAAAAATTACAAGAATCTTGTCCAGCGCCATCAATTCAGTTTGGCCGGTTGGAATAATTTCCAAGCCCGCACGATCAATAGTTACAACCCTCACTTTGTCAGGCCACGGGATATCTTGGAGCAATTTGCCCTCAACGGGACTCCCTTGGCCAACAGTGAACTCATGAAGGATTTTCTCGCCAGAATCAAGTGTTGGTTTAGACTCCCCCTGCTGAGAAGCCAAGAATTCTGCAAGTAAATGCTCGTAGAATGGGTCAACACGCAGGATGTTTGCGGTTACATAGGACACAATTGCAACTGCAGACATAGCCATAAGAGCTTCAAGAGAGCCTGTGAGCTCAAAGATGAGCACTACTCCGGTGACGGGCGCTCTAACTGCTCCGGCAAAAATGCCTGCAACACCCATGGCAATAAAGTTTGGTGCATATGCCATAGGTATGCCAAAAACATGGGTTGCTACCAGGGCAAACAGTGTTCCAACAAGTGTTCCCATAACAACCATTGGAAAGAGAGTTCCGCCTGGCGTTCCAGCAGCAAAACATGTTGTGGTAAAGAAATATTTTCCCAGCAAAAGCACTATAACCATGAGTTCAGTGAGCGTTGCTGGCTCTTTGATTTTCTCGATAATGGCATCGCCACCACAAAGAAGATCTGGCCAGATAAAAGCCATAATTCCAGCTAGCATGAATGGAATAATGAGCCTCGAGAAAGGCACAAACTTAGTTATCTTTTTGTACAGCCCCTGGGCAAAGAACATTCCCTTATTGTGGAGCGCTCCTAATAAACCACAGATAAAACCGACGATAAGAACAAATGCAAAGTCGACATGAGGTAATGGTGCTACGTAAGGAAGCTTTAGGACTGGCTTCATACCAAGGACATTGGAAACAAGAAAGTCTGCAGCTACAGACGCAGTCATTGCCGAGATAATCAGTGGCGCATGAAACTCTTTTTGAATCTCTTCGATGGCAAAGAGTGTGCCAGTAAGAGGAGCGTGAAAGGCAGCAGACATGCCTGCTGCAGCGCCACAGGTAACCAGAAGACGTTCTTCTCCCCTTTTACGCTTGAGAATTTTGGAGACTGCTTTGCCAGAAACAGCGCCTAACTGGACTGATGGACCTTCTCGGCCCATAGAAAGACCACCAAAGGCCACCAGGACGCCTTGGATAAACTTGACGGGAAGAACTCGATACCAAGGCATATCAGCAGAACCCATAACCTCAGCATTTGTTTGAGGAATACCAGAGCCGGCGGTGTAGGGCTCAAACTTCATAAGGAGACTAACAACCACCATGAGAATAAGAAGGACACTAAACCAAAGCGCCATATAAGGCCAGTTACCTGCAATTGATTCAGTGATTGAA
The DNA here is from genome assembly GCA_938028635.1 of uncultured Atopobium sp. GTDB lineage: Bacteria > Actinomycetota > Coriobacteriia > Coriobacteriales > Atopobiaceae > Lancefieldella. The sequence continues at coordinate 3,368 of CALIZK010000031.1, forward strand.
CGCATTTGTTCTTCTGCAAACGAGAGACAAAGGCGGTAGAGTGTGACAACGCCACCACCCAGAAGACCTACAAGCAGGCCCTCTCCAATGAGTGCAACTTGAAATCGACGAGAAAAATGGCGTTCAACCACGTTTGTCTTTTTCTTTAGATGAAACGCCACAATCTCCCCTAGCCGTTGTATATGAGTAAAAGAAAAGCACGTAAAGCGTACTCAAATATTGTACGACTTTACGTGCGTGTAGTTAAAACTTTGTACAGAAAATTGTACGTAGA